>JAEZUM010000025.1 GCA_023421075.1 Bacillota bacterium
GAAAAAAGGAACTAGCTTTTGCTAGTTCCTTTTCGTGACAGCGCGAGACGGTGCACGAGGTCCAGTGGACCTCGGTTCTGCACGGACCGGAGCGGAGACATTCGAACCCGCGACTCCTCGCAACGTCTTTGCTACGCAAAGCCGTCAGAAGAACAAGAATCACGGCGTGTGAGCCTCCATTCTTGTTCTTCCTAATGCTCGGTCTGGTTGAGTTTGAATCTGGACTACACGGGGTCACGAAAAAAGGAACTAGCTTTTGCTAGTTCCTTTTCGTGACAGCGCGAGACGGTGCACGAGGTCCAGTGGACCTCGGTTCTGCACGGACCGGAGCGGAGCGGAGACATTCGAACTTCGAGTCCAGGATTGGACTCGAATAAAGTAAAAAAGGATATCCATTAGGATATCCTTTTTTCTTTATGACAGCGCGAGACGGGATTCGAACCCGCGACCCTCGCCTTGGCAAGGCGATACTCCACCACTGAGCCACTCGCGCATATTATCTCTGTGCTTGCTTGGTTTTCGTAAGCACATGACATAATATACTATAGATTTGACCGGATGTCAATACCTCTGGATGAAATTTTTGAGTTTTTATTATAATTTATATTGTTTGTGTAATTTAACCAATTGTTATGGTGCAGACATAATCATTGTTCTGAAATTGTCTGTTCTTTAATGCTTCTGATTTGCTTAAGGATAAGTCTACCCATAATTCCTCTGCAGTAAGCAGGAGATTAGCCATCATGATTCCCATATCAATCATCTTGTTGTAATCCAGTGCTTTTGCAATGAAGAGGTTCTTCTTCGCGAATACGTGGATACGATTCGAATAGACCACAAAGCGCCAGGGTTGACTATTAAAGGCGGACGGAGCGAGGCGGGCTGCTGCCAGTACCTGCTTGACATCCGGTGTGACCTCTTCCTTATAGACCACGATTTCGCTCTCCGGGAGACGTTTTGCCTCAGAGCTTTCTCTGGTTAATGCTGCGTTGGTTTTTCCGAAGGCTAATGCCACCACGTACTCATACTTCATGGTTGCCTTAAGACCACTTCCCGGATAAGCGACCAGGAAGCAGGTACCAAGACCTTTTGCAGTCAGGTATAGGTTGATCTGTTGCATCAGATAACCGGCATTCAGCATATAATCCTCCTTCGCTTCGGAGGAGATGCATAAGTAATAAGGTGCTTTTACATTAAAAGGACCGTAGAAGCCCTGCTTTGCTTCAATGTTACTTACTAATTTAAACTCTACCGCTATGCCTTCCATCAGCATAGGAAGCTTATTCGCATAATCTAAGAGATCTGCGATGATTTCCCAATCCAGCTTCTCCTGTTTGAAATGCCGAATGGATCTTCTTGAGAATATTGCTTCAAATGAATTCATCTTATCATTAACCCTCTTCCTTACTCGCTGGATGCGTTCTTCCGCATGGCTCTCTTCTTATAATAAAGAGGTGAGATGCCATAATACTTTTTAAACAGCTTGCTGAAATGATATACATCATCGTAACCGACCTGATTAGCGATATTCTTGATGCTGCCGCTGTCAGAATTCAACAAGATATCCTTTGCTTTCTCCAAGCGAATCTTAATTAAATAGTTGATAGGTGACTCACCCGTCTCTTCCTTAAATATCTTAGAGATATAGACAGGGCTCAAATACATATTATGTGCAATCTGCTCCAAAGATATCTTGTGTTCATAATTTTCATTCAGGTAATTTATGATGCGATTGACGGCGTAACTCTTATTATAGGTTTCAAAATTACAGCCCTTCTGCTCACATTTATCAACATGAGCTATTTCCCTCATAACCAGCAACAGCATTTGCATCAGGTGAGTCTTGAACATAAAGTATCGCCCAACCTGATTACTTTCTCTTTCGGCTATCATTGCATAACAATGCATGGAGATCTCCTGCTTAAGCTCGGCTGTCGTATGCAGGATACAGCCTCCCTCAGCAAATTCGATCGAATTCGGAGCCATATTCTTGAAATGAAAATCGGTGAAGCCGGAGATAAACTCTATGGTTGGTTCCTTGGGGTTAGTGATGATGTGAGTATGCTTTACGCCGGGATTACAGATAAGCAGATCACCAGCCTTAACCTCATATTCTTTCCCTTCAACCATATATTTCCCTTTTCCGGATAATATATAAGCTAGTTCTGTATAGTCATGGTCATGATAAACCCCTTCATTCACCATCTTGATCTTCGTAACATAGAAAACAGTCGGATTAAAGTCATTATACGTTAAATCATAATCAAAAGCCATATAGCCTCCATACAATGCAAAAGAAGATTCGTCCGAACTAAAATAGGTCGGACATAACAGTGTTATTATAACATTAGTGATCGGAATAGGTAAATTAAATTTTAAAAATTATTTGACAAGATTACCTATTGATTTTAACAACTCAAAGAATTATAGTATCGTTAGCTTGTTCAATATTGTATCACTTTACATAGAATAAGTACAATAGCGATTATAACAAATCACATTAAGAACGATAAAAATATCCATTCTTTTTATTGTGAGACGCGCTATAATGAGAGAGGCATAAAATATGGCATACCAATGAGGGGGTTTATTTATGACTGCAATGCAGTGGTTCTTTTCCTTTTTGAAGAAGTACCGCGCGAAACTTGTATTTGCAATGATATTAGTTACAGTCACCTGTATGATGGCGATTGTTAATCCACACATCTCAGGTATCATTGTAGATGATATTATAAAAGGAGGTAACCGTAGGATACTGCCAATCATGATGATTATCTTGATCGTGACGAATCTGTTACGTGCAGTATTGAAATATTGGTTTCTGGTGATATTCGAGAAATCCTCACAGGGTATGTTATATACAATGCGTGATTATGTATATCAAAACTTACTTGCACAGGACTTTAATTTCTATAATAAGAACCGGACCGGTGACCTGATGTCCAGACAGACCGGTGATATGGAAGCGATACGACATTTTGTAGCATTCGTAATCTATGGAGTTTATGAAAGCGCGCTTTTGTTCATCATCGCTCTAATTATGATCTTCGTCGTAGACTGGCGTATGGCAGTATGCATGATTGCGGTACTTCCATTAACAGCCATTACCACAGCGAAGCAGCTGAAGGCGGTAAAGCCGGCATTTCACAATATCCGTCAGCATTTCTCCAGCCTGAATACCTTCGTTCAGGAGAATGTCAGCGGTAACCGCGTGGTGAAAGCCTTTGCGAAGGAAGATTATGAAATTGAGAAATTCAATAAGGAGAATAACGGTTACCGGGAAGCGGAACTAGGTGCAGCGGAGATTTGGAAGAAATATGTGCCGATCTTCGAGTTCCTGGCCAATGTTTTGTCCATTATCCTATATCTGGTCGGCGGTATCATGGTAGTCAAGGGTTATATGTCCATGGGTAAGCTGGTAACGGTAAGCGGATATCTGTGGATGTTAAATATGCCGCTGCGCCAAGCAGGCTGGTTGGCTAATGATTATCAAAGGTTTGTGACCTCTGTGGAGAAGATCTATAATACAGTTATGATTGAACCTACGATCAGGGAGCCGGAGCATGCAATCACGAAAGAGCGTTTTCGCGGAGATATTGTATTCGATCATGTGAGCTATCATGCGGACGATGAAGTGATACTAAAGGATATTAATTTTCATATTATGCCCGGTCAGACCGTAGGAATTATCGGCGCCACAGGCTCCGGTAAATCGACGCTTATGAACTTGCTATGCCGCTTTTATGATGTAACGGAAGGTGAGATTAAGATCGACGGCATTAATCTGAAGGATATGGACCTCTATTCCCTACGTGATAATATCGGAATGGCAATGCAGGATGTATTCCTGTTCTCTGACACCATCGAGGGCAATATTGCATATGGAAGGCCCGATTGCAGTTTTGAAGAGGTAGAAGCAGTTGCAAAGATTGCCAATGCCCATAGCTTTATCCTTCAGATGCCGGACGGGTATGACACGATTGTCGGTGAACGAGGAGTAGGACTCTCTGGAGGACAGAAGCAGAGGATATCCTTAGCGAGAGCCTTACTTAAGAATCCTTCGATTATTATTTTGGATGATACGACCTCAGCGGTAGATATGGAGACCGAATCACAGATTCAGAATGAACTAGGTTCCTTACATGAGAATCACAATGTATTTATAATTGCTCACCGTATTTCGTCGATTAAAGATGCCGATCAGATATTGGTAGTGGATGATGGAAGAATTATCGAATCGGGAACCCACGAGGAGCTCCTACAGAAGATGGGCTATTATTATACCGTATTCCATCATCAATACGGAGATTTTGATACCATCATACAGGGCAAAGGCTCCCATCGTCATAATGAATGGTTGAAAGGGGGAAGTAAGGTTGGCTAGAAATAAATATGATATTGATGAAACATTGCAAACCGAATTTAACTTTTCCCATTTGAAGCGCCTGGCTACCTATATTAAGCCATATCGTAAGGATATGATTTTCACAATATTTCTGATGACCGTATCCTCGGCCCTTGGTATGCTGACCCCGATCTTTTTAATGATGATTATGGATGATTACATTCCGAAGAAGAATATTGCCGGAATCGTCATTGTCAGTCTGGTGCTGTTGGTGATCTATTTTGTCACTTCATTAATTATTCGAGCAAGGATTACCATAACCTCAAGACTTGGCCAAAATATCATACATACCATAAGAATTGATATCTTCCGCCATCTTCAGGAGCTGCCCTTCTCTTATTATGATGATAAACCCCATGGGAAGATACAGGTACGTGTCGTAAATTACGTTAACAGCTTAAGTGATCTCTTATCCAATGGTATCGTGAATACGATCACGGAGTTATTCAGCTTATTCTTTATTGTAGGCTGTATGCTTTATATCAATGTAAGGCTGACCATTCTATGCTTATGCGGTCTTCCTTTGCTGATGGCAATTATATTTATTATTAAGAAAAAACAGAGAGTAGCTTGGCAGCAGTCAAGTAATAAATCCTCCAATCTCAATGCGTATATCGCAGAAAGCATCAACGGTATCCGCGTGACCCAGAGCTTTACCAGAGAGCAGGAGAATATTAAGATCTTTAATACCTTGAGTAATGATTATAGAAATGCTTGGATGCGTGCAGTAAAATTGAATTTTATACTATGGCCGGCAATACAGAATATTGCAACCTGGACGAATGTGGCTGTCTTTGTTCTAGGTATTGCTTGGATGGATAAAGGAGTCAAGGGTATCACGATCGGTGCCTTGATTGCGATGACAAGCTATGTCGGAAGGTTCTGGGCTCCGGTGAATACACTGGCGAGCTTCTATAACTCCATTCTTACTGCGGTATCCTATCTGGAGCGCATCTTTGAGACCATTGATGAACCGGTTGTAGTAAAGGATTGTAAGGATGCTTATCCGATGCCTCGTATTAAGGGGGAGGTAGAATTTAAGGACGTAACCTTTAGCTATGAGGACGGAGTAAAGGTTCTGAACGGGATCAGCTTCAAAGCAAAGGTCGGTGATACCTTTGCAATCGTCGGGCCAACCGGTGCAGGAAAGACGACCATTATTAACCTGATCAGCCGTTTCTATAATCTGGACTCCGGTCTCATCACGATTGACGGTACGGACATCAGTAAGGTGACGATTAAGTCACTTCGTCAGCAGATGGGTGTTATGCTTCAGGACAGCTTCATCTTCTCCGGTACCATTATGGATAATATCCGGTATGGTAATATGGAAGCCACGGATGAGCAGGTAATTGAGGCAGCGAAGACGGTGCGTGCTCATGATTTCATAATGAACCTGGAGAATGGCTATAATACTCAGGTAAATGAACGTGGAACCAGACTCTCTGTGGGTCAGAGACAGTTAATCAGCTTTGCGAGGGCCTTACTCGCTGATCCGAAGATATTGATACTGGATGAGGCTACTTCAAGTATCGACACCGAGACAGAGATCTTGTTACAGGAGGGCTTAAGTAAGCTTCTGGCAAACCGAACCTCTTTTATCATCGCTCACCGTCTCTCCACCATCAAAAATTCGAATTGCATTATGTATGTGGACGGTGGATTAATTCAGGAAATGGGAACCCATGATGAGCTTCTGGAGAAGAAGGGTTATTATAGTGAATTGTATCTTTCCCAGTACAAGTTCTTAGAGAGGGAGCAGGCAGTATAGTGTGAATTAAGACCATTTTACACGGGAAGAAGCTGCGAAGTTTGCCCATTGGAGCGAACTCCTTGTTCTTACAGGTTGTGTGCTGCATCGAAGATGCAGGCACATACTAACGCAAAGGGTAGGCTCGTTAAGTTGGATTATAAGGTTAAACTTGGCCGGTATCTGTTGCAAAGGGCAGCAGCTGCCGGCTTTTGCTTCCTGTGAGTTATGATTGCTTGGTATTGGTGTATATTGGAAGGGAATATTGGGATAAAATAGGCTGTTGATGCCGTCCAATAAATAAGATAGAATAATAGGATGTCAGGGTATTCCTGATATAACGTTTTGATAAGTCTGCTTATATGAGGAAGGAATAAAGGATACAAGCAGGATTAATACGGAGAGGTATGTAGCTATGATTTGATCTGAATTATACATAGTTAGTTGACATCAGAAAGGCTGGTTATAACATGTCATATGATTATAAAGAGGTTGTGCCCTATCTGCTCCACTGGTTTGATTATAATGCCAGAATACTGGCATGGCGAGAGAACCCGAAGCCCTATTATGTCTGGATTTCGGAGATTATGCTCCAACAGACAAGAGTAGAGGCGGTTAAGAGTTATTATGATCGGTTCACAAGGGAATTGCCTGATATTAAGAGTCTTGCGGAAGCGGGAGAAGAAAAGCTCCTTAAGCTCTGGGAAGGTCTTGGTTATTATAGTAGAGCTCGTAACCTGCAAAAGGCTGCCAAAGTTCTTATGGATCAGTATGATGGTGAGCTGCCGGCAAGCTATGAGGCACTGCTGACCTTACCCGGAATCGGTGAATATACGGCGGGTGCCATCGCTTCCATCGCTTACGGGATACCGGTTCCCGCAGTGGATGGGAATGTTCTGCGTGTAATGAAGCGGATTGCAGGAAGCTTTGAAGATATCACACAGACAGCAGTAAAGAAGGAGCTGTGGAAGGATATTCTGGCAATCATGCCCGAGGATCGTCCCGGAGATTTTAATCAATCGCTGATGGAATTGGGAGCCACCGTATGCCTTCCGAACGGTAAGCCACTTTGTGACCGGTGCCCCGTGATTCATCTGTGCAGAGCCTATCACGAAGACACCATGTTACAGATACCGGTAAAGCCGGCGAAGAAGGAACGACGGAAAGAAGACAGAACAATACTTTTGCTTGAGTATCAAAGTCAATATGCCATCCGAAAAAGAATTGAAAAAGGGCTCTTGGCCGGTCTATGGGAGCTTCCGGGAATTGAGAAAAAGGTTACGAAGGAAGAGCTCCGGCAGATCCTTTCCGACTTAGGATTTGTATGGGATGAGGTCGATCAGATGAAGGATGCAAAGCATATTTTCTCCCATGTAGAATGGCACATGTCCGGGTATCATATTCATCTGGAGGAGCTGCCTGAGCAGTATACCAGGGAAAATAAGATTGTGTGGGCTGACATCTCGGAACTTATCGATATATACAGCGTACCAAACGCTTTTATAGCATTTACCAAAGATATCAAAGAGAAGAAAAAATAGCTAATTTTGCAAATTAGCATTGTAAAATAGGACAAATGTGCTATGATAGTAAAGGAATTTATTCGATTTGAGTTGGAGTGTGGAATATGAAAAAAGGCTTATTGTTGATTATTATAATTACTGTATTAACGATGACAGGCTGTGGAGATAAGGGGCAGATGACGAACTTCATCCCGACACCAATCCCAGAGTCAGAGGATAGCAGTGAGGCGACAGACGAGGATGCTACAGAGGGTACAACACAGGAAGATACGACAGACAGCGATTCAGAGACAACGAACGAGGACGGGGAGACTACTCCGACACCGAAGCCGCTGCATGTTGGACAGACAACAACCATGTACGTGAAGCTGGATAAATACGATGCAATCTTGAATGTTAGAGGAACTCCCTCGAAGGATGGAGAAGTCGTTGGCTTTCTTGTACACACAGAGAAGATAGAGGTTATCGAGATCGTGGATGGATGGGCAAGCTTTGCACAAGGGGGCGAGGTTCATTATGTCAGTGCAGATTTCTTGGTAAAGGAACGACCGGATTACATTGAACCACCGACACCGGAGAAGACACCTACCAATAAACCTACACCGACCAGTAAACCTGTTCAGGCAGATACACCTGCTCAGAATAGTACACCGGAGGCGGATTCTGAGGATGCACCGCCGGAGATATAATTCATAAATTTTTGCATTGGATCAGAGAGGTAGGCATTTTTGGAATAGGAAAAGCCAACCTCTCTTTTGTTAACCGGAGTTTTCAGCTGGATCTGCACCAGTGATCCCTCTTCAAGCTCCTTCGTCACAAATTCCTTGATGACACAGGCAACTCCAAGGCTGGTTTTTGCAAACTCGATTAATAGGTCCATGTTACTGATTTCTAATATGTTCTTTGGCTCGATGGAATTAGCCTTAAAATAATCATCGATATATTTTCTGGAGACATTTTCCTTATCCATCAGCATAATATTAGCACTGGAGAAGATATCCGGGCTGTTTTCGCGCAGGATCAGATTATCCAGGTATGATTTCGTTGCTACAAAAATATCTTCAATCGGTCCCAGAGAATAGAACTGGAAGGAATCACTGTCCGGTTTGGCAACGAGACCAAGATCCAACGCATTATTCTCCAGAAGCTTCATCGTATGGGATGAGGATTGATTATCAATAGTAATCTTAATGTGGGGATTCTCCTTAACAAAGCCATTCAGATACGGTAGGAGAAGATATTTACATAAAGTAGTACTGGCACCGATACGAAGGTGTCCGATCCCCAAGTCATGAACATGCCTTAAGTTTTCCTCGCCGCACTTTAAGGTGTCAAAAGCACTCTTCGTATATTCATAAAGGAGTTTGCCTTCATCCGTCATCTTAACACCACGTGAGCTGCGAATAAATAAAATAACACCGAGATTTTCTTCCAGACTTTGAATCGATTTGCTGACGGCTGGTTGACTGATGTATAGCTGTTTAGCCGCCTTTGAAATATTACCGGCTTCCGAAACACAATTAAATATGTAGTATAAGGACAGATTTTGCTCCATTGCAAACACTCCTTTGAATATAGAATTGTTGTATAACATATCGTTATAACTGATATTAATAATATGTATTTTAATTATAGCAGACTATATGCTAAAATAGCAATAGAAATCTGTGAGACGCAAACACACAGAGTATAAGATGAGTAGAGTAAGAGACATCACTCAAACAGTATTATTTATTATGTACTATGTGTCAAAAGCACCGAAGGTGCTTTCTAGATAGAATAGAAGGATATGCGAGTTCACTCGCGATATCCTTCTATCCTATCTAGAAAAAGGCTTTTGCCTTTTGACACATACTACACAGTACATTTACGTACAGATTACACCGTACAAACTACCCAGAACTTTATACTTTAAAATCATACTATCAACCCAACGGAGGTAACCCAGGATGAATTACAACATCGCAGTCATTCCCGGTGATGGGATCGGACCGGAGATTATTACAGAAGCAAAGAAGGTGCTTGATCAGGTAGGAACAAGCTTTGGGCATTCCTTTCAATATACCGAGGTGCTGATGGGTGGTGTATCCATCGATGCAACCGGAGTACCGCTGACAGAGGAAGCCCTTGAGACAGCGAAGAACAGTGATAGTGTACTATTAGGAGCAGTCGGTGGTAATGTTGGTCAGTCCAACTGGTATAGCCTGCCTCCTCATCTAAGACCGGAAGCGGGACTGCTTGCTATCCGTAAGGGATTGAACCTATTTGCTAATATTCGTCCGGCTGTACTTTACAATGAGCTGAAGGAAGCATGTCCCCTTAAGGATGAGATCATCGGTGACGGTTTTGATTTTGTTGTAATGCGTGAGCTTACCGGTGGACTGTATTTCGGAGCACGTCATACCACGGAGGAGAACGGTGTTCGAAAAGCCACTGATACATTAGTATACGATGAGAATGAGATCAGAAGAATCGCCAGATGGGCATTCGAGATTGCGATGAAACGTAGTAAGAAGGTATGTAGTGTAGACAAAGCGAATGTACTGGATTCCTCCAGACTCTGGAGACAGGTCACCAAAGAGGTGGCCAAGGATTATCCGGAGGTAGAGCTAACCGATATGCTGGTGGATAATTGTGCAATGCAGCTGGTAAAGAACCCGCGACAATTCGATGTAATCCTTACGGAGAACATGTTTGGGGATATTTTATCGGATGAAGCAAGTATGATAACCGGATCCATAGGAATGCTGGCATCAGCAAGCCTCGGGGATACGAAGCTGGGACTATATGAACCCAGCCATGGCTCAGCTCCGGATATTGCAGGACAGAACAAGGCAAACCCTATAGCAACCATTCTCTCGGCTGCCATGATGCTACGTTATTCCTTTGATTTGACGAAGGAGGCAGAGAAAGTTGAGTCTGCTGTCAAGAAGGTATTAACAAAGGGATATCGAACTATCGATATCATGTCGGAGGGGATGACCTTAGTGGGAACCAAGGAAATGGGAGATCTGATCATAGCAGAAATATAAATATAATAGGAGAATTTAATGATATTATTAAAGCCGGTAGATGAAAATAATTTTGAAGAAGTAATTAAGCTTAAGGTTTCTGATGAACAGCAGCACTTTGTAGCTACAAATGTTTTCTCAATTGCCCAGTCTAAGGTGTTGCCGGAATGCATCCCTCTCGCAATATATGACGAGGAGGAATTGGTAGGCTTCGCAATGTATGCAATGGATCGGGAGGATAAGGAGTATTGTATCTACCGCCTAATGATTGATGAGAAATATCAGTCTAAGGGTTATGGCAAGGCAGCGATGCAGGCTCTGATTAAGCAGATCAGTGAGGATAAGGAGCACCATATTCTTTTGATCAGCTTTGAACCGGAGAATCAACGTGCAAAAGCGCTATACGAAAGTCTTGGATTTGTACCGGATGGGCGTATGATTGAGAATGAAGTCATTTATAAGTTGAACTATTAAGGAGGATATGACGATGGGTATGACGATGACGCAGAAGATATTGGCAGCGCATGCCGGACTGCCACAGGTATCTGCAGGTCAGTTAATCGAAGCAGATCTGGATTTGGTTCTGGGCAATGATGTTACGGCACCCGTAGCCATCCATGAGATGGAGAAGATGACGATAAAGAAGGTATTTGATAAGGATAAGATCGCGTTGGTTCCGGATCATTTTACTCCGAATAAGGATATTAAGTCAGCAGAGCATTGTAAGTGCATGCGTGATTTTGCGATGGCACAGGAGATAACGAATTACTTTGAGATCGGAGAGATGGGTATCGAGCATGCCCTGCTTCCCGAGAAAGGTCTTGTCGTTGCAGGAGATGCCGTAATCGGAGCAGATTCTCATACTTGTACCTACGGTGCGCTCGGAGCATTTTCCACTGGGGTAGGAAGTACGGATATGGCTGCTGGAATGGCGACCGGGAAAGCATGGTTTAAGGTACCTTCTGCTATTCAATTTGTATTAACCGGAAAGCCAGCAAAGTGGGTCAGCGGTAAGGATGTTATTCTACATATCATCGGTATGATCGGAGTGGACGGAGCTCTTTACCGTTCCATGGAGTTTGTTGGTGATGGAATATCAAATCTTACGATGGATGATCGATTTGCAATGGCGAATATGGCCATAGAAGCCGGTGCGAAGAATGGTATCTTCCCGGTGGATGAGCTTGCAATTCAATATATGAAAGAGCATTCCGTTAGAGAATATAAGATTTATGAAGCGGATGCAGATGCCCAGTACGATGAGATATATGAGATCGATTTATCGGCTCTGAAGCCAACAGTTGCATTTCCTCATCTTCCGGAGAATACCCGTACCATCGATGAGGTTGGAGAGGTTAAGATTGATCAGGTGGTAATCGGCTCCTGCACCAATGGACGTATTGATGATTTACGAGTTGCAGCAAAGATTCTGGAGGGAAGAAAGGTTGCCAAGGGAATGCGTGTAATTGTATTTCCTGCCACGCAGGCGATCTATCTTCAGGCGATGGAGGAGGGGTTACTTGCTACCTTCATAAAAGCTGGAGCGGTAGTCAGCACACCGACCTGTGGACCTTGTCTTGGCGGACATATGGGGATCCTGGCAGCAGGTGAGCGTGCAGTAGCAACAACGAATCGTAATTTTGTAGGGCGTATGGGTCATGTGAAGTCTGAGGTGTATCTGGCAAGCCCTGCGGTCGCAGCGGCAAGTGCGGTAACCGGCAAGATCTCAGGCCCCGGCGAGCTTGGATTATAATAATTATTGTGCCTGTGATGAGGCAGATGGAGGTAAATATCTATGAAAGCGTTTGGAATAGTTCACAAATACGGCGATAATGTCGATACCGACGTAATCATCCCTGCTCGGTATCTGAACTCCTCCGATCCGAAGGAGCTGGCTGCGAAATGTATGATTGATATTGATAATGAGTTTGTTAACCGGGTCAAACAGGGCGATATCATAGTAGCAAATAAGAACTTTGGCTGTGGCTCCTCCAGAGAGCATGCACCGATCGCCATTAAAGCGGCCGGGATCAGCTGTGTCATTGCGGAGACCTTTGCGAGAATCTTTTACCGTAATGCAATCAACATCGGTCTTCCGATTATTGAGTGTCCTCAGGCAGCAAAGGAGATCGAAGCCGGAGATCAGGTTGAAATTGATTTCGATAACGGAATGATTTATGACAGAACAAAAGGAACCCAATATCAGGGTCAGGCTTTCCCGGAGTTCATGCAAAAGATCATAAAGGCTGAAGGTCTGATCAATTACATAAATGAAAGTCAAAGGGCATGACTTTCCTTTATCTTGTAATAATGAAAATCAAAGAGCTTGATTTTCATTTATCATGTATCAATGAAAGTCGATTGCATAACATTCATTGATCCTGCGTTGTTAATCACTTATTTATATATTGCACAACACTACAAAAGAAAGAGAACCGACGAGCTGAGAGCATTTATTTGCTTTCGAACGGATAAGGTTCTCTTTCTCATTTATTATGGAAGATTACAGGGGTCATTGTTCCGTCAGGCGCAAATTTACACATATGGAAGAGACTGAATAATGGAACATTGAACAGGCAACCATCATAATTTGAACTAGAACTTCTTATAGGTGATGGTATTTTCTATGAATGGTACAATACGATATACAATCAGGCCCTATGATACCATATGGATGCTGGCGCAGGTGTTTAACACTACCGTGGATTCCATTATGGATTTGAACCCCGGAATAGAGCCACGTAATCTTCTGGTAGGGCAGGTAGTTACCTTAAGACCTGGCTATCAAAGCTACCCTCCATATCCGAATGCACCGGGTGGTAATCCCATGGATACTGACGATATGGACGATGATGATATGGATGATGATCCCAGCGGAAGTATGACAGATCTTATGAACTATTTTCGGATGTTATGGGAGCAGCATGTAGCATGGACGAGAATGGCAGTGATCGGACTTGTTGACGAGCTTCCGGAAGCAGAGCTAATCCTGCAGAGGCTTCTTCGTAATGCTACTGATTTTGCAAATGCGCTTGCACCCTTCTATGGAGAAGAAGCGGCAAGGGAATTTGCAAGATTATTTTCTGAGCATATTACAATCGCTGGTGAATTGGTCCAAGCAGCGATAGCCGGAGATAATAATGCTGTAACGGATGCAGACCGCAGATGGCGTGAAAATGCAGATCAGATCGCAGAATTTCTTGCAAGCATCAATCCTTATTGGCGTGAGGATGATTGGAGTGCAATGCTATATGAGCATCTTGATTTGTTAAGCTCTAATGTAGAGAATATGATAGCTAAGAATTATGAAGAAAGCATCAACGGCTATGATGAGATTGAGATGCAAGCCCTTGAGATGGCAGATATGATGGCCGAAGGCTTGGCAATGCAATTCCCGGGATAAAGGAAAGAGTTCTGAGGAGTATCTTACTTACGTAGCATATTTTTTTCATTTAAAATCCATTTTAATATAATGACAGATATGCATTATTTATATGACCTCTGCAAACAATAATAACGTAATCATCACTACGAATTAGAATGTTTGGAGGAAAAAGCTATGTCTATAAGAAAAATGGATAAACCAAATGAAGGCGTAAAGTGTGTTGTTAATACCTGTGAGTACTATATGAATGGTGACCATTGCGCAGCTGAAAAGATTCAGGTTGAGCCCAGAAACGCAAAGGAATCCGATGAAACGGATTGTGCTACCTTTGCTCCGAAGGATAAAACCTTCTAGAGAATCACGATTCAATCATAAAAGGTGTAATAATATTTATGGACTAGAAAAGCGATCGTATTATGTACGACCGCTTTTTTGCTAAAATAGAATTATATAATTGTTTGAAGGTAATCGTTACTTTTTAAAAAGACGGATTGTCCCATCGTCATTTAACTTAACAATAATGGTTGCAATGATCGGAAGAATGAGAAGCCCCAAAACTCCCATCAATTGGGCTCCGACATACATCAGGATCAAGGTTAATATCGGGTGTAAGCCGATCTGCTGTCCGACAATCCTAGGCTCTATGGTTTGGCGAACCGCAGTAATGATGATATACAGTAACAGCATTCCGATACCGATCTTCGTATTACCGATTGCGAGGGAAATAATTGCCCAAGGTAACAATATAGCACCGGTACCAAGGATCGGCATAACATCTACGATTGCAATCAATAAACCGAAGAGGAAGGGATTCGGTATTCCCAGGATCCAAAAGCCGATGGATAATTCTAAAAAGGTTATTGATATAATGGCGGTATAGGCTCGAATGAACTTGCCTAAGGTTCCGATACCATTATCCTTGAGCTTCAGGATCATCTCTCTGCGTTCACCCTTGAATTGTACAATTACAAATCGTGTAATACGGTAATAATCTATGGTAAAGAAGAACGAGGAGACGATGGTAAAGATAAAATTAATCAATAAAGTCGGTAGTGAAGCAGCAAACCGTGCGATTGTTGTCACAACAGCGGTAGAAGCTTCCTTCAGGAACGAGAAAATTGAATCATTGATATTATCAAGGAACTCCTGCAGATATCCTTCCAGCTCGGGGAAATGCCCCATAACATTATCAATGGCTTGCTGTACGGCGGGAAGAACGGTGTTCTCATACAGATTCGGTAAGCTGTAAAACAGATTGCTTAAGAATGTGAAAACCTTAAAGCCGATCATACTTGCCAGAAAGCCCAGCGCACCATAGAATACGATCAACATAAATATGGATATAATGACCCGATTGATTTTCGTTTTCTTCTGAATGAAATCAATAGGCTTACGAAAGATGACCGCAATAATCATACCAATGACAAAGGGCATTAATAAAGGTAATAGATACTTAATACCTACATATACTAATCCCAAGAGAAAAATGATGTAGATAACGTGAATAATAAATGCCTTTTGCTTTTCTAAATTCATACTGGTCCATGCCCTTCCCGAATTAGATGATATCTTTTATGGTGTATTATTAGGAGTTCTTCATTACTATGCTTTCGATGATGTTTGCAACATCTTCACAGTTGTCACAGCATTTTTCAAGACGGTGTAATACTTCTGTCCAACACATTAATTCAATCGGATCCTTCGAGGTGTGGTACAGATTTCGCATGGAATCTACATATAATGCATCACCGTCTTCTTCAAGACGATTGATCTCGATGATTTTATCACGAAGCTTCTTGGAGGATTTGAAATTCTTAAACTCTTCCAGAGCCTCATCCATTGCCTTGCAGCATTGAACAATTAACCCGGTGAACTTTAAGATCTCGGGACGAATTGACTGTATGTTGAACATATCGATATAAATAAGTACATCCTCAACGGAGTCTGTTACATCATCGATTTCCTGAGTAAGTGAGGTGATATCCTCACGCTCGATTGGTGGAAGGAATTCCTTTACCAAACGATTCATAATATCATGCTTTGCGATGTCAGCATTATGTTCGATGGCATGAGCCTCTGTTACCTTTCCGGTGACAAAATTAGGATCAAAATTCTTTAGGGTCTCATTTAAGCTAACTGCTAAGTCATAAGAAAACTTAGAAAGATTTGCAAACGCGTCAAAATAATTGTAATCATTTTTTCTAGCCATTTCAATATACTTCCTTTCTTATTTAAAATAGTTTCATAAATATATAAGACATGATAAATCCTAATAAACCGCATCCGGGGAAGGTAAGTATCCAGGCATATACCATTTCCTTCACAACACTCCAGTTAACACTTGATATTCTCTTGGCAGCTCCGACACCCATAATAGCAGTAGTCTTTGTATGCGTTGTACTTACCGGAATACCAAATGCAGAAGCTAAGAAGAGACAGATCGCACCAGCCGTATCGGCTGCAAAGCCTTGTGGTTTGCCGAGCTTAACCATACCCATTCCAACTGTTTTGATGATTTTATATCCTCCGATGGATGTTCCTAGTGCCATAACAACGGAGCAGAGAATCATGAGCCAGTAGGGGATATTGAATTCTGTAACATTGCCTTGACCTTTCGCCAGGAATACACCAAGCATGAATACGCCCATGAATTTTTGTCCATCCTGTGCACCGTGCATAAAGGCCATTGCAGCACCGCCTGCAACCTGTGCTTTTTCAAAAAACTTATTGGTCTTGCGCTTGTCCATGTTCTTACAAATGAAATTAATGATCTTTGTTACTAAATAACCAATTCCAAAACCAAGAATGGAAGATAAAAATAATCCATAGATAACTTTAATCCATTCATGACCATTAATGCCTTGTCCACCCTGAAGTGCAATTGCTGCTCCGGAGACACCGGCAATTAATGCGTGCGATTCACTGGTCGGAATACCAAAAGCCCAAGCAGCCGTCGCCCATACTACGATAGCAAATAAGGCAGCACAGAGTGCTATCAATGCAACCTTCGGATCATCTCCGAAGTCAACCATCTTATAGATTGTCTGAGCCACGGCTTTACTGATCATAGTCATCACAAATACACCGAGAAAATTAAAAACTGCTGCCATGATAATGGCACTTCTGGGACTAATGGATCTGGTCGAGACACAGGTAGCGATGGCATTCGGTGCATCAGTCCATCCGTTTACAAGAATAACACCAAGTACAAGCAAAACTGTGATTAGCAAGGCCGGATTTGATGTCAGCTGCTCTAAAAACTCAGTGAAAACTATTGTCATAATAGCGCCTCCTATAACTCCTTTTAATTTTGAACATAATAAAACATAATAATCAATCATAAAAATCTTAACACGAATAATTAACATAAGCAATCATAATTTGTATGATAAAAATCATGAAAATTACATAGATTTAATCTGGATTTCACACGTATATGATAAAATTTCCACGAATATAATCCGAAATTTCCACAGGACTTTCAGCAAATGTAATATATTTACAATGAAATGAAATAGCCTTTTATTTCCACTTTTTTGTCTTGTATTCTTTGGGGTAATGGTAGCTATAAATTGAGAGAATATTTATGAATAATTGTGGAAAAAAATCCATAATTATTTGCAATTTGACATTGATTTTTACAATGAAATACTTTAATATATACTGTACTACTTTAAAGCACCACAAATGGTGTCTGTAAGCAATATAGTGAAACGAATAATTATAAGATTTGGTATGCAATCAGTATATTAATAGGAAGAAAAGGTGGTTAAGAGATGAGAAGTGACGCAGTTAAAACAGGAATGGCACAAGCACCCCATCGGTCATTATTTAATGCCTTGGGATATACGAAAGAGGAGCTGAGTAAACCACTGATTGGTATTGTGAGCTCATACAATGAGATAGTACCCGGCCATATGAACCTGGATAAGATTGTGAATGCCGTCAAGCTAGGGGTTGCTATGGCAGGCGGAACACCGATTGTTTTTCCGGCGATTGCTGTATGTGACGGTATTGCCATGGGACATCAGGGTATGAAGTACTCATTGGTAACCAGAGATCTGATTGCTGATTCAACCGAAGCTATGGCAATGGCACATCAATTTGATGCGCTTGTCATGGTACCGAATTGTGATAAGAATGTGCCGGGATTACTTATGGCGGCAGCTCGACTCAATATTCCGACCATTTTTGTGAGTGGAGGTCCCATGCTTGCCGGTCGTGTCAATGGCAGCAAAACAAGTCTTTCCTCCCTGTTCGAAGCAGTTGGTGCTTATAGTGCAGGAACCATGACGGAGGAAGAGGTAGAAGAATATGAGAATAAAGCATGTGCTACCTGTGGCTCCTGCTCCGGTATGTATACGGCTAACTCAATGAACTGCCTCACGGAAGTCATTGGAATGGGGTTAAAAGGGAACGGAACGATCCCTGCTGTATATTCAGAACGTATTCGTCTGGCTAAGCATGCCGGAATGAAGATAATGGAATTATTAGAAAAAGATATCAGACCAAGGGATATCATGAGTAAGGAAGCATTTATGAATGCACTGACGGTGGATATGGCATTAGGCTGTTCCACAAATACCATGCTTCATCTTCCGGCCATAGCTCATGAGGTTGGATTTGATTTAAATATTGATATAGCAAATGAAGTTAGTGCGAACACTCCGAACCTTTGTCATTTGGCTCCTGCCGGACATACCTATATGGAGGATCTGAACGAAGCGGGTGGAGTATACGCTGTCATGAATGAGTTAAGCAAGCGAAATCTACTGAACCTTGATCTGATCACAGCAACCGGTAAGACCGTAGGTGAGAATATCAAGAATTGCAAGAATATGGATCCCGAGGTAATCAGACCGATTGAAAATCCTTATAGCGAGACCGGTGGAATTGCAATACTCAAGGGTAATCTTGCCCCGGATTCAGGCGTGGTTAAGCGTTCGGCTGTAGCTCCCGAGATGCTGAAGCATTCCGGTCCGGCCAGAGTATTTGACTGCGAAGAGGATGCAATCGAAGCAATTAAGAAGGGTAAGATTGTCAAAGGAGATGTTGTAGTCATTCGATATGAGGGTCCGAAAGGTGGTCCCGGAATGAGAGAAATGCTTAATCCGACCAGTGCAATTATGGGTATGGGGCTGGGTTCCTCCGTAGCGTTGATTACGGACGGACGTTTCTCCGGTGCCTCCAGAGGTGCCTGCATCGGTCATGTGTCTCCGGAAGCAGCGGTTGGCGGTAACATTGCCCTGATTGAAGAAGGTGATATCATTGATATTGATATCAATGCGAATACGCTTAACTTCAGAATCTCAGATGAGGAACTCGCCGAAAGAAGAGCAAAATGGCAGCCGAGAGAGCCAAAGATTACGACAGGCTATCTGTCACGTTATGTGGCAATGGTAACCAGCGGTAACCGAGGTGCAATCCTTGAGGTACCGAAAGCAAGATAATGCAGGCATAGCGGTAACTACGAAAGGATGACTGCCACGAAGTGGCGGATAGGAGGAATATATGGAATTAACAGGAGCGCAGATCGTTATCGAATGCTTAAAGGAGCAGGGAGTAGATACCGTTTTCGGATATCCCGGCGGTACGATATTAAATATTTATGATGAGTTATATAAGCATAGCAATGAGATCTTACATATTTTAACCTCACATGAGCAGGGAGCTTCTCATGCGGCGGACGGATATGCAAGAGCAACAGGCAAGGTTGGCGTATGCTTCGCCACCTCCGGACCGGGATCGACGAATCTGGTTACCGGTATTGCAACAGCATATATGGACAGTGTTCCGATGGTAGCGATTACGGCAAATGTTGCTGTGAATCTGTTGGGCAGAGACTCCTTTCAGGAGATTGACATTGCCGGTGTTACCATGCCCATTACAAAACATAATTATATCGTAAAGGATGTAACCAAATTAGCAGAAACCATTCGAAAAGCCTTTCGTATCGCGAAAACCGGAAGACCAGGTCCGGTATTAGTGGATATCACAAAGGATGTGACAGCAGCAAAGGCAAAATATTCAAAAGTAGAGCCGGAGGAGATTAAACGCAAGACCGATGAGATCACCGAGCATGACTTGACGAATGCATTGGAAATGATTAAACATTCCAAAAAGCCATTTATCTTTGTCGGCGGAGGAGCAGTAATCTCTGAGGCCCATGATGAATTAAAGGAATTCGTGGATAAGGTAGATGCTCCTGTTACAGACACACTGATGGGAAAGGGTGCATTTGACGGCACAGATAGCAGATATACCGGTATGATCGGCATGCATGGAACCAAAGCCGCTAATCTTGGTGTAACCGAATGTGATCTATTGATTGCTATCGGAGCCAGATTCTCCGACCGTGTAACCGGTAATGCCAAGAAGTTCGCTAAGAACGCGAAGATTCTTCACATTGATATCGATCCTGCTGAAATTAATAAGAACGTAGCTACCTATTATAGTGTCATCGGCGACATCAAAGAGGTTCTTACGATATTAAATGGAAGACTTGAGCAACAAAAGCATAAGGAATGGCTGGAACATATTAATTCCTTGCAGGAAAAGTTCCCGCTTACTTATAATACGGAGATGTTAACCGGTCCCTACATTCTGGAGAAGTTATATGAGCTTACCGAAGGTGACGCCATAATTACTACCGAGGTTGGTCAGCATCAGATGTGGTCAGCGCAGTTCTTTAAATATAAGCTTCCCAGAACATTCATAACCTCCGGAGGTCTTGGAACGATGGGCTATGGACTGGGTGCCTGTATCGGTGCAAAGGTTGGAATGCCGGATAAGAAGGTTATTAACATTGCTGGTGACGGCTGCTTTCGTATGAATATGAACGAGATTGCAACAGCGACCCGTTATAATATTCCGATTATTGAGGTTATCTTCAATAACCATGTTCTCGGAATGGTTCGTCAGTGGCAGACTCTGTTCTATGATAAGAGATATTCCAACACGAATCTGCAGGATAAGGTGGATTTCGTTAAGCTGGCAGAAGCAATGGGAGCAAAGGCATATCGTATCAGCAAGAAGGAAGAGGTTGAGCCTGTTCTGAAAGAGATACTCTCTTTGAACGAACCTGTGTTGTTGGAATGCATTATTGACAGCGATGATAAGGTATGGCCGATGGTTGCACCCGGTGCTGCTATTGAGGATGTATTCACCGAGGAAGATCTTAAGAATAAGCAGTAATCATAATAAAGTTAAAGTTCAGACCAAATCGTTAAGTAAATGAGTTCGATCAATGATTTTCGAATCGGAGTATTTGCATTCGTCGGTACTTAGGTTCTGTCATTTAGAACCTTATGTACCGTTACGTAATGCAATTAAGCGAAAGCGTCTCCGATTTCGGAAACATTGATTGAACTCATATTACCATCCTTGATTGTGTCTGGACTGTAACATTATAAGATTTCCTTATAGTAACCATAACAACAAAGTAATTGACAAAAAAATAACAGGGTTTTATAATATACATAACGCTTTACCAGACTAACGTTTTAAATTGTCAAAATGCATAAAAGCAAGCTTTAAGGAGGATGAAATTAGTGGGAAGAATTTATAATTTTTCGGCAGGACCGGCAATGTTACCGGTTGAGGTATTAAAAGAAGCAGCAGATGAGATGCTTGACTACAAGGGTACTGGAATGTCTGTTATGGAGATGAGCCACAGATCGAAGGCTTATGAGTCTATCATCCAGGAGGCTGAAAAGGATTTGAGGGAGCTGATGAATATTCCTGATAATTATAAAGTACTTTTCCTGCAAGGCGGAGCGTCATTACAATTTGCGATGATACCTATGAATCTGATGAAGAATAAAGTGGCTGATTACATTATCACCGGTCAATGGGCAAAGAAAGCTTACCAGGAAGCGAAGATATATGGCCAGGCAAATGCCATTGCATCCTCTGCTGATAAGACCTTCTCCTATATTCCGGATTGTTCCGACCTCCCGATTTCTGAGAATGCTGACTATGTATATATCTGTGAGAACAATACAATCTATGGTACAAAGTACAAGACATTACCCAATACAAAGGGAAAGATCTTAGTTTCCGATGTATCCTCTTGCTTTTTATCTGAGCCGGTAGATGTCACAAAATACGGCGTAATCTATGGTGGTGTACAGAAGAATATCGGACCGGCAGGTGTTGTAATCGTAATCATCCGTGAAGACCTGATTACCGAGGATACTCTTCCCGGAACGCCTACCATGATGAAATATAAAATTCATGCAGATGAAGGTTCCTTATATAATACACCTCCGGCTTATGGCATCTATGTCTGTGGCAAGGTATTCAAGTGGATCAAGAACATGGGCGGCTTAGCAGCCATGAAAGCACACAATGAGAAAAAGGCAGCAATCCTATATGATTTTCTTGACCAGAGCAAGATGTTTAAGGGCACAGTAGTAAAGGAAGACCGTTCCTTGATGAACGTTCCTTTTGTTACCGGCGACGAGGAATTGGATGCTAAGTTTGTAAAGGAAGCGAAGGCGGCAGGCTTCGAGAACCTAAAGGGACACAGAACCGTTGGCGGTATGAGAGCAAGTATTTATAACGCTATGCCGGTGGAAGGTGTGGAGAAGCTGGTTGAGTTCATGAAGAAGTTTGAAGAAGCTAACTTGAAATAAAGCAAAACAATATATAGGGGTACCGACGAGGACGGTGCGGATTGGAGATGGGGATATGAAATATAATTGTCTTAATCCTATTGCTGAAATAGGTCTGAATATTTTTACGGAAGAATACGATAAGGTGGAGAATCTCAATGATGCCGATATCGTGTTGGTTCGAAGCGCAGCAATGCATGATATGGAATTTGGTAATAATCTGAAGGCAATCGCGAGAGCCGGTGCCGGAGTGAACAATATTCCCTTAGAGAAATGTGCAGAACAGGGTATTGTCGTATTTAATACCCCCGGTGCAAATGCAAACGGTGTTAAGGAACTCGTTATTGCAGGTCTTATGTTGGCTTCCCGCGATATTATCGGTGGTGTGAACTGGGTTCAATCGGTGAAGGATGATCCAGCTATCTCAAAGCTTGTAGAAAAAGGGAAAGCAAAATTTGCAGGAAAAGAGATCCTTGGTAAGAAGCTGGGAGTTATCGGACTTGGTGCGATCGGTGTATTGGTTGCCAATGCAGCAAACCGTCTCGGTATGAAGGTTTACGGTTACGATCCCTTTATCTCCGTTGACAGTGCCTGGAATTTATCCAGGGATGTTGTTCATGTGAAGTCCAGAGATGATATCTACAGAGAATGTGATTACATAACGGTTCATGCTCCTTTGATTGAGGATTCCGATCCCAATGTAAATACAAAGGAAATGATCAATACGGAAACCATTGCTAAAATGAAGGATGGAGTTGTAATCCTTAATCTTGCAAGAGATCTGCTGGTAAACGATGCTGATATTGAGGAGGCATTAAAGACCGGTAAGGTATCAAAATATGTAACCGATTTTCCGAATGAGAAGACCGCAAAGATGGAGGGAGTAATTGCTATTCCCCATTTAGGTGCCTCTACGGAGGAGTCTGAGGACAATTGCGCAGTTATGGCCGTGAAGCAGCTTATGGATTATATGGAGAATGGTAACATCAAGAACTCTGTGAATTATCCCAATTGTGATGCTGGTGTATGTATGACTGCCGGTCGTATCGCTATCTGTCATCGTAATATTCCGAACATGTTAACACAGTTCACCGGTGCTTTTTCTGCTGTGAATGTCAACATTACCGATATGGTGAACAAGAGCCGCGGTGATTATGCTTATACGGTATTGGATGTTGAATCCGCAGATAATACTGAGGTTGCTGCCAAGCTTACTAAAATAGACGGTGTCTTGAAGGTTCGTGTTATTAAATAGGACTATTATCGCACTACATAAAAGGGGCATAAGTTATCTGCTGGACCCTAGCGGATTCCTTATGTCCCGTTAACTTGATAATACATCCGGACAATCATACCGTCATTCGGTACGTTTTATTTGAGTGCATATTCAAGCATACGAAACAGAATAGAGGATAGGAGATTCTTGCCATGGCAATAGTAAAGCCCTTTCAGTGTATCAGACCGAATGAACAGGTTGCTTCTCGAGTAGCAGCCTTACCTTATGATGTATACAACTGCCAGGAAGCAAAGGAGGAGATCTTGCGTGAGCCGATGTCCTTTCTTAAGGTTGACCGCCCTGAGACCAATTTTTCGGAGGATGTGGATACTTATGATCCCATGGTGTATGGGAAGGCAAAGGAGCTTTTGATAAAAATGCAGGAGGACGGTATTCTTCTTACAGAGGAGAGTCCTTGCTATTATGTATATGAGCTCATTATGAAGGGCAGATCCCAGACAGGTCTTGTTGCCTGTGCCTCCATAGACGATTATCTTAGCAATGTGATTAAGAAACATGAGAACACCAGAGAAGAGAAGGAATTGGATCGTATTCGTCACGTGGATACCTGCGATATGCATACCGGGCCAATCTTCCTTGCTTATCGTGCGCAACGGACAATCAGTGATATCGTAACGGAGACAAAACAGGAGGAACCGATTTACCGATTTGTATCCGTTGACGGAATTAGCCATAACATATGGAAGCTTTATCAACCGGATCAAGTAAACACTATTTGCGAAGCATTCGGACAAATCGACAGTATCTATATCGCAGACGGTCATCATCGTGCTGCCTCAGCGGTCAAAGTTGGATTAAAAAGAAGGCAGGAGAATCCCAACTATAACGGGGAAGAGGAATTTAACTATTTTCTGTCCGTCTTATTCCCTCATGATCAGCTGATGATTATGCCCTATAATCGTGCGGTCCGAGACCTTGGTGGCCTTTCGAAGGAGGAATTCCTACTTCGCTTGAAGGAGCATTTCGAAGTTGATTTTCTTGGTGAGATGCCTTTTGCTCCGAAGCAAAAAGCTACCTTTGGTATGTATCTAAAGGATGGGTGGTATTCACTTGCCGCGAAGGAGCATTTAAAGAAGGATAATGATCCCGTAGCTGCACTGGATGTCAGCCTGCTTCAGGATTACCTGCTCCGTCCAATCCTTGGTATTGAGGATCCGAGAATTGATAAGAGAATCGATTTCATTGGAGGAATCCGAGGCTTAAAGGAATTAGAGCGTCGTGTAGCAGAGGATATGACCGTAGCATTTTCGATGTATCCTACCTCCATAGAAGAATTATTTGCAGTTTCGGATGCCGGGAAGCTGATGCCTCCCAAATCCACCTGGTTTGAGCCAAAGCTTAGAAGTGGCTTATTTTTACACAAATTATCTTAGTGAATAGCCTAAGTATTAAAAATATAATACAAAACATTAGAACCGGCATGAAAATGCCGGTTTTTATCGTATAGAAAATTACGTTCTATACGATAAAAACGCTCCGCATAGTGAACGTAGTTCACTTTGGGATGACGCACTTCTGCGGACAAACGCATAAATGCGCTCGGAAGTAGTTGCTTCGCAACCCGCTCAGGCGCGAAAGTGTCAGTGTGCTGACACTTTATTCTATCGAAAACTAGCATATTGTGTCTAAAATACTATATTTCTATCTTTCATAAATATGCATTTTATGATAAAATTTAAAAATATATGAAATATTTTTTGGACAAGGATGAAATAAGATAAAGCGGGAGGAATAGGGAATGTCACGGAAAGCCGGAGCGGAGACATCACAACAGGGATATAATATAAAAAGGGTTCATAAGGTAAACCTGGCAGCTACAATTATTATTGTTAGCTTGTTGTGCATACAGGTAGTTGTTGCCAAGGGATTTGATGGAGGAGCAAAGGTTCTGATTGCATCCTCTACGCTAATTCTATTATCGATTATAAATTACTTTCTGCCGATAAATGAGATGCTGAAGAGTCTGTTGTTTCCTGTCATTAATGGAACAGCTGCATTTGGACTGATTTTTGCAGATGGTTTCACTTTGAATAAGCACTATCTGATATTCTCAACCGTAGCAATGGTGGTATTATATTTCCGCAAGGAATTAATCGTCATTTATGGTGCGTTGGTAAATATCGGTTATATATTAATGTATCTTTTTGTTCCTGAGAATCTGCTTTCTACGAATACAGCATTGAAGGAATTCTTAACAATATTCACTTTATTCAATGGCATAGTGGTCCTCTTATATTTTCTGACCAGATGGGGAAATGAACTGGTGGTTCAAGCGAAAAATAAGGAAGAGGAAGCGATCAAGCTGTTATCTCAGTTGGAGCATACCTTCCAGACCATCGATGAGGGTGCCAGATCTTTAAATAGTAATATCAGTGATGTAGATACTCAGCTTAAGGGAATCAATGAAGCCAGCCAGGGAATCGTCGATTCTGTACAACAGATGGCGACAGCAATCCAGGATGAGGCATCCAGCGTATATCGCATTAATGAGTCGATGACTCAGTCACTTCAGGTAGTCAATCAAACCATCTCGATCTCCAATAAAGTGGTTGACAAGTCTGGAGCAATGAGCAGTAAGGTTGAGGATGGCTGGAACAAGATCGATGAGGTTTCCAGACATATGTCAACGGTAAATGTCGCTATCGAGACGACTACCTCGACAGTACACGATCTTCAGGCAAGTTTAAAAGAGATTATAGTGCTCCTTAATAAGATTAAAACAATTGCCGGACAGACCAATCTGTTGGCCTTGAACGCATCCATTGAATCTGCGCGTGCAGGAGAGCAGGGAAAAGGCTTTGCGGTTGTGGCTGAGAATATCCGTGGTTTATCCGAGCAGAGCAGGAGAATCGTAGAAGACATCAATGCAGTTACAGCGGTAATTTTTGAAAAGTCTGAGAATGCAGCCAGAATGTCGGAGGAAGGAGAGCGTGCGACCCTGGAAGGAATGAATATCATCCGGGAGGTAGCGTCCTTCTTTGCAGATATTAAGGAATCTTATCAGGAGACCAATCACGAGCTTTCAAAGAGTATGAAGGAAATCGAGGTTGCAGCAAAGAATTTCATCGAGGTTCAGGAACAGATTACGAATGTAGCCAGTATCTCTGAGGAGAATTCTGCCTCGACACAAGAGATATTGTCCATCATTGAGGACGAGAATTCGCAGATTGCACACATTAATCGTTCTGTAACCCAGGTCTATGACTTAAGTCAAAAGCTTAAGGAGCTGGTAAAGCAAGCTTAAGAACAATTTCATTGGCAATGAATTGAAAATATGGTATATTAAGTAAGGGTACTCTATCGGTCTATCAGCCGGTAAACGGAGTAAATAAAAGGAGTACTCTTGACTTTATAATAAGAAGGAGGATATTAATAATGGCAAATCTACGTGGAACAAAAACATTGGAAAATTTAATGAAGTCCTTTGCAGGAGAGTCACAGGCAAGAATGAGATATACTTATTTTGCATCGGTTGCCGGTAAAGAGGGCTATAAACAAATTCAGAATATTTTCCTTGAGACAGCTGAGAATGAAAAAGAGCATGCGAAGGTATTCATGAAGCTGGCTCTGGAGCATCTTGATGGTGAGAATCCTGCCCCGGTTGAAATCAATGCAACCTATCCTTTTGCTTATGGTGATACTGCTGCGAACTTAAAATCAGCAGCGGAGGGTGAGCATGAAGAGGCAGAATTGGATTATCCGGCATTTGCAAAGACAGCAAAGGAAGAGGGCTTTCCGGATATAGCCACTCGTTATCTTTTGATTGCGAAGGTGGAGAAGCATCACGAGGAGAGATATCGTAAGCTTCTGCAGAATATTGAGGACGGTACTGTATTTAAGAAGGATGGTAAGGTATTCTGGAAATGTATTAATTGCGGACATATTCATGAGGGAGATGCAGCACCGGCTCTTTGCCCTACCTGCCAACACCCGAGAGATTATTTCCAGCTGTTGGATGACTGCTTTTAATACATAGCTGATAGATAAGCAGATTTCTGTGGGAATTAATTATATATATAATTTGTAAGAAGAGGGTGTATTAACACCCTCTTCTTACATGTACAGCGCGTAATAACCGCAAAATGGATGATGCTTTCATACGCATCAGTGTTTCTTGATCCGCATATATTAGAATATATAATGAATGATTTTATAATTATTTCACTTCCTTAATAGGGTCAAGTATGCTAAAATATATGACAAATGAGTTTTTGACGAATTAACATAAAATAAATATTAATCGTCATAAAGGGAAAGGTACAGGTGTTAGTAATGAGTAATTTTTTCAACATGGATAATCCATTCTTTACTACGCTCGGAAAGATATGTGATATGCTTTTCATCAGTGTAGTATGGGTGCTGCTCTGCATACCGATTGTTACCATCGGGCCGGCAAATACGGCATTATATTATGCGACAGTAAAGGTAATCCGAAGAGAACGAGGATATTTATTTCGGGAATTTTTTAAATCCTTTAAGTTGAATTTTAAAAGGGCTGCAATACTTGGAGTGGTATTGACAATCATGTTTATTGTATTAGGCTTTGACCTGATATGGGCTTACTCTAATTTAGGTGGTTCAGGAAGTACCGGCTCCATTCTGTTTGGAATCTTTATCGCAATTACATTCCTTTTGGTATGCTTCTCAACTTATGCATTTCCTGTTCTGTCCCGTTTTGATATGACAGTGAAGCAGTTGGTGAAAGCCGGAGCGTTTATGTCTATGAGACATCTTCCCTTCACACTGGCAATGGTAATCGTAACTGCAGCCGGGGTGGTTGGTACGCTGTATATCCCATTACTAATATTCATTGCACCATCTGCGGTGGTTCTTGTAAACTCTTTCCTGATGGAACGTATACTAAAGAAATATATGCCAAAATCAGAGGAAACTACGGAAGAAGAGCAAACCGGTAAGGATGAGTGGTACTTGGAATAGTGTTATACATTTCGTATATTCAACTGAATATTTTGGGAAGCTTTCAGTCATTTTAAATAAAATTTGAAATTTTCAAAAAAAACGCTTTTCATTTCGATGAAAACGTGATATATACTATATATATAATTTTTGTATGGAGCGAAGGTGTTCTCGAATTTTTTTTGAGGACACCTTTTTTATCTAGTAGGAATTAACGTCCTATAGGATAAAAACTAAGTGCCAATGCACATTCTTTATTCGGATCATGAGAGGAGATATGGTATGTCGGAAAAATTAACTGAGCTTTTTGGAACGGATGTATTTAATGATGCAACCATGATTGAGCGTTTACCCAAGAAAACATATGCAGCGCTTAAGAAAACTATCGAGAATGGTGAAGATTTGGATCCCAATGTTGCAGAAGTTGTAGCAAATGCAATGAAGGATTGGGCAATTGAGAGAGGTGCAACCCATTATACTCATTGGTTCCAGCCTTTGACCGGAATTACGGCAGAAAAGCATGATTCCTTTATCAGCCCTACCGCAGACGGCAAAGTAATTATGGAGTTCTCCGGTAAGGAATTAATCAAGGGTGAACCGGATGCTTCCTCCTTCCCCTCTGGTGGTCTTAGAGCTACCTTCGAGGCTAGAGGCTATACCGCTTGGGATTGTACATCACCGGCTTTCCTCAGAGAAGACGCTGCAGGCGTTACCCTTTGCATCCCTACTGCTTTCTGTTCCTATACAGGAGAAGCGTTGGATATTAAGACACCTTTGCTTCGTTCCATGGAAGCACTTAGTGCTCAGGCTGTTAGAATTATGAAGCTGTTTGGTCATACCGATGTGAAGAGAGTGTCTCCTTCCGTTGGTCCTGAACAAGAATACTTCTTAGTTGATAAAGCAAAATATTTAAAGAGAGATGACCTTATCTTCACCGGTAGAACCTTATTTGGCGCAATGCCTCCAAAGGGTCAGGAGTTGGATGATCACTATTTCGGTAGCATCAAGGAACGTGTTGCATCCTTCATGAAGGAGCTTAATATTGAGCTCTGGAAGATGGGTGTCACCGCGAAGACTCAGCATAACGAGGTTGCTCCGGCTCAGCACGAATTGGCTCCGATCTATGCATCTGCTAATATTGCTACGGATCATAATCAGTTAGTAATGGAGTGCATGAAGAAGGTGGCTAACCGTCACAGCCTGGCATGTCTGCTTCACGAGAAACCTTTTGCAGGTGTAAATGGTTCCGGTAAACATGACAACTGGTCAATGGTTACCGATACCGGTAAAAATCTTCTTGAGCCCGGTAAGACTCCTCATGATAATGTACAGTTCTTATTAGTGCTTGCAGCGGTGTTAAAGGCAGTGGATCTTCATGCTGATCTTCTGCGTGTATCTGCAGCTAACCCTGGTAATGATCATAGATTAGGTGCTAATGAAGCACCTCCGGCGATTATCTCCGTATTCTTAGGAGCTCAGTTAGAAGATGTTATATCTCAGTTGATTGAGACCGGAGAAGCGAAGAGCAGTAAGGACGGCGGTAAGCTCAATGTCGGTGTTCACACAATTCCTGAGTTTAAGAAGGATGCAACAGACCGTAACCGTACTTCGCCCTTTGCGTTCACAGGTAATAAATTTGAATTCCGTATGGTGGCATCCTCGATGTCCATCGGAACTGCTAATACAGTTCTTAACACAATTGTTGCTGATGTATTCAGTGAGATGGCTGATGAGCTTGAGAAGGCTGAGAATTTCGATATCGCAGTACATGACTTGATCAAGAAGACCTTAACCGAGCATCAGAGAATTGTATTCAATGGCAACGGATATGCTGATGCATGGGTAGAAGAGGCAGCAAGAAGAGGCCTTCCGAATATTAAGTCTATGGTAGAAGCTATCCCTGCTCTTGTAACAGAGAAAGCGATTAAGATGTTTGAGAAGCATCATATATTCTCCGCTGTCGAGCTTCATTCTCGTGCCGAGATTATGTATGAAGCTTATGCAAAAGCCATCAACATTGAAGCAAAGACAATGGTTTCTATGGCAGCTGTGAAGTATATTCCTGCAATCATATCTTACACCAAGAAGCTTGCAGACTCCATCAATGCAGTGAAGGCTGCTGTGGCTGATGCAGATGTTAGTGTACAGAGTGGTTTATTAAAGGAAGTATCCTCTCTACTTGCAAAAGCTCAGGCAGGGTTACTGAAGCTTCAGGAGGTTACAGCACAAGCGAATTCCATCGATGAGGTTAGTGAACAATCTAAATTCTTTAAAGAGAAGGTTTGCCCTGCTATGGCAGAGCTGAGAGCGCCGATTGATGCACTAGAGGTATTGGTTGAGAAGGATTTATGGCCAGTTCCGACCTATGGCGACTTATTGTTCGAAGTATAAAATGATATTCACATAATTTTCTTTTCCCCCTAATTTTTATATAAGGTATACAGTAAAGAAGTCGTTTCTTAGCAATGGGAAACGACTTCTTTGACAGTTAGATGATCGAAAGATGGGGAACCATTTCATAAAAATTTACTTGACAATGGTAGCATTTTCATATATATTTTGATTATCAAAATATTTGCAATACAAAGTATATATGAATGCCATATCGGTGTTCATTTGTTATGTATTGGCAGCATAAGGGCGATTACCTTACGTTCGCATGGGAGTGAAGCACATGAATGAGAAATTGATTGAAATTAATAAGATGCTGGTTGAAGTTTATGATGATGTAAACAATATTGAGGAATATTCAATCAAGCAGGGAACGTTCAGTGATTTATCAATTACGGAGATACATACCGTGGAAGCTGTCGGTCTGTATGGTTCGAAAACCATGTCTGAGGTAGCGATGGAATTAGGTATCACGATGGGAACATTAACAACTGCCGTTGATAAGTTAATTAAGAAGGGCTATATGGAACGCAGCCGGAGTAACACGGATCGAAGAATTGTGAATGTTAAGCTGACAAATCGGGGTAAACTAGCTTACAGAATTCATGAGAAATTTCACTTAGATATGGTAAAGGCAATCATGCTGGATTTTACTCCCCAGGAGGAAGAAGTGTTATTGACTGCCTTAAGTAAGCTGAATAAACATCTGAAGGATATATATCTAGGTTCAGATGGGAAATAGATCAGCGTTACGATTATTTCAAGGAGGATTCCAGAATGAGACGCGCAATAATCGCAGGAACAGGTAGCTATGTTCCGGAAAATAAATTGACAAATGATGATATGGCGAAGCTGGTGGAAACCAGTGATGATTGGATCGCATCAAGAACAGGAATAAGAGAAAGAAGGATATCAACCGGTGAGAACACCTCAGACCTGGCGTATGAAGCTGGTCGTCGTGCCCTGGAGCGTGCCGGTAAGGAAGCCACTGCAATCGATCTGATTATCTGTGCCACGATTACACCTGATTCCTTTATGCCTTCTGTCGCATGTATCGTACAGGAACGATTAGGAGCATTTAAGGCGGCGGCCTTTGATGTGACGGCTGCCTGTAGTGGTTTAGTCTATGGAATGGCTTGTGCAGCATCCTTTATAGAGACAGGAATGTATCAGAATATTCTGGTAATTGGAGCTGAAACCTTATCTAAGACTCTGGACTGGACCGACCGCTCTACCTGTGTACTTTTTGGAGATGGTGCTGGGGCGGTACTGTTAAGTGCCTCGGATACTTCAAGTGGTATTTCTTCCATACATCTGTTAAGCGATGGAAGTAAGCAGGATTATCTTTGCCTGCCTGCATTGCCGCTTCGTAATCCGATGATACAAGAGACGGGATCCTTGCCTCAGGCGATTACAATGAAAGGGCAGGAGGTATTTAAGTTCGCTGTGAGAAGTATCACAGAGCACATTCGTACCGTATTGAAGAACTCTTCGGTAACAGAAGAAGAGATTAAATATATCGTAACCCATCAGGCAAATTGCCGTATAATTGAGCAAGCAGCGAAATCTGCAAAGATACCCCTTGAACGGTTCTATATGAATCTGGATCTTTATGGGAATACCTCTGCCGCCTCGATTGGAATTGCGCTGGATGAAATGGTTCAGAAGGATTTACTCCAGAGCGGCGATAAAATAATTCTAGTTGGTTTCGGTGGCGGAATGACTAGTGGGGCGATACTGGTTGAGTGGGCTTAGCAAGTCTGTTCGAGTGTAGGTAGTGAGCACGACCCGGGAGAAGTAGAAGGATTTTTACTTGCCTTACCCTCCTGTCGGGAAGCTTCTTACAAGCCTCCTGCAGAGTCTTGACGAAGCTTAACCCCTAAGTCGGCCGGTCTGCGAAAAATCCTTCTGACCTCTCACGGGTCGTGGGATATACGATACAAGAGATAACCTTAATCAGTGCTTAGTCCCGAAGGACGAAATAGGATATTAATTAGAAGACCTATATCAGTGTTTTGGACGAAAAACAAGGCAGGATTTGTTAAAATCTTAATCGGTTTTTAGATGAAAGACGAAATAGGATTAATATAAGTATCTTAGGCAATGTGATAAGTTGGTTTTATATGAAGGATCATAAATAAGGAGTATCATTTTTAAGATTTGAATAAGGCTTTTTAAACATATACTTAAAATATTTTAATGGTTAAAGGATTTTAAATGTTTTTTGAGTGATTCTTTTTGGATATCTGATGTATGACATTTGGATTTTTGAACATGATATGACAGTATAGGTATTTGAAGGGAAAGCCGGTAAGAAGTATGGATTATTGGGCAACTGGCCCTTAATCATAGATTGCGCGATGATATTAAAATCAGGCGAACGCGCACGCAAGCCGTGATATGCGGTTTAACAAAAAAACAAATAATATGGAGGGAGTAATGCTCCTTCCCGATAAAATGAAAAGGAGGTAGTCCTCCGTATGTTCGGAGGACGAATATGACCATGGATTTAAACAAGATTAAAGAGGTAGTAGCAGATCAATTAGGAGTAGATGTAGCAGAATTAACACTGGAGACTTCTTTAAAGGATGATTTGAATGCGGACTCCTTAGACTTATTCCAGATTATTATGTCTTTGGAAGAGGAGTTCGGTATTGAAATTCCTACGGAGGATACGGAGAGTATCGGTACCATTGGGGATATTGAGAAGTATTTAAACAGCAGAAGCGAAGAGCAATAATTGCAGCTTTATCTTGTTGTCTGAGTAATGTGCCGTTAAAGGGCGGCGGAATGGAGATATTAAGAGGATGAAATCTAGAGTATGCGATTTACTGAATATTGAGTATCCGATCTTCCAGGGTGCCATGGCCAGAATTTCAGATGCATCTCTTGCTTCAGCAGTATCGGAAGCAGGAGGCTTGGGAATCATTGCCGGGGGTACTGCACCGGTAGAGATGATCCGTGCTGAAGTCAGAAAGACGAAGGAACTTACTAAGAAGCCTTTTGGTGTCAATATAATGCTCCTGAGTGAATTTGCAGATGATATGGCAAAAATGGTCTGTGAAGAGGGAGTTAAGGTAGTTACAACCGGAGCGGGTGCTCCGGGTAAATACATGGAGATGTGGAAGTCTCATGGAATTAAGGTAATCCCTGTAGTTCCTTCGGTTGCCATCGCAAAGCGTATGGTTCGAAGCGGAGCAGATGCAGTGATCGCGGAAGGTACAGAATCAGGTGGACATGTGGGAGAGCTTACAACAATGGTTTTGGTTCCTCAGGTGGTGGATGCGGTTGATGTACCTGTAATCGCAGCGGGTGGTATTGCAGATGGCAGAGGAGTTTCTGCCGCATTTATGCTTGGAGCAGATGCAGTACAGGTTGGTACCCGTTTCTTGACTGCACATGAATGCACCGTTCACCAGAATTATAAACAGAAGGTATTAGGAGCAAAGGATATTGATACTGTGGTTACCGGTCGTTCCACCGGTCATCCCGTCAGAACGCTGAAGAACAAGCTGAGCCGAAAGTTTACTGAGCTGGAAGCGGCGAATGCCTCTGTTGCGGAGATTGAACAGCTTGGTGTCGGAGCATTGGCGAAGGCTGTTGTACAGGGAGATATGGATTTCGGAAGTGTTATGGCCGGACAGATCGCAGCCCTGGTAAATAAAGAGCAGAGCTGTAAAGATATTATCATAGAGATGCTTGGCGAAGCAGAACTGCTGATGGGAAAAAGATATTGGTAAGAATGGAGATTCTATGGGTAAGATAGCATTTTTATTTGCAGGACAGGGAGCGCAGTATATCGGAATGGGTAAGGAGCTTTACGAAGCTTATCCTATATGCCGACAGGTCTTCGAAGAAGCTAGCGAAGGTTTGGGTTTTGATATTGCTAAGCTGGCATTTGAAGGTACTAAGGAAGAATTGGATCTGACAGAGAATACACAGCCTGCTGTTGTCACCATGTCCTTAGCAGCCTATCAGGCTGTTCGTGAGTATGGTATTGTCCCGGAGGTTGTGGCAGGGTTAAGTCTTGGAGAGTATTCTGCCTTGACTGCAGGCGGAGCATTTACCTTATCTCAGGTAGTTCCGTTGGTTCGTAAAAGAGGACGCTTTATGCAAGAGGCTGTTCCGGCAGGGATCGGGAAGATGTGTGCTGTTCTTAATCTGTCCGAGGATAAGATCAGAGAGGCATGCGAGGAGGCGAAGGCCTTCGGCATCGTTGAACCGGCTAACTTTAACTGTCCCGGACAGATTGTAATCGGCGGTGAGATCAAAGCAGTTGATGAAGCAGCGAGACTTGCGAAGGAAAAGGGAGCAATGAAGACCATTGATTTGGCGGTAAGCGCACCCTTCCATACATCGATGCTTAAGCCGGCTGCAGATCGCCTAAAGCAGGAATTAGACATATTGCAGCTTGGAGAACTGATGACTCCGGTTATCTGCAATGTGAACGCGGATTACATCAATTCTTCGGATCAGGTGAAGGATCTATTATATAAGCAGGTGATGAGCAGCGTATTATGGGAGCAGACCATTCGTAAAATGATTGCCGATGGTATAACAGACTTTATTGAAATTGGACCGGGTAAAACCTTATCCGGATTTGTTAAGAAGATTGACCGGGGGTTGAATATCTACAATATAGAGGATATCGCCTCCCTTGAAAATACTGCAAAAGCGATACAGGCAGGAAAATAGAAAGGAAACGATTAGAATGCTGAAGGGAAAGGTTGCAGTAATCACCGGAGCGGGAAGAGGCATAGGTAAGGCAATTGCGTTACAATTTGCGGAACACGGCTCCAAGGTAGTAGTAAATTACCGTAGTAGTATTGCTCAGGTAGAAGAGCTTTTAACTACGATCAAAAATGCCGGTGGAGAAGCGATTGCGGTACAGGCGGATATCAGCAAAGAAGAGGATGCAAAGAATCTGATTGAAGAAGCCGTGAAGCAGTTCGGAAGATTGGATGTATTAGTGAATAATGCGGGTATCACCAAGGACAATTTATTGATGCGTATGTCTGAACAGGATTTTGACAGTGTAATTGATACGAATCTAAAGGGAACCTTCTTTTGCACGAAGTATGCAGCAACAGTAATGCTAAAACAAAGAAGTGGTAAGATTATAAACATTTCTTCCGTTGTCGGAATAACCGGCAATGTTGGGCAGGCAAACTATGCTGCTTCCAAAGCAGGAGTAATCGGTATGACCAAGGCAGTTGCAAGAGAGCTTTCCTCCCGTGGTATTACAGTGAATGCAGTGGCACCGGGCTTTATCGAGACAGATATGACTGAACAGCTTTCTGACAAGGTGAAGGAAGCAACCATAGCCAATATACCGTTAAAGCGTTATGGTATCGCAAGCGAGGTAGCAGGAGCGGTAAGCTTTCTGGCTTCGGAAGCGGCAAACTATATCACCGGGCAGGTGCTTCAGGTAGACGGCGGCCTGGCAATGTAGCAGGAAGGACATCTTATCAAATGTTGGAGATACCACAAAGGTATCATAGAGAGGATATGTTATGAATCATAGAGTAGTAGTTACAGGAATGGGTGCTATCACCCCAATCGGTAATAATGTAGAAGAATTCTTTAATAACATACAGGCAGGAACCTGTGGTATTGACTATATCAAAGCGTTTGATACAGAAGGCTATCAGGTCAAGCTTGCCGCTGAGGTAAAGGATTTTGATCCTAAGAATTACATGGATGCGAAGGATGCCAGAAGAATGGACCGTTTCTCTCAATTTTCCGTAGCGGCAGCGAAGGAAGCAATTGAGGACTCCGGAATCGATCTTGAGCGCATTAACCGTGACCGGTTTGGTGTAATTGTCGGTTCCGGTATTGGAAGCATCGGCCTGATTGAGAAGGAGACGAAGACCTTACTCGAAAAGGGACCAAAGAGAATTAATCCGTTATTTATCCCTATGACCATCACCAATATGGCCGCAGGTAACATAGCAATCCAGTTCGGCGCAAACGGCGTATGTACGAATGTTGTTACCGCTTGTGCAACAGGAAGCCACAGCATCGGTGAAGCCTTCCGCAGTATCAAGCATGGATATGCTGATGTGATCTTGGCAGGTGGTACGGAAGGCGCCATTACTCCACTGGGTGTAGCAGGCTTCTCTGCGTTAACCGCATTATCTACGAGCACTGATCCACTGAGAGCCTCCATCCCCTTTGATAAGGAGAGAGACGGCTTCGTAATGGGTGAAGGTGCAGGTATCTTATTATTAGAGGAATATGAGCATGCCAAGGCACGTGGCGCAAAGATCTATGCAGAAGTAGTCGGTTATGGCGCAACCTGTGATGCTTATCATATCACAGCTCCGTCTCCTGAAGGAGAAGGTGGAGCGAAGGCGATGAAGCAGGCAATGGAGGAGGCAGGAATTACTGCAAAGGAAGTCTCCTATATCAATGCACATGGAACCAGTACTCCGACAAACGACCGTATCGAAACAACAGCAGTTAAGCTGGCAATGGGTGAAGAAGCTTATAAGATACCGGTAAGCTCTACCAAGTCGATGATCGGGCATCTTTTGGGTGCTGCCGGAGCGGTTGAGGCAGTAATCTGCATTAAAGCCATGGAGAAAAGCTTTATTCCGGCTACCATCGGTCTTAAGGTAGCAGATGAGGAATGTGATCTGGATTATGTTGCTAATGTCGGAAGGTCAGCAGAGCTTACCTATACCATGTCCAATTCCTTGGGCTTTGGGGGACATAATGCTACGTTATTGTTTAAAAAAGCAGAATAGAACTATGGAGGCTAATTATGGATTACAAGGCAATTATCAACCTTATGAAGGAAATGAATCAAACAGAATTAACAAAGCTTGAAATAGAAGAAAACGGTGTTCGTATCTGCTTAGAAAAGGAGCAAAATACCTCGGAGAGTCAACCGGTTAACGCACAGCTTGCTTTTTCGCAGAGCCAGATACCATATCCGGTATATGCACCTACTATGAGCTATCCCCAGGCAAGCGCTTCGGTATCTCCGAGTAGTCCCGCTGCCGGTAATGTTCCTCAGGCTCCGGCTGCAGTATCGGAGACTCCGGCGGATGATTCCCATCATAAGAAGCTGGTATCTCCGATGGTAGGAACCTTCTATGCACAGTCCTCCCCGGATAAGCCTCCCTTTGTTAAGGTTGGAGATAAGGTGAAGAAAGGCCAGACAATCTGTATCATCGAAGCGATGAAGCTGATGAACGAAATCGAAAGCGAGCATGACGGTGAGATTGTTAAGATATTGGTTGGAAATGAAGAAATGGTTGAATATGGTCAGCCTCTATTCTTGATAAAATAGTTTTTACAGGTTATGAGAAAGGCATGGTAATAACAATGTTAAATGTTGATGAGATACAAAAAATACTGCCTCATCGTACCCCGTTTTTACTTCTAGATCGAGTAGAGGAGCTGGAGCCGGGAAAATGTGCTACCGGCAGAAAATGCGTAACGATGAATGAGCCCTTCTTTCAGGGACACTTTCCGGGGAAAGCGGTTATGCCGGGAGTACTTATCCTGGAGGCATTGGCTCAGACCGGAGCTATCTGTATGCTTACCGTGGAAGGAAATGAAGGAAAGATTGTATATTTTAGCGGAATCGATAAAGTGAAGTTCAGACGCCAGGTTGTTCCGGGAGATGTACTGACCCTGGAGGTAGAGATCACAAAGAGCAAAGGAAGCTTTGGTGTCGGTACTGCGATTGCTTATGTAGAAGGTAAAGTAGCGGTAGAAGCGATCCTGACCTTTGCAATCGGAGCATAATACTTAACAGGGTATTGAAAGTTGGACAAATCAAGGAGAAATGCGATGTTTAAGAAGATCTTAATAGCGAACCGTGGAGAGATTGCAGTTAGAATCATCCGCGCCTGCAAGGAAATGGGTATTGAAACTGTCGCTGTCTATTCCGAGGCAGATCGGGAAGCCCTTCATGTAATGTTGGCAGATGAGGCGGTGTGTATCGGTCCGGCAAGATCCAAGGATAGCTACCTTAATATGCAAAATATCATAAGTGCAACCGTATTGACCGGTGCTACAGCCATACATCCGGGTTTTGGTTTCCTGTCGGAGAACAGCTCCTTCGCCAGAATGTGTGAGGACTGCAATATCACCTTTATCGGACCGAAAGCTGATACAATCGATCTGCTCGGTAATAAATCCAGGGCCAGAGAGACTATGCAGAATGCCGGGGTACCGGTTGTACCGGGGTCTGAAGGCGAAGTGGAGACACTAAAGGATGCAAAAGAGCTTGCTGATGCAATCGGATATCCGGTTATGATCAAGGCCTCTGCCGGCGGTGGCGGTAAGGGTATGAGAGCTGTTTTTAATGCAGAGGATTTAGAAAAGTCTTATAATTCTGCTAAGGCAGAAGCCAAGGCCTCCTTTGCGGATGATAAAGTATACATTGAGAAATTAATTATTCATCCCAAGCACATAGAGTTCCAGATACTCGCTGATAACCACGGTAATGTGGTTCATCTTGGAGAGAGAGATTGTTCGGTACAGAGAAGAAATCAGAAAATGATCGAAGAATCACCTTCTGCCATTATGACACCCGAACTACGTCATAAGATGGGATCCGCAGCGGTAAAAGCTGCGAAGGCAACCGGATATATCAATGCCGGTACTATTGAGTTCTTGTTGGACCAACAGGGAAATTATTATTTCATGGAGATGAATACCAGAATTCAGGTAGAGCATCCTGTAACCGAGATGGTGACAGGGATTGATATGATCAAAGCACAGATCAGAATCGCTTGTGGTGAGGAGATGCCTTACCGCCAGGAGAATATAGAATTCCGGGGTCATGCCATCGAGTGTAGAATCAATGCAGAGGATCCAAGCAAAAACTTTATGCCTTGTCCGGGACGCGTTGAGAATGTGTTGTTCCCGGGAGGGTTTGGAGTTCGTGTCGATAGTGCTCTTTATCCGGGATACGTAGTTCCTTCCTGTTATGATTCCATGCTGGCCAAGGTGATAGCCTATGGAAGTGATCGTGAGGAAGCCATCAGTCGAATGCAGAGAGCGTTATCAGAATTGATCATTGACGGTATACAGACGAATGTAGAATATCAATACGAGCTTTTGGAACGGGAGGAGATCCTTTCCGGCAAGTATCATACTGGACTAATTGAGGGAAAATAAGAGATGAACAAGAATCCATTTAAAGCAAAAAAATATGCTACCTCACAAATATATCGTGCCAGACCGCAGGATATCGTTCGAAGCGATGCAGAGGAAGAGAAACCGAATGTTCCACAGGGTATTATGACGAAATGCCCCAGCTGTGGTAAGGTAATCTATACGAAGCTATTGCTCGCAAACTTTAAGAGCTGTGACGAATGCGGCTACAACTTTAAGGTGTCTGCAAATGAACGTTTTGCACTTATTCTGGATGACGGAGAGCTGCAGGAATTTGATTCCCAGATGACCACGCGTGATCCTTTAAGCTTCCCGGGCTATGGAGATAAGCTGGTACGAACGCAATCCCAGACCGGTTTGGTGGATGGAGTGGTAACCGGCCGAGGCAAGATTGAAGGATTACCGGTAATGCTTGGTGTTATGGATCCCGCCTTTTTTATGGGAAGTATGGGAACGACCATAGGTGAGAAGCTGACAAGACTCTTCGAACGAGCAACCAAGGAGAGACTGCCGGTGATCGTTTTCACTGCTTCCGGCGGTGCAAGGATGCAAGAGGGTATCTTCTCCCTGATGCAGATGGCTAAGGTCAGTGCAGCAGCTGCAAAGCACAGTGAAGCGGGACTCTTATATGTTGTTGTGCTCACGGATCCGACGACGGGAGGCGTAACTGCCAGCTTTGCCATGTTAGGAGATATTATTCTGGCTGAGCCGGGAGCACTCATCGGCTTTGCGGGTCCGAGAGTAATCGAGCAGACCATCGGGCAAAAGCTTCCGGAAGGCTTCCAGAGAGCAGAATTTTTATTGGAGCATGGATTTGTAGATCAGATCGTACCCAGAGACCAGCTACGGCATACTTTGGGAACAATTCTTAAGCTTCATTCTTTGGATCGATAGAGAACTTTAATAGCAGCATGATGCTTGATATAAGAGAAAGAAAGGGTGAAGCTATGAGTATTACACCTTGGGAAAAAGTAAAATTAGCCAGAATGCCGGTCAGACCGACAGGCTTAGATTATATAGACCGTGTCTTTGATCAATTTCTCGAGATGCATGGTGACCGTTATTACAGTGACGATCATGCTATCGTGGGCGGAATAGCGTTTCTTGGAAATATTCCGGTTACGGTAATTGCCCAGCAAAAGGGAAGAAACACAAAAGAAAATATTGCGCGTAATTTTTCTATGCCACATCCGGAAGGTTATCGCAAGGCACTTCGTCTGATGAAACAGGCAGAAAAATTCAAACGGCCAATAATCTGCTTTATCGATACCCCCGGTGCCTTCTGTGGCTTAGGGGCAGAGGAGAGAGGCCAGGGCGAGGCAATTGCTACGAATCTAGCAGAAATGATGATGCTGAAGACACCAATTATCTCTATTGTCATCTCAGAGGGAGGCAGTGGCGGTGCATTGGCACTTGGGGTAGCAGATAAGGTATATATGCTGGAACACTCTATTTATGCCATTCTGTCACCGGAAGGCTTCGCAAGTATCCTCTATAAGGATTCTTCCAAGGCAGAACAAGCAGCAAGGGATATGAAGTTAACCGCCCAGGATCTGTTTCAGTTCAAGATTATTGACGGTATTATTCCGGAACCTCAAGGAGGCGCTCACAATGATTATGATAAAATGGCAGGCAATATAAAAGAGGTCATTGAAGCAGATCTTCAGGAGCTATTAGAACTACCGGTCGATGAACTATTAGAGAAAAGGTATCAGAAGTTTCGAAAGATATAGCTTAGGACAGCTTTTCATAATCAATGTGCTATGGATAGTAAAATATAATTTGATAAGGCTTTATAGAATGCTCAAAATAACGTTGGTTATGTTGAGCATTTTTTTAGCACAATTATTTCATTCCGATTATTGCATCTTATGAGAGGGTATTGTAAGATGAACATATACGAATGATTGGTTTGAAGATGAGGGAGGGGCAGCATGATTATACATGATTTGAGTCAGGAGCAGGCAGAACAGATTCTATCTAGGATGGAGGATACCTGTGTCATAAGCGATAACCATACGATACATAATTGCATCGGTTGCTTTGGTTGTTGGATTAAGACACCGGGGCAGTGCGTGATCAAGGATGGCTATGAGACGATGGGGGCAATGTTAGGAAAGACAAAGGATCTGATTGTAGTAAGTAGGATGTATTACGGAGGCTTCAGTCCTTTTGTGAAAAATGTATTTGACCGAAGTATCTCTTATCTTCATGCATATTTCGAAATCAGGAATAAAGAGATGCATCACAGGCATCGATATGACAATAAAATTCGATTAAGAGTCTTCTTCTACGGCGATGATATCACACAGGAAGAGAAGGATACTGCCAATAGGTATGTGGAAGCGGTCAGCATCAATCTGATGGCAAGCTTTGAAGAAATTCGTTTTCTGACAACGAAGGAATTAATGGAGGGTGACCTATGTTAAGAATAGCATTGATTAACGGAAGTCCCAAGGCGAAGGATAGTGCCTCCGGCTGCCTCTTAAAGGAGATACAGGAGCAGCTGAAGGAATGTGAACTTCAGGAGTACACCCTTCGAACCCCTGAGCCAAAGAATTTGGAGGAGCTTATCAACCATGACGTTCTGGTTTTCTGTTTTCCGCTATACGTGGATGGCGTACCCTCACATCTGCTTTCTTGTCTTAATGAGCTGAGCAGTAAGCTGGAGGGACTCAAGAAAGATATTAAGATATATGCAATCTCTAACGCTGGTTTTTATGAAGGACACCAGAATCAATATGCGTTACAGATTATTAGGAATTGGAGTGTAAAATGTGGTCTTACCTGGGGACAGGGACTAGGGATCGGAGGCGGAGGAATGATGCTTTCACTACAGAATGTCCCTCACGGAAAGGGACCGAAGAAGAATTTGTCGATCGCAATTGACACCCTGGCGGGCAATATTTTGGCGGGAGTGAGCGCGGAGAATATCTACATCAATGCCGGTATACCTCGTTTTCTCTACAAAATGGCTGCTGAGATGGGCTGGAGGCAGGCAGTGAAAGAGAATGGGTTGAAGACGAAGGATCTCTACACCAGAAGATAAGTAAAAATGGGCTGCAGAAAACGTTAGCGATATACGTTTGAAGCAGCCCATCTTTTTCTACTTCTCGGTTAGGAACCGTATATTACAGTTCTAGTAATCCTCTTTGATATAAATCATACTTGAGGTGAAGGTACCACCTGTATTATCTACATAATCTCGATATTCCTCATAATTGATATAATATTGCTTTCCCCAGGAGGAGATGCGAAGCATGATACGCCCGGTGACCTCATCTTTAATCAGGGCGGTCACTACGACATAATGACCATTGATATTTTGTTTGACTGCATGGTAATAATAAGGCTTTGACACCTCTTCCGAAGCCACTTCTTCCTCTGTCTTAGGTTCCTGATAATCAATTTCCTTGAGTTCATAGAAGGGAATACCTTTCTTACCACGTAAGTTCGGTGTATTTGGACCAATGGATAGAATGATAGGAAGGTCTTTCCACAGCATTTCTTCAATTCGTTCATACATATCATAATAATTCAGCTTCCATTTCCAGCTTGCTTTTAGACCCAGGCCATAGTTGTGGGAGTAGGTATTAATAGCAGTAGCAACCTTTGGCCCAAGTACAGCCAGGAAACGTCGTGTCTTGGTATATTCATCATTAATCGTACGAAGGTAGGAAGTATAATTATCAAAATCGATCTTATCTTTTATCAACACGAGATCCGTCACTGCAGTCTGATATGACTTCTTCTGCAATGCCAGATACAGAAATAGGTCGGCGGTAGCGATTGTTCCGCATCCATAGTTATGAAGAATATAATCCTTACTATACCTCTGCTGATCAGAGAACCACATCTGGCTTCCACCATAAGAGACGGTATTGTCCTTGTGGACAGGGACATACTCCGGGCGGGATAATTCAATGCATTCATTGTTTTTAAAGGGCACAGTAAATTCTCCTATACTTTATATTCTCATAATCATTGTATTCTGCTTCGCTTGTTTATGTTGCGTAAAAAAACTGCATAGCCGCAGATCTCTCTGAAGGTTATGCAGTATATTCTTTCAAATTATTTAGAATAATATCGGCTCCACAGCAATTTCAGGCATATGCTTCGATTTGCAACGGATCGTCATGTAATTATTCCTCTGAGTCCTCAACCTCAGCATCAAACTGGCTGATCTGTCTCTTTCTTGCCTGTTCATCACTATCGAGATATTCGTCATAGGTTGTAATCTTATCAATCAAATGACCGTTATAGATTTCCATGATACGGTTTGCTGTCGTCTGAATGAATTGGTGGTCAGGTGAGGTGAATAAGGCAACACCCGGGAACTTGATTAATCCATTATTCAAAGCGGTTATGGACTCCATATCAAGATGATTGGTAGGCTCATCCAAAATGAGTACATTGGCACCGGCAATCATCATCTTAGATAGAAGCACACGTACACGCTCACCGCCGGATAATACATTAACCTTCTTAGAACCTTCCTCACCGGCGAAGAGCATTCTGCCCATGAAGCCTCTTACATAGGTTACATCCTTCTCAGGGGAGAAGGGCATTAAGAAATCTACGATTGTTTCATCACCGGAGAACAGCTTGGTGTTGTCCTTCGGGAAGTAGGATACATTGGTTGTGATACCCCATTTATAGGTTCCTTCATCGGGCTCGATCTCTCCGGAAAGGATCTTAAACAGAAGAGTAGTAGCCTGAGTATTGGGACCAACGAAGGCGATCTTATCATCACGTCCTACGATAAAAGAGATCTTATCGAGAACCTTAACACCATCTACGGTTTTAGACAGGTTCTCCACGGTGAGAACTTCGTTACCGATTTCACGACTGGGTCTGAAATCAATGTAAGGATATTTTCTGCTGGAGGGTCTGATGTCATCCAACTCGATTTTCTCAAGTGCTTTCTTTCTGGAGGTAGCCTGCTTGGATTTGGAAGCGTTGGCGCTAAAGCGTTGGATAAATTCCTGCAGCTCTTTAATCTTCTCTTCCTTCTTCTTATTCGCTTCCTTCATCTGCTTCACCATTAACTGGCTGGACTCATACCAGAAGTCGTAGTTACCGGAATAAAGCTGAATCTTGGCATAATCAATATCAGCAATATGGGTACAAACCTTATTTAAGAAATAACGGTCATGGGAAACGACAATAACGGTATTTTCAAAGTTGATTAAGAATTCCTCTAGCCAACGAATCGCTTCCAGGTCTAAATGGTTGGTGGGCTCATCGAGTAAGAGGATGTCCGGGTTGCCAAAGAGTGCCTGTGCAAGCAGTACCTTAACCTTATCACCGCCGCTTAGCTCGCTCATAAGCTTATAGTGGAGATCAGTTTCGATACCAAGTCCATTTAATAAAGAAGCGGCATTGGATTCTGCTTCCCAGCCGTCCATGGCAGCAAATTCACCTTCAAGCTCACTGGCACGAATACCGTCCTCTTCTGTGAAGTCTTCCTTCGCATAGATGACTTCTTTCTCCTTCGTGATTTCGTAGAGGCGTTTATTGCCCATGATTACAGTATCGAGAACCTGGAAAGCGTCATATTTGAAGTGGTCCTGTTGTAGGAAGGATAATCTTTGTCCGGGGGTGATGATAATTTCACCCTTGCTGGGCTCTATCTGCCCATTTAATATCTTGAGAAAGGTTGACTTACCGGCACCGTTGGCACCGATTAAGCCGTAGCAGTTGCCCTCGGTAAACTTAATGTTTACATCCTCGAACAATGCACGCTTTCCTAATCGTAAAGTTACATTACTAGCTTGTATCATGTATAACCTCCTGGAAACATCCAATTTATAAAGAATAACCATTTCTATTGTATCGTATATTCCTGATTTTGCAAGTAAAAACTGAGGTTTTTATGAAATTAGGTACTTACCGGTTATTAATCCATTCCTCCCTCAAAATAGCATAGACGATGTCGTCAGCCCATTCATTATTAAACCAGATGCTTTTTCTAAAATGTGCCTCTTTTCTCATCCCCAATCGCTCCAGTAATGCAATAGACTTCGCATTCCGTGGGTCTACAGAAGCAGAAATTCGATGCTTCATTAAGTGCTCGAATAAATAGTGAATAACACCGGTTACAGCTTCGAAGGCATAGCCTTTTGACTGATGGCTGGGAGACAGGGTATATCCGATTTCTGACAATAAATTATCCGGGTCCATAAAATGAATACCAATGTCCCCAATTAGATTGTTTGTTTCTTTCAAATATAATCCCAATTGATACCAGGTATTGGGTGTATTGGGCTTTGTCGCTGAATTTCTTACTATAAAGTTCTCTGCTTCTTCCATTGTTTTCGGTTTCCAATCCTGATATTCATATACCTGCGGATCGGAACGGTAATGAAAAAGCGCTTCGGTATCCGAACGTTGAAGCCCCTTTAATAATAACCGATCTGTACTTATCATAATCTCACTCATGTATAGCACCTCCCAAATTGAAACAAAGTTTGTACGTAATATAAATAAAATGTTTTTAAAATGTTCACGATTCGTTAATACCTTCTCCATAATTAGACATTATACTATCAATATAAGATAGAAGTAAAGTCAATCGAAGTACATTACATTCGTTTATTACCACTTAACATAGAAATTTTTCATAAATCTCCTCCCTCCCCAAAGCCAACTTGAAGAAGTTGGCTTCTCCTCTGTCAAGAGCATATAATGTAACACAGGGCTTATATTTATTATAGAAATAACAAAGGCGCGAAGCAATCTAACTGAAACAGTTATTGCAATGCGCCTTTTGTATCATTTAAACTTCGGGTTGGTTAATGTTGAGTAACGCTTATTCTAATTTATTGCTGCGATTTCCTCCAGACGCTCGATAATCGGCAGATGCTGTGTACATAGAGTTTCACACTGACCGCATTTGATGCATTCTGCTGCCAGCTTACTTGACATTCCCCAATGCCACTGCAGACGATTGGAGATACTGTTACCAAGTATCTTCTCATTATAGGAATCCATGAATTTCGGAATATCAATATCTACGGGACAATGTTTACAGTAGCCGCAGCCGGTACAAAGATTATTCAGTGCCACGCCCTTCGACTCATATTCTTGGTAGATTTCGCTGGCAGAACGTTCAACCAGGTTCTCTACGGAGGCTACCGCCTCATCAACATGCTGCTTGGTGGTACAGCCGCATAACGCCACTGAGATTTCCTTATGAGAAGCAACAAAACGTAATGCTGCCTGAGCCACATTTAGGTCGGTACCTTCTGTTAAGTAATCGAACACCTTTGGGTTATTCGGAATTAGTCCGCCGCCCAGGGGATTCATAACCACGATACCCATACCGTTCTTATAAGCAGCACTAATTCCTGCTTGACGGAAACGATAGTTGAGAGGATTATAACCGATTAACATACCCTTAAAGGCATTGGAATTCACGACCTCTTCCAATTGATCGCCCTGCATATGGGAGGAGAAGGTGATGTTTTTTATCAAGCCTTCTGATTTTGCCTTCTCAAAGGAGCTGTACATCAGATCATATTGCTTGTGGTAGGACTCAAGGTCTAACAGACACCATAAGTAATAAAAATCCAGATAATCTACCTTTAATCTCTTTAAAGAGGTCTCTAACCTCTGACGAAAGGCGTCCGGAGAGAAATTGCCACCATATGATCCCATATTAACCTTGGAAGATATGTAGAAGCTGTCTCTTGGCAGCTGGGATAACGCTAAGCCCGTAATTTCTTCGCTTTTATCACTGCAATAGAAAGGAGCAGAGTCGAAGAAATTGATGCCCTTTTCATGTGCATGTAATACTACCTCCGCACATTTGGCGAAATTACCAGCCTTTACATCGTCCTCGTCATATCTCATGGTTCCCATACCTATTGCGGAAACCTTCTTATTTGTGTCTCCATATTGTTTATAATACATTGTTCTACCTCCAAGTATAATCAACTATTGTAATACGTTTCTTTGCTAAAGTGAATGTAAAATCATATTAACTTTCATGTAGTATTCCAACAAGATCGGGCTTATTATAAGGTTTCGCCTGTAAAAGCTTAATAAAGCCACTTACAAGGATATATTTTATCATAAAGAATTAGGATTGTGAATATAAAGCTGCTAGGTAGTAATCACAGTGCTTCATGAACTTTAGATCAAGGTTCAAGCCAACGATTTGTTTGACTTTTATATGCAACTTGGGTAGAATGAAATTGCGACTATAGTGTTATTTTTTGGATGTTAAGAGAGGTGCGGTGATATTTATGGCTATTAATAAAGCAATGAGAATAGCATTACGCGCTCTATCTTATCCGGACCTGGATCTGAAGAAGACCTATAAGCTACAAAGACAGCTTAAGACGGCGGCACATCCGGTAATAAAGCAACTATATGAGATGTGGGATCACAAGGTATCGATCGGAGATTATGAGATACCGGTGCGTATATTTCTACCTTCGGAGCAATTTGCTTTGAAGAAAATGTTGATTTTCTTTCATGGAGGTGGATGGGTTGTAGGGAATATTGATACCTACACCAATATCTGCTCTAATATGGCGAAACAGACAGGTCATATCGTGATATCCGTGGATTACCGACTTGCACCGGAGTTCAAATTTCCGACGGCTCCGGAGGATTGCTATGCAGTAACCAAGGAGATCTATGAGAATGCGGAGCTCTTTGATGTGAGGAGAGAGGACATCACCCTGATTGGAGACAGTGCGGGAGGCAATCTGGCAGCAGTGGTATCGCTTATGGCAAGGGATCGAGGAGCTTTCCTTCCAGCCAGACAGATATTATTGTATCCATCTGCAGACAGCGATCACAGCGAGACGTCGCCCTATCCCTCGGTAATGGAAAACGGCACAGATTTTTTGTTAACCTCGAAGCGTATCTGTGACTTTATCGATTTATATATAAGCAGTGATGAGGACCTTAAGAACCCATATTTAGCACCTATATTGAGTGTGGATTTATCACATCAACCGGAAACCCTGATTATTACAGCAGAGTTTGATCCTCTGAGGGATGAGGCAGAAGCCTATGGAAAGCGGCTTTATGAATTCGGTAATCAGGTGGAGGTGTATCGGATGAAGGATGCCTTACATGGTTTTTTATCCTTACCCAAGCATTTTGTGCATGTAAGACGAAGTTATGAGCTGATGAACCGCTTCCTGAATAAAAATGTGATATAATCGGATTCCTTGAAGATAATGTTCCTGGAAATCGTTAATAATTAGGAAACCATCATTCTATGCTTCATTAATAATATGATATTAAGATTCGGTATGAAACCGGAAAGGGGGAAGCGTTTTCCATGACAAGAAGAAAACCGGTAGAGTGGTTGAAATTAGATAATGCAGCGAAGATATTCCCTCCGAATACGAGTGAGAAGGACACGAAAGTCTTTCGGTTTGTTTGCGAACTGAAGGAAGAGATTGAGAAGGAAGCCTTACAGAAAGCGTTAGATAAGGCGTTGCCTTTGTTCCCTGTTTACCAGTCAGTGTTACGGAGGGGGATGTTCTGGTATTACTTTGACTCTACCGATGATAAGCCTGAGGTGGTTGAGGAACGAAAACAGCCCTGTAGTATGCTTTATCGTCAGAATCGAAGGAATTTGTTGTTTGAGGTATCCTACTATAACAGCAGAATTAATCTGGAGATGTATCATGCCCTGACAGACGGAACAGGAGCATTGGGTTTTCTGAAAACAATTGTATATTATTATCTTATTATAAAGCACGGAGAGGATTTTACAGAAGGAATACCGAATCTGGACTATGACGCATCCTTTACGCAGAAGATGGACGACAGCTTTCTGAAGCATTACAGCGGTGATAAGACGCTGGACAAGATCAAGCTGCGAAGAGCTTATCACATCTTTGGAAGAAGGTCAATCGACAATAGGCTGAAGATTGTTGAAGGTGTTATGTCGGTGAAGGAGGTACTTAACCTTGCACATAACCATGACACTACCTTAACAGTATATCTGACCGCTCTGTATATGAAAGCAATTTTTATGGACATGCCTACCAGAAGCCGCAGATACCCGGTCATTTTGACGGTTCCGGTTAATTTAAGAACCTATTTCCCGTCGGTAACAGCGAGAAATTTCTTTACCACGGTAAGTATCAGTTATGACTTTTCTAAGAATTCGGACAAGCTGGAGGATATTATTGTGGCGGTAAGGGATTCCTTTGCGAGGGAACTGACGGAGGATAAGCTGCGTAATCACATCAATCGGTTGTCTGCCCTGGAGCATAATGTTTTCATGAGAGTGATTCCCTTGGTGTTAAAGGATTGCATCCTGCGCTTTGCCACATTTTTAAGTGATAGAGGAATTACAGCGACCTTATCCAATATCGGTAAGATATCGGTAACCAAGGAGCTGGAACCTTATATTCGGCTGTTTGACTGCTTTACCAGTGCCAGAAGACCGCAGATCGCCATGTGTTCTTTTGGAGATGAGCTGGTAATTAGCTTTACTTCTCCCTATATAGGAACGGATATTCAGAAGAATTTCTTCCGTATGTTAACTCAGGAAGGCGTTGCAGTATCAATTGCCTCCAATAATAAAGAGATGTAGGAGGTGGGACGATGCAAATGTGTGATAATTGTAAGGTGTCCCTCAAAGGAAATTACGAGGTTTGTCCACTGTGTGGCGGTATTCTTCATGAAAATGAAGAGCCGAGCGAAGAGGTATTTCCAAATTTGCCGACAATTTTTCAGGAGTTTAACATCTTTATCCGAATTATGATATTAATATCGATAGCGGCGATTATTGTAAGCTTTGCGGTCAATCTGATATTTACCAAGGAATCCAGATGGTCTTTGATCGTTGCAGCAGGAATAGCCTGCATGTGGATCAGCTTATTCTTCATCATTCGTAAGAAGAATAACATACCTAAGACCATCGTCTGGCAGGTTGTTTTAATCGGTATTCTGTCCGTTCTGTGGGATTGGTCCATGGGATGGCTGGGCTGGTCGATCGATTTTGTAATACCTGCAGTCTGTTTCGGTGCGATGATCGTAATGGCAATCGCAGCAAAAATATTGAAGATCGGCGTTCGCGATTTAATTGTATACCTTTTCATTGATATTATTTTTGGCTTTATTCCCATCATTTTTATATTAACCGGTGTGCTGAATGTAGTATTTCCATCGGTAATCTGTGTGGCAACAAGTACCATCAGTCTGTCTGCTTTAATTCTTTTTCAGGGAGATAATATGAAGGCAGAATTGAGAAAGAAGATGCATATATAATAGTGTGCCTCATAAAATCCACTTCTAAGTCTTCTGAAGGTTTAAGGAACACTTTAGCACAAACTAATTCAAAGAGTAGCGTAGTATGTACTTATAAAATTTATATGAGAGAGAGGATAAGGATATCTTATGAATTCCTATCATTTAAAATTAATTGCTATCATCACGATGCTGATTGATCATGTCGGAGCGGTTCTTGTTCCAAACAACACAATGCTGTATCTTATCATGCGCTGTATCGGACGACTTTCCTTTCCGATCTTCGTTTTCCTCCTGGTGGAAGGCTTTTACCACACTAAGGATGTGAAGAAGTATCTAATGCGTTTGGGTGCCTTTGCACTGATTTCCGAGATACCCTTTGATCTTGCCTTCTATGGTAAAGTATTAGAATTCAGACATCAGAATATCTTCTTTACCTTATCTCTTGGACTCTTATGTATGTATCTGATGAGTGAAGTAGAGAAACGATTTAAGATGAATGTTATCCTTATGAATTTGATGAATGCATTGTTGACGCTGATCATCGGAAGTGTAGCCTACCTTTTGAAAACAGATTACGATTACCGGGGAATTATTTTAATCGTTGCATTTTACTTGTTTCGTGGAAGCAAGCTTCTGCGGGGCTTATCACTGCTGTTTATATCAGGCTATCTGTTAGGATACATTAATATATATGCTACATTTGCAATTATACCGATTGCCTTTTACAACGGACAAAAGGGCAAAAGTATAAAATATGCATTTTATATCTTTTACCCTGCTCATCTGTTGATCCTGGCTTTCATTAATATGCTGATTTAGTAATCAATCATATCAGGATATGGTTCATATTCGGTAACCTGCGAAGTGTACCGCAGATCCTCACCGGAAGCATATGGCTTATCAGGATAATAGTGGCGTTCATCAAAATCCTGGACACTGCTGAAGGACGGAAATCGATAATAAGTTTTCCTGGTAGGTTCAAAGTACATGATAACAAACCTCCTTTAATGATGTTCTATCATTATTGTTTGACAATCACTTTGTATCTATACTAGAAATTCAATTGAGTTTTTACATTTTTTGCATACAATGCCATACCATTAGGAGAGTGACTTATGATATCACTGACTATCACAGAAGTAAAAGCCTTTATGGGAAAGCTTCTGGCTCAGACAACCTTTGACTTCTTTCTTCTTAAGGAGCTGGAGCTGTCTACCTTCATTAACTTTACGATCAATGGACAATTGAATGAAGCTTTCTTTAGCAAAGAAGAAATTGAGGAACGCAGCGAGCATCAGAATAATGCATTATGGAGTGAGGTTCGTAGTATCGCCTATTCCATGATAAAGGGTAATAAGACACCTCTGATCCTGAAGATTGTATTCCAATTGCCCAGACCCCTCTGTGAAGAGCTGGTGCAGCAATCCGGCGGTAGACTGAGAAGTGAGGAGGTCGGCGGACTGTATCTGAATGTTAGGTTTGAGAAAAATGAATTGCATATTATAACCGGTACCGCGATTAAGACCTTTACCATGGATAAGACGCTGGAGCAGGAGTGGGATCTCTGGGTCAAAAAGATGCTTAAGGAGCAGGGAATAATATTTGAAGAAGCGTAGAAATAGACATTTTGTTGTTAGCACTCTTGGTAGAAGAGTGCTAATTTTGTCTTGACATTTTTATTTTTGCGTATTATCATATCACTTGAAGATTATTAATCAGTAATGCGACAGACAGAGCGGATCTAAGCTGTATCGACGTTACACAAGAATAATGAAAAAGGAGTTGTAATCATGAGCACAGAACGTGGCAATTTATCAATTCATTCAGAGAATCTGTTTCCGATTATTAAGAAGTGGTTATATTCCGACCACGACATTTTTGTAAGAGAGCTAATCTCTAATGGCTGTGACGCTATCACTAAGCTGAAGAAGCTGGAGGTGATGGGAGAAGCTAATCTTCCGGAGGATAATCATTATCAGATCACTGTTACGGTTAACCCGGAGGAAAAGACCATTCGTTTTTCTGACAATGGTATTGGTATGACTGCAGATGAAGTGAAGGAGTACATTAATCAGATTGCTTTCTCCGGAGCGGAGAAATTCCTGGAGAAGTATAAGGATAAGACCAATGAGGATCAGATTATCGGTCATTTCGGACTGGGCTTCTATTCCGCTTTCATGGTTGCGGCACGCGTTACAATCGATACCCTCTCCTGGCAGCCGGATTCCGTGCCGGTGCATTGGGAATCAGATGGTGGTACCGAATATGAGATGAGTGATAGCACGAAGTCGGAGCGTGGTACTGATATCACCCTATATCTGAATGATTCCAGCTATGAATTCTCGAATGAATATCGTATCAAAGAAGTTCTGAAGAAGTACTGTTCCTTCATGCCGGTGGAGATCTATCTGATCAATGCTAATGCGAAGGAAGAAGAGAAGAAGGAAGATATTGTTGATGCTGCTGTGAATGAAGACGGCACAGTAGAGGAAGCGAAGCCGGAGAAAAAGGCTGAGCCGATCAATGAAACCACCCCTCTGTGGGCGAAGCATCCCAACGATTGTACCGAAGAGGAATACAAGAAGTTCTATCGTGACGTGTTTAACGATTACAAGGAGCCTTTATTCTGGATACATTTGAACATGGATTATCCCTTTAACCTTAAGGGTATTTTGTACTTCCCGAAGATTAATACAGAATATGATTCCCTGGAAGGCTTAATTAAATTATATAGTAATCAGGTATTTATTGCGGATAATATTAAAGAAGTAATTCCGGAGTTCTTGATGCTGTTAAAGGGTATCATCGATTGCCCGGATCTTCCGCTGAATGTATCAAGAAGTGCATTACAGAATGACGGCTTCGTGAAGAAGATCTCCGAATACATCACCAAGAAGGTGGCGGATAAGCTGACCGGTATGTATAAGGTGGAGAGAGAAAGCTATGAGAAATTCTGGGATGATATCAGTCCCTTCATTAAATTTGGCTGCCTGAAGGATGAGAAATTCAGAGAGAAGGTAAAGGACGTTATTCTCTTCAAGAATCTAGAGGATAAATATATCACTCTTGCAGACTACGTTGCTGCGAAAAAGGGACCTGAGGAAGAGAAGAAGGAAGACAAGGCAACTACGGAAGACGGAGCTGAGACTCATGTTCATGATGAAAACTGCGATTGCGGACATGACCATAAGCATGAGGAGGACGAAGAGGTAGTTGATGAGGATAAGAAGATTACAATCTTCTACGTAACCGACTTAAAGCAGCAGAGCCAGTATATTAATATGTTCAAGGAAGCGGGCAGTGACGCCTTCATCCTGACCCACAATATAGATCAACCCTTCATCACACAATTGGAATATCAGGATCAGACCATCCGCTTCCAGCGTATCGATGCTGATATTACGGAGGGCTTCAAGGATAAGATCAAGAAGAAGGATCAGAAGGTATTAAAGAATAACACCGAAGCAATGACCAACCTGTTCCGTAAGGTACTTGGTAAGGATAAGCTGGAGGTTAAGGTAGATAAGTTTAAGAACGATAAAGTATCTTCTGTTATGACTTTATCTGAGGAAAGCCGTAGAATGCAGGATATGATGCGTATGTATAATATGTCCGGCATGGATATGGGCGGCCTTGGTGGCGGAGAAACTCTGGTTCTTAATGCAAACAATAAGCTGGTTCAGTATATCCTGACCAACGAGACTGCAGAACAGACTCCGATGATCTGTGAGCAGCTCTATGATCTGGCACTCCTTAGCCATAAGCCTCTGGAGCCGGAAGCAATGACGAAGTTCATCCAGAGAAGCAATGAAATCATGATGTTTCTTGCAAAATAAATAATATTTCAGAAAAGATTCATACTATAGAGGGAAAGCAGGTGATAATCTCACAGGCTTTCCCTCAATGTTATTTAACAGTTCAGCCATACAAATTCCAATCACGATAGATAGAAGCAAGCAAGCTTACTTCTACTTATCGTGTTGAGAATATATTGGTTACTATTTTCTGTTGTTTAACAGTTCAGCCATAAGCTCGATTTCGCTGCGCTTCATCTCGCTTAGGCAGAACGCCTCACAAATTCCAATCACGATAGATAGAAGCAAGCAAGCTTACTTCTACTTATCGTGTTGGGAATTTGTATGGCTGAACTGTTAAATAAAATTTATATAAAAGTGCATATACCTCTTGAAATTACTACTGTGATTATGGTATGCTATTATATAGTAATGAAAACTACATTCTGTAATAGCTAAACTTGATGATGCGTTTAATGATACAATATTAGTAAAAATTCGGATATTGTTTGATTGAATATCTAAACATAGTAAAAATGAATTTATTAACAGGAGGATAAAAAGATGTCATACAGAATTATTGGAGACAGCTGCACGGATTTACCAAAGGATTTGAAGGATGATCCGCATTTTAAGCTAGTACCACTGACTCTGATTGTGGATGATGTTTCAATTGTAGATGATGAGTCCTTTGACCAGGCAGATTTTTTGAAACGTGTAAGAGAATGCCCGACCAGTCCAAAATCAGCGTGCCCTTCGCCGGAGGATTATATGAAGCACTTTGATTATGAGGGAGATATCTATGTCGTAACCTTATCATCTCCATTAAGCGGTTCCTATAACAGTGCGGAGCTGGCAAAGAAATTATATCTGGAAGAGCATCCGGATAAGAATATTGCAGTTTTTGATTCTCATTCGGCATCCATAGGCCAGACTCTGATTGCAATGAAGATCAAGGAACTGATTGAAGGAAATCATCCGTTTCGCGAGGTTGTTGAGAAGGTAAATTCCTTCCGCGATGGTATGAAGACCAAATTTGTTCTGGAATCCCTAGAAACCCTTCGTAAGAATGGCAGATTATCGAACCTTCAGGCGATTATTGCCAGTGCATTAAATATTAAGCCGGTTATGGGAGCAACTTCCGAAGGTAATATTACGAAGATTGATCAGGCCAGAGGAATTAATAAGGCGTTAATGCTGATGGCAAAATGTATTGAAGAAGATGTCATTAAGCCTTCGGAACGAATTATCGGAATTGCACACTGCAATAATCGAGAAAGAGCCGAGTTCGTAAAGGAAGAAATCTTAAAGAGAATTCCCTTTAAAGGATGCTTTATCGTAGATACAGCAGGTGTGAGCTCTCTCTATGCCAATGAAGGTGGAATTATTACAGCATACTAGAGTTCAGGCTGTAATAGGGAACTGCCCTTTATCGTCAAATAAACCCTACTTATCATAAGGGCAGGTAACTGCCCTTTTTTGTTATGACAAATAGAAACCCATATAAGACTAGGCCTGAGAGATAAGCTTGCAGTCGAATGACTGTCACGTTTGTAAACGCAAAGGAAAGGATGAAGGGTTTGAAATAAGAATTCTTAAGGTTCCTACTCCCGCATACTGATGCGCCTGAAGCGTATGACAGCTATTACAAAAGCTACGAAAATCATTGATAGTAAGATCAGAAGCGGTTTTAATTGCAGCGCTCCACCGGAGACAAGTCGTATCCCTTGAGCAGCCGGAAGAATTTCGCCTACGATTTGCATCGGTTTCGGTAACAGACTTGCCGGAAACATAATTCCGCTAAGCATTACGGTAGGCAAGAATAAGCACTGTCCCACAAGTGTCAAGGAGCTCTGTTTTTTCACAAAACAGGCTAATAACACCCCAAGAGCCTCGGAAGCCATTGCTACGATACCCATGCTAAGGATATGTAACGGAATGCTTTGCGGCCATTCTACCTGAAATAAGTAGGGCGAACTAACAAGTATTATGACAACTACAATCATGATATGAATAAACGATATGATAATCGAAGAAAGAGGCAGAGACCACCCCGGAATCCCGGCAACCCGGTATGCGTTCAGTACCCCATTTTCTCGTGCTTTCACCAGTGTTTGCGGCATTCCGAGAAATGAAGACATGGACATAGCAAATATAGTGATCGAAGTGATCAGGGTCATTCCGGAATTCAGACCCGGAAGCTTAAGTATGCTCCCCATTACTAGATAAAAAACAAGAGGAACAAGGTAATAGACCATTAAAACTCCTTTATCTCTCAAATCTCCTCGAAATTGAATATAGAGACTAATCATAAATGCTTTCATTTAATTACCTCCTGCTACAGATAAGAATAAATCCTCAATGCTTGCCCGTTCCACCCTTAAATCAACCACTCTATCGTTGTGGCTTTTAATATGCGTCAGCAATTGCAAAAGAAGCTCAGAAGAGTCCTGACAGGCATAGGAGAGATATTCATCTTCTAAGGCAGTGGGTAAAGAAAAATTCTTGGCAGAATAATTCCTAAGGCATCCTTCCTGCGTCTTTATGATAACGCGACTCTGAATATTTGCGGATGCTGTTAATTCTCTTGGACTTCCTTGTCTTGCGATCACACCGTCTCTTAATATTGAGATAGTATCACAAAGCTTCTCGGCTTCTGCCATATCGTGAGTCGCAATAAGAATACTGACACCTTCTGTTTTTAGTCGTTTGATTTCATTATGCAATGCATAGCGCCCTTCCACATCCAGCCCGGCGGTTGGTTCATCCAGTATCAGTACGTTTGGATTATGGCATAGTGCCAGAGCCAAATGTAACCTGCGTTTTCGACCTGTGGACAGTGCGGAGTAGGGCTTGTTCAGATGTTCACCTGCCATGTCAAAGCGTGTAAGCAGGTCACCTCGATAGGGCACCTTATGCCATGCACAGAAAAGTTGCATCGCTTCCTTCGCAGTCATCGTATCAGTCAGTGAGGTGCTCTGAAGCTGAACACCCAATCGCTTTTGGACTATCGGAAGTTCTTTGGATACATCATAACTTTCTACGGCGATGTATCCTCCGCTTGGCATACGCAGACCTTCAATACATTCCATTGTTGTTGTCTTTCCGGCACCGTTTACACCAAGCAGTGCGAAGGTTTCCCCTGGTTCGACAGAAAAAGTAACATCCCGGAGTACAACCTTTTTGCCATAGGATTTGGATAAGTTTTGAACTTTAATAGCTTTCTGCATATTACATTACTCCTTTTCTAAGAAAGAATTAGGGATCTTCATATCGCTGTTGGCGATATAAATGCCTAAAGCGGCTTCAAGATACGGCTCAGCGGCTTCATAAAGTTTACGATCCGACACAGGCCAGGATTCCCGATTATTATTTACATTGGCAAACGCAGAAATGGTAGCTTCTTCACCACCGGTCAGACTCATTATCATTTCCCACCATCGTTTCGCAAGTAACTGTGCTGCCGGACTTTCGGGCTTCTGACTGGTTTCGTCTAGTGTTATTGCAGTAATCATGATCTGGCGCATTTCGTGGTAAATCTCTGTTGAATTGGTCAGGTTATTCCCGATTTTATGTTCTTTTAAGATGGTTAATAAATCATTATCAAAATGATACTTGGACCAGTTGACTAAACTGCTTCCATCCATCAATCGTATCAAGTTGGCCATCATCTCCCAGGGTGGGTAGCTGCCGGAGCCTACGACCTCCAGGGATGCTTCGGCAACGGTAATCGCGAGGTGAAGGGCATCAGCTTTTTGAACTAATTGAATTAAATGTTCTTCTAATGTTTTTTGAAGAGCCGGTAGGGTTTGTTCCGCCGTGAGTTTTTCTTTGATACTATTCAACGGGATACCAATGGATTTGTAGAAGACAATCTGCTCCAGCCTTAACAAATCCTTTTCTGTATAATATCGGCGCCCGCCTTCGGAACGACCGGATACCGGCAGAAGTCCGATATTATCATAATGTTGAAGCGTCCGAACGGTCAAACCGGTTATTTGTGAAATCTCCCCGACAGTGAATTGTTTTTCTTTTTCATACATAATTTGTCACCTCCTCAAGTATAGTTTAGCATATTACGTTACGTAATGAGCAAGACATTTTGAAAATTTATTTTTGTTTATTTCTTGCATTATGATTTATCCTGTCTTTGAAAATATTTGACAGTTTTTTCACTTGATGGTAAAATGATACTATATTTCCGGTTGGCAGTTTGTAGAACTGTTTCAAGTTTTGAGCTTAAGGGTGGAGAGCTTCTTATTTTTGAAGTTCTTTTTTTGTTACTCAGACCCATAGGATCAATCTACAGTTACCGGTTATGTAAGAATTGAATATTTGAATACACGCTGAATCCATCTATGGAATGGGAGAACCAATTACTTGGGGTGAATCACTGTTATGTGTAGGGTTATCTTTTCAATCCGAATCCGTCAGCTAATCTCGTAAGCGCAAGAAGAGAAAACTTAGAAGGTACGTTTATCGTGCGATTCTTATGGTTCGTATTCTCTATTTTTGTGCTACAGGGATATCTCTGTAGCTTTTTGTTTGCGCGTAAGCAAAGTGAACATTTATAAGCATGCTTATTAAAATGCGAACGTGCACGCGAACCGAAGAAACTCGCTGAGCGTGTTTCTTGCGGTTGCACGTAACAAAGTGAGCCGGAGAAGGATATCATTGACAACTTATCAGATCAAAAGGAGGAATTAATTATGGAACAAATTACAATTGGTCTGTTCGGCTTTGGAAAAACAGGTTCCATTGTTGCACAGGAGATAATCAAGGATGAGAGCCTTTGCCTAAGCTGGGTAATAAGAAAGTCGGAAGTTAATCAGGGTGAGTATGTTAGTCGCTTGTTGGGATTTCATCAGGATGAAGGGATATTGTATTCCGCTCAGCATATCGATTTTGAGACTTTTTTTGAAAATAATAAAGTTGACGTTATAATTGATTTTTCAGATCTGAGCTCCGTAGGGGAGTATCAGAGTGCTGTGAACCAGGGCATTCGAATCGTATCAGCCATATCAAATTATGATGATAGTAATTTTGAACAGCTGATCAAGATCAGCAAAGAGACTGCGGTTTTGTATTCACCGAATATTACATTAGGGATCAATTTTCTGATTGAAGCCTCTAAGTTATTTAAAAAAGTTGCTCCTAATGCCGACATTGAGATAATCGAGGAACACTTTAGAGAGAAAAAGAGTGTTTCCGGTACTGCGGTACGGATTGCACAGGATCTGGGAGTTAACAGTGATGAACATGTAAAGTCGATTCGAGCAGGTGGGGTAGTAGGTACTCATGAAGTTATTTTTGGGTTACCAAACCAGATTATTCGAATCAAGCATGAATCCTTAAGCAGAGCTGCTTTTGGACAAGGTGCCATCTATGCTGCCAAATGGATTATGAATAAGGAGAAAGGGATGTACAGTATGGAGGAGGCTATTTCTTCCTTACTAGAGAAGGCGGTTATTTGATTGATCGGCTACATATCATAACCGGAAAACACGATACTATGATTGAAAACAGCTGTCTGTATAAGCATCAACCTTAAGGGTCAGAATGCTTATACGGACAGCTGTTCTTACGCATGACAATAGTGGGTTCGCGAAACGTACTTTCTTCCGGATTAATAATGTATCGGTGGAACATGAACCGGTAGAGAGTCAAAGGCCGGTAGCTCTTCGGAAGCCACTTGGTATATACCGCTGTGACACTGCTTCATGGCATCGGTCATCTCCTTGTATTCCTGCATACATACATCGATCAGGCCGATCTGATAATTCTCGCCGTCAAAACGTCCGAGACAACTTTGATCATTTAGCTGGAAATAATGAGCTCCGAGAAAATACTTGCTAAGACTTCCCTGCTCAACATAATACCGATAGGCTTTCGCCCGCTCGGTCTGGTTCTTCACTCCTTTGATTCCGTGAGCGGTTAATCCCATATCCAGAGCACCCTGGTGGAATTCCCCGATCATCACCGGCATATTAAGCTGAGAGCCGATATTTTCTACCTCCTCGCGGGGGGAGAACTGATAGCTGTTGATGGAGAATACATCAAAGTTTTCATAACCGCTGAGCAAACTGATATCCGTGATATAAGCATATCGCATTCCCAGATTCAGATGGTTCGGATCGACTGCTCTGCAGGCCTTGGCCGGTAATTCCACGTATAAGGTAATCATCTCCTTGGAGAACTCAGCCAAATCCTGTTTTGCCTGATCCGATCGTGAGCAGGCATGATAAATCGGTTGCATCAAATCCTCAAAGGAGTCCAGCGTAAGGGTCCAGGCAAGATTGAAGGCACGAATTTCTTTGTATTTCTCTCTCATTCGATCGATGAATACCTTCTTGGAGGCGGTGAATGCCGGATTGGCGAGCATTTCTTCCGCGATGTTCAGCTCATAGACAAAAGCCCAAGCGGGTTCGTTGCGCATAAAATATCCAATAAGGTAAGGATCTGTGGCAAATTGCTCAAGAGCTTTTGCATATTCTGTGGAAACATCTTCATACTCTTTGGCGTAGACATCCGGAAAATCCCGGAAGATTTTAATGGTAGTGGACGGATAGCCCTTCGTACTGTACCGATCCAGGGGAAGTACGTAGGGCATCTTCGCATACCTTATAAAACGAAGGTCGGACCAGTTACCGATGGTATTGATCCCCCATTGTATGAGATATCTCTTGACGATTTTCGCCCAGCTTTCCCACCATTCCTCTCTGGAAAAAGCCGCTATCATATTGGCGATACCATAATTGAACAACTCGATCTCCATGTCATAATATCTTCCATTGTCATAGGCATCCTGGTATGGTCCATCCTTTTCCGGAAGGAAGCTGCACCAGGGACGAAGAACATCAATGCGAGTCTCAACCCCCGGGACGATGCAGTCAATTCCGGTAGAGAGAAAGGCATTTCCTTCCGGATCAACCAGCCACCAACGATTTCCATCATATTCGGTATGAAACCAGCCTGTTTTCGTGAGAGGCTTCTTCGTCCACCCACCATAAAAATCCCAGTCCTTAACGGTATAACTACTCTGATCAGCTTCGGCCTTTTGAATGAGGTCTTTTAGTAAGAGGTTGCATTCGCTCCGATTCGCTAGTTTGGTTGGCCAATTCTTAGGCAGCCACTGTCCCAGTTCGTCCATCAGCTTGACCTCCTGAAGAACGATCTCCGGCTGGGTAGAAGAGAAGTGAAGCTGATGGATTTGAATTCGGTGTTCCTTCACATAAGGCATTGTGGTCAGATGAATTTCCTGTATTTCATCTCTTCGGATGGGCTTGCCGAAGACGGTCATTTTTAATCGACCCATGGTTCTGGGTGGAAAGATGTCCTGACTACTTAAGATCTCAAGATCTAGCGGAACCGTCAATCTGACGCCCGGGAGAAGACCGAAGATCATTCTAAAATCAGCTTCTTTCCCTTCTTTCGGAGCATTTCGATAGAAATTAATCTGAAAGCACATGGAATATTCTTCAAGCACCGATGCTTCCAGTACGAGATAATTTATTGCTTCGAGATTAAGCAACCCGATGGAATTGCTTCCCCTCTTATAGATGCATAGGTCAAGACCTGTTGCAGGACATAAAAATTCAATTCCATCCGAACCCGCTATTTGATCGGTTCCTTTTATTAACTCATAAGGCAGTAGATTTAAACTCATAAATGATCCCCTTTCGTTAATAACTACAAATTGATTTATTGTTTCGGTTGTTCGTAAGATACTCTTTTCAATGTCTGTAACCGATGATATGATAGATTATAGTAACGAATATATTTTCAAAATGGAGGAAGCGTATGCTCTATCGTCTTGATACTGGCCTGACACCAAAGGTACGGCTAATGAATACGGCAGTAATACAACCACCCTATATTCATAATCGGAGGCAGGTGGATGAATTTATTGTGTATGTTATCAAAAAGGGAAAGATGTTCCTCAGAGAGAATAATGTATCGTATGTATTAGTCCCCGGAGACTTACTGGTTCTGGATCCGGAGTATATTCATGAGGGTTATCAAGCCTCTTACTGCGAATATTTCTATATCCATTTTCGTCATGACAAGATTCAGAGAATAGCCTACCCCTCTGAGCAAGAGAAACTAATGGATATTATAGCGCGGCGCAATGACACGCTGAAGAGTGATCCCTTTTCCTATGGAACCTGTGATGAGGACGGTCTCATTCTTCCAAAGCATTATCACTTCTCCAATTATAGTGATTTCATCGGTGTTTGCTGTGTTCTGGAGGAGGCCTCTAATCATAATGCAGATCATCTGGAATATTATAAGCTACTGACCGCCTGCAAGGTGATGGAAGCCTTTGCTCAGACGTATCGAAGCTATGTATTGTTTATGACCCAGAGTATGTCTGCCGGTATTCTTAAGTCCTATCGTAAGGTTCAGCTTTTACTGAGCTATCTGAATACAAATTATGCTGAAAAGATTACCAGTGTGGACATCGAAGAGAAGGCGGACTGTAATTTTGATTATATTAACCGCGTCTTCAAACAGCTCACCCATCGAACCATTTTCACCTATCTGAATATGGTACGGATTAATCATGCAAAGGAATTAATCTCTACCACCAGTATGAAAATATCGGAGATCGGGCAGGCAGTCGGCTTCTCGGATATCTATTATTTCAGTAAGGTATTTAAGAAAGCAACAGGAATTACTCCTTCTGCCTTCGCTAAGGGGGTCCTGAAATAATCAGTCCATAAGATAGCACCGTTCTGCCTGCCATCATTATACTTATAGTTGGTATACGGCCGGTTTTAGTCCTTCACCATGAACAGTAACGGTGATATCTTTATCTTTTTCCAACGGCATTATATATAGAATTAGTCGTCCTTCATAGGCTCTCCGGTAGGATGCACTATACTCTGTGTGATCAGCCAGATCTCCATTCTCTAAGCCCACAAGTCTACCGGCACCGGCGATTTGAACATGAAGCATACTACTGTCATTTGTGACCCATCTGCCATCTGCGTCCGTTATGGTTGCTTCGATTTGTATTAATGTGATATCGGAAGCATCGAAATGGGTTGCTGATTTCTCGGGCTTCCATTGGTTTAGCTCTATGCAGCAGCCACGTCCGGTTGTAGTCAAGGAATCCTGAATCATCTCTTGGGGGCTGTTGTCGGGGGTCCCTGTTACGATTAGTTCACCTTCCTCAAAAGGTAAATACCAGTCAATATATCCAAGCTCATCATCGAATTCTTTTCTACCAAGACTTTTCCCGTTGCAGAATAGCTCTGCTGCGGGCAGATTGGTATAGCATCTGACTTCAAGCATTTCTCCGGGCATATAATTCCAGCTGCGATACATCGGCTTCCATTCCTTATTCCTGTTTTCTGCAGAGCTGTTTTGTGTTACCGGATCCATTCCGGCTGTAACCAGATATAGCATAGGAGAGGAGGACCAGTAACTTTTTCTGCGGTAGAAGGAGGATTTCTTAAAGCCTCCTAAGGTGAGCAGACCGGCCCCGGAGCCATGGATTGGCCAACCATGCGCTTCACCCAGAAAATCGATTCCGGTCCATAAGAATTGACCGGAGATAAACTCCTGATCACGAACTGCCTTCCAAGCCTGATAGGAATGGCTGTTCTCACTGCCTAAGAATGGCTTATCCGGGAAGAGAAGATGATCCTCTGCATAATATTGCTCCTTATAATTATATCCGACAATATCAAGAGCGTTGTAAAAACCGATTCTTGAAGATAATTCCGGGAAGGATACCGCCGAGGTTACCGGTCTGGTGGTTTCATGCTTTTTCACGATGCGAACCAGTCGTTCTGCTAATACTGGTAACCTCATTGCATTCGGACGATCCGGATTATATTGCTGCTCCGTAATGGGTTTATTCTTATCGTTGTTGCCCTCCATATTCTGAAAGAAGGGATGACAGTAGGGGTCATTGGGATAATCAATTTCATTGCCGATGCTCCACGCGATAATGCTGGGATGATTCCGATCCCTTTTGATGAAATCTGACAGATCCTGCTCATGCCAGGAAGGGAAATCCTCATAATATCCCTGGTGCTTCGGAGGGTACACATTATGTCCTGTAGACCATTTATTCTTTGGGCCTTCCCATTCATCAAAGGCTTCATCCATTACGAAAAAGCCTAATTCATCGCATAGATCATATAGTTCGGGCATATGTGGATTATGGCTCATTCGTATTGCATTACAACCCATTTCCTTGAGAGCGACCAGGCGGCGGTGCCAAACCTCAGGAACAACGGCAGCCCCAAGACAGCCGGCATCATGATGAACACAAACACCCTTGAGCTTATATGACTGATCATTCAAGAAGAAGCCCTTGTCGGGATCAAAGGATATACTTCTGATTCCGACGGTCTGCTTTGTTTCCATACTGCACTGGAAGGAAAGATCGGCGGCAACGGCATGAATACTGGTGGTAAGCTGATACAGCTCGGGCTTCTCCGGTGACCAGAGTTTTGGTTGTGCCATTGCTCCCGTCGTAGTAAGGCAGGTAAGTCCTCCGGCTACAAGAGCACCGGTCTGTTGGAGCTGCAATATCTCTCTTCCCTCGTATAACAGTTTATTCACAACGGTGACAGTAACATCATATGCGGAATCATTTTGTATGCTGTGATCGATCTCGATCTTGGCTTGTTCTTCTGTAACAGCTGGGCTCTTAAAGTATATGCCGTGAAATTCCGGGTGAACCGGTGCCTCCGCACTAACGGTTACTTTTCTGGTGATACCGGAACCGGTAAACCATCTGGAATCCGAGATGTCTCTATGATCTACCTTAACGGCAATCCGATTCACCTGTGAGCCAAAATGCACCTGGTCTGTAATGTCATATCGAAAGGTAGCATAACCAAACGGCCGTTTCCCCATATAATAGCTGTTACACCACACCTGACTGTTCTTATAAACTCCGTCAAAGGTTATGTAAATCCGCTTACCCTCCCAAGCCTCGGGAAGATAGAAAGCACTACGATACCAACCGATTCCTCCGCACAGGTAACCGGTTCCGCTGGAATAATCCTTCGAGAAGGGTCTGTGGACGGACCAGTCATGGGGAACCACTACCTCCTCCCAGGTACTATCATCAAAGCCTCGAAACCATGCGTCAGGAATATCGTTATAATGGAATCTCCATTGATGTAAATTAATTATTTGCATGATATCCTCCTATCCTTTTATGAGAATTGTATAAATGGTATATAAATCAATTTCAGTATAGTGAGAAACGGAGGAAATGCAATGGAAGATAGAAACTTGATTTGTAAAATAGATACTTTTTGCAAAAATAATTCATCTACGAATGCAAATGATAAATAATAGAAAAGATCTATATTTTAAAGGAATGTATTCGGTTTCAAGAATGACGAAATTGTTTTAATTAAATTCGATTTCTATAAAATTTGTTTTTAAATTAGCGTGTTTTATAACCGATTCCTTATAGGAAACGGATGCTTTTGTCTGAAAATAGGTTCCACCGGGAAATAATTTCATGAAATTAAAATATACATATTGACAGTAGAATTTTTGAGTGTTAACATGACTTATGAAACGGGTTTCATAAAGCCTTTCAAATTATGATAGGAGGCTAAAATGGTGACAAATCATTTTGAAATAAAGGATAAGTTCTATTTGAACGGCAAGGAGATGAAGATTATCTCCGGTGGGATGCACTATTTCCGCATCGTTCCCGAGTATTGGCGTGATCGCTTGATTAAGCTTAAGAACTTGGGATGTAATACAGTTGAGACTTATGTACCCTGGAATATGCATGAACCCCATAAAGGCGTGTATGATTTTTCAGGGATACTTGATTTAAAAGCATATATCGAACTGGCTCAGGAGCTGGGTCTCTGGGTTATAGTCAGACCTTCTCCCTATATCTGTGCCGAATGGGAATTGGGAGGGCTTCCGGCCTGGCTTCTTGCAGAAGAAGGAATCAGACTGAGGGGTTATAACAAATTATTTCTCGGTCACGTGAAGGACTATTTCAAAGAAGTGTTTAAGATCATTACACCGCTTCAGGTGAACTACGGTGGTCCTATCATTCTCCTTCAGGTTGAGAATGAATATGGCTATTACGGAAATGATACGAAATATATGGAGGCTATGAAGTCTGCTATGATTGAACAGGGGGCAGTAGTGCCTATGGTCACCTCTGACGGACCATGGGGAGACGCCCTTCGCTGCGGCAGTGTTGCAGGGGTTCTGCCTACGGCGAACTTCGGCTCGAAGGCCGAAGAGCAGTTCAAGGTGCTGGCGGAGCATACCAACGGCGGACCTTTGATGTGCATGGAATTCTGGGTCGGTTGGTTTGATCACTGGGGTAACGGAGGTCATGTAACATCGGATCTTAATCAGAATACTAAGGATCTGGATGATATTTTGAGACTGGGAAATATAAATATCTATATGTTTCACGGTGGAACCAATTTTGGTTTTATGAATGGCTCAAATTATTATGAACAACTGACACCAGACGTTACTTCCTATGATTATGATGCGCTGCTTACCGAAGCAGGAAGGATTACACCCAAATATGAAGCCTTTGCAAAAGTGATTCAAGCCTATCATCCTGTAGAGCCTATTCCGCTTTTGCCTCAAGTGGAAGCGCGCTGCTACGGTGAACTGAAGATTGCCAAAAAAGTTGGATTGATGGAGGTTCTGGAGGATATATCATCCATGAGTGAGAGCACCTATCCCAAATCGATGGAACGGTTAGGACAAAGCTATGGATACATATTATACCGGACAACATTAAAGAAGGAAGAGCGATTGGAGAAACTGAGATTCTGGGAAGCCAATGACAGATTACAGGTATTTGTTGATCATAACCCTGTCATTACACTCTATGACAGAGAGCTTTTGGTGGAAGCTCAGGTGAATGTGCCGTTACAGCAGGAGAGCAGAGTTGATATTCTGGTAGAGAATATGGGACGTGTTAACTTTGGCCCTGTAATGGAACATCAGCGAAAAGGGATCAACGGCAGTGTACAGGTAAACGGTCATCAGCATTTTTGCTGGCAGCATTACCCGTTGCCCCTTGATAATCTCGATCAATTGGACTTTTCAAAAGGATATCAGGAGGGGCTTCCGGCATTCTATCTCTTCGAATTTGAGGCAGAGGAAGCATCGGATACCTATCTGGATTTCTCCGGATGGGGTAAGGGTTGTGCCTTTATCAATGGATTTAACCTGGGACGTTACTGGGAGATTGGACCGCAAAAGAGGTTGTATATACCCGGACCCATGATGAAAAAGGGTATGAATAGAATCCTGATGTTTGAGACGGAAGGAATTCATCAAGATAGCATCCTGCTGACAGATCATCCTGATATCGGATAATAGGTTCAAAGGGTTATGAATTTCCGCCGATAAACGGAACAATATAGTTGCGCTTGACGCAGGAGTGCGGAATGGATACAATGGGTAAAGAAGTAATGCTTTGTATGTGATGGGGTGATTAAATGGGGAACGAGACGATAACGGTATATGATATCGCAAGAGAGGCCGGAGTATCTCCTGCAACAGTATCCAGAGTGCTGACGGGCAATGCCAAGGTTAGTGAAGATAAGAGGGATCGTGTTCAGGATATTATTAAGAAGTATGATTTTGAGCCAAATAGTATTGCAAGAAGTTTAAGCAAACAGGAATCAAAGACAATCGGTATGATAGTACCCGATATCCGTAATCCCTTTTATTCTACTTTGTTCGTAGATTGCGAGATGGAAGCAACAAAATGCGGCTATAATATGATCCTTTGTAACACGATCAATGAAATTGCATCGGAAGGCGGACAGCTGCGCAACCTGATGGAAAAGAGAGTGGATGCCATAATCCAGGTTGGAGGAAGTGTTGATGAGGTAACTCCGGATCCAATGTATATTGAGCTCGTAGATAAGGTCTCTAAGAAGATCCCGACTGTTATCGCAGGAGAACTGGAAGGCGCTAATGTATACCGAATTATTCCGGAAACAACCCATGGAATGAATGAGCTCTTAGCATATCTGTCAGGGCTGGGACATAAGGAAATTGCATTTATCGGAGGCCGTGCATCGGTTATACCGACACTGAAGAAACGACAAGGACTATATCAATTTCTGCAGGAACAGAACCTTCCCTTCTACCAGGAGTTTATGATTGATACAGAATATTCGATCGAGGGTGGGTATGAAGCAGCTAAAAAGCTATTGAAATTAAATCACCTTCCTACGGCCATCATAGCTGTGAATGAATCAGTTGCAATGGGTATCATTCGTGCGCTGGGTGAGAAGAAGCTACGGGTTCCGGAGGATATCTCGGTAATCGGATATGATGATACCTTCTATTCGGAGATGATATCACCACCTCTGACTTGTATCAGCTATAATCTGAAATCCTATGCACAGATGATTATGGAAACCATTATGCAGATTATCAACAAGGAAGAAACCGATAAAATCAAATATATTCCTACCTATCTTACCGTGCGTAGCTCCTGTAGGGAACTGAGAGAGAATGAAGCTTTCAACTAGATTAGATACAATCAAGGCTACTTGAAGAATAAATATAGTGAAAAGAGATACAACCGGATGGTTCTGGAACACAGAAACATCCGGTTTTTGTATAATATAGCTAATCTCGAATGAGTTTTTACGATTAGAATTAAAATAATTACAAAATATCATTGACAATTGTATGATGCGTTGTTATAATTATAGCATGAAAGCGATTTCATATGAAGAATATCTAACAAAATACACAAAAGATGCAAAGCTTTTACTTCCACACGGAATACGATGTTGGCGATATATGCAAAGCATTTATTTTTTGAAGGCAGATGAAAGCGATTTCAGAAGAGTGAACTATTCAATAGACTGTGAAAGAAATAAGGAAAGCAATTTAACCATTGCGCCCATTCTGATTCTGTTGAATATTTTTTTGAAAGAAACTGAAAGCGGTTTCATGAAATAGTGAAAAGGAACGATGTGAAGGAGTGGGGATATGAAAAAGGATAAGCGCACGACGGGGGATCCGGCGAAGACGTTCAAAAAATTAACCTTCTGGCAAAAGGTAATAAAGTATAGGGTATTGCTATTGATGTGTATGCCGGCAATCATATTTTTCTTTGTATATTCGTATCTGCCGATGCCGGGCATCTATATCGCCTTTACCAATTTTAATTACGCAAAGGGACTCTTCGGAAGTAAATTTGTCGGACTTGATAACTTCGAATTCCTGATCACCTCCGGTAAGATCTCCATGTTGACCCGTAATACCATATTATATAATCTGGCATTCATTCTTCTTGGAAACATATTACAGATTTTTGTTGCAATACTACTGAATGAGATATTAAGCAAGCGTTTTAAGAAGATAACACAGACCATGATGTTCCTGCCATACTTTATTTCAGCAGTTTTGGTTGGCTTGCTACTATATAACCTGTTGAATTATGACTATGGTTTTGTTAACAGTATTATCGAACAATTCGGTGGTACACCGGTAAAGGTATACTCGAACAAGTATGTTTGGCCTTACATAATTGTAGCAGCCGATCTATGGCAGCGAACGGGTTACGGCTCCATAGTTTATTTTGCGGCAATTATGGGGATTGACTCAGAGATGATTGAAGCGGCCAAGGTGGATGGTGTAAATGCATTTCAGAAGATCCGCTTCATCATATTACCGAACCTGCGACCTACAATCGTCATTCTGCTCCTGTTTGCAATGGGCGGTATTTTGAAAGGTAACTTTGGTTTATTCTATAACATAATCGGTGCTTCCAATTCCATGCTCTTCCCTACGACGGATATTATTGAAACCTTTGTATTCCGCTCGATGATGAATAACTTTAATTTCACACAGGCAAGTGCTGTTGGTTTGTATCAATCCCTATTCGGATTTGCGTTAGTAATGATCTGTAACTGGATTGTGAAGAAGATTGACAGTGACTATGCATTATTCTAGGGGAGGAGGCAATATCATGGCAAAGAAAATTAATAATAAAATCAAATTAGACCGTTCAGATCGGATTGTCCGTGGCTTTGCATACCTGTTTATCAGCTTGTTTGCATTTATGTGCCTTGTTCCATTTATATTGATGATATCAACCTCCTTCAGTACGGAGAGTGAGATAACCAAGACAGGCTTTGCGTTAATACCGAAGGGATTTACCTTCACTGCATATGAACTCTTACTGAAGAATTCGAAGCAGCTGTTTGGAGCTTATATGGTTACTATTTTAATGACCGTGTGTGGTACCTTTATCGGCTTGTTCATTATAGCGATGACCGGTTATGCTCTTCAGCGTAAAGATTTTCCCTTCCGAAACGGGATATCCTTTTACATCTATTTTACTACCCTGTTTCAGGGAGGCCTGGTTCCGTATTATATCCTGGTAACCAAGTATATGGGCTTAAAGGATAATTACCTCGCGGTATTCCTTCCGCTGCTTATGACGCCCTGGCTCATTATTCTGATGAAGAATTTCATTAAGTCCATTCCGTATGAGATTACCGAATCGGGTAAGATTGACGGTGCCGGTGATATTACGATTTTTGTTAAGCTGATCCTACCGATGTTAAAGCCTGCTCTTGCCACCATTGGTTTGTTCCTGGCTCTGAATTACTGGAATGAGTGGTATCAATCCATGCTGTTCCTATCCGCCAAAGTGGAATTCAGACCGTTACAGTATCATCTGTATAAGATCATCAATGAAGTGGTTTCCCTTCGTAACTCAGTTGCAGCGACCGTCACACAGGTTACTTCCCTACCGCTAGAGACGCTCAAGATGGCTACCGCAGTAGTTGCTACCGGACCGATCATTTTCCTGTATCCTTTTGTTCAGAAATACTTTATCTCCGGTATTACCGTAGGAGCAGTAAAGGGTTGATCCGATTTTAGAAGCTTTAGGATGATGTTTTATCTTCGCGACACGAAGAGAACATAGATAATTAAAAAAATAGGAGGAAAGAAAAATGGGGAATAAGATGAAAAAGCTATTAAGTTTAATACTGGTTTTGAGTATGGTATTCACCTTGGCTGCTTGCGCAAAGAAAGATGAGCCTAAGGCGGAAGATACTTCAACCAAGACTACCGATTCCGGAACCACTACGGATAATTCCGGTTCAACAGCTGAGCCTGCAGCAATTGATACTTCAGAGCATGTCGTAGTGAAATATGTAGTAATGGGTAACAAGCCTACCAACGGACAGTTGGAGGCAGGATTAGAGAAGCTCAATGCGATTCTTACCGAGAAGGTGAATGCAGAGCTTGAATTATACTGGGTTGAGTGGACTGATTGGCAGACACAGTATAACCTTTTACTTGCATCCGGCGACCCCTCCATCGACTTGATCGGTACAGCAACCGACTGGTTGGATGCTTGGCCGAATGCTAAGAAAGGCGCTTTCTTAGAGCTGACAACAGATATGCTTCAGACCTATGCACCTCAGACCTTTGCATCTGTAACTGACGAGCACTGGAATATGTGTAAATTGGATGGCAAGATTTATCTAATGCCCGAAGATAATTATGCACAATGGATCAATCATGGATTTATCTATCGTGGAGACTGGGCGAAGGAAGCCGGTTTAGCAAACGGTGTTAAGAGCTGGGAAGATTTAGGCAAATATTTTGGTTATATCAAAGCAAATAAGACAGATGTTGTTCCGTGGGATGCTGCAGCAAGCGGCCAGGCTTTTGGTCAGCAGTTAACAGGTGGTTACATTCAGTCTAAGACAGGCAATATCTTCATTGATGGTTTAGATGTTCCGTTATTCTTCGGTGCTTCTAAGGAAGATCCGTTTACCTTGGTATCTCCTTACATGGAAGGCGATGAGTATGTAGCATTTGCTAAGATGATGAAGGAATGGAGTGACGCCGGCTATTGGAGAGAGGACGTTCTTAACTATACTGGAGACACCACTGAAGAGTTCTACGCAGGACAGACCGGTGCTGTTCAGCATCATACACAGACCTTTGTTGGTACTTCTCGTCCTACAATGGATACCAGACAGCCCGGATCAGAAGTTAATTTCTTCTCCTTCTCAGAAGAGAGCAAGAATCTTTGCAAGGTTTCCGTTACTCATGGTGCAACTGCAGTTGGTGCTAATTCTCAGCATCCGGAGAGAGCTTTAATGGTATATGATTTACTTCGCAATGATCAGGAATGCTATCGTTTACTGAATTATGGTATCGAAGGAACCAACTACATTGTTACAGCAGATGGCAAGCTGGATCGTCCGGAAGGCTATGATAAGGATACTATGGAGTTCCCCGGCTTCTTCTGGTGGGGTAGAAATGACTCTCTTGAGCTGACCAATGCTACCTGGTATGCAGGTAAGGATCAGGTTTATGCTGATTATAACACCTATGCGATTGATTATCCTTATTCCCAGTTAGTATTCAATACCGATGACATTGCACCTACCATGGCTAATTTATCTGAGATTTATACCAGCTATGTAACTGCAATTGCATTTGGTAAAGCAGGAGATCCTGAGCAGGCAGTTGCTGATTTCAGAAAAGCGATGAATGATGCAGGCTATGAAGATGTAAAAGCAGCGATTCAGGCTCAGTTAACAGATTATAAGGCTTATTTAGGCAAATAATAAATGAAATAATTAATCTGCGAAATATATTATAGCGGAGAAGAATAAATCAGTGGAGAATAGCTTCATATAGGTAGTGTTTGAAACATTCTATGACAGGATAAGCACACTTATATGGAGCTATCTCTCAATAATTGGATCATTACAAACGTTAGAGAAGCTTATATGAAGAAGCATGATGAGGACGAGACTATATCTTTGGGGATTAATTATATGAATACATGTGGTGAATGGAGAAGACTATGACAATTATGAATAGAACAGAACCACAGAAAACAAAAGTTGAATTTCAGGCTGAGGCAATTCGAATCAGTGGCAAGCCGCAGATCATCTTATGCGCTTCCGTCTTTTATTTCCGAATTCCAAGAGGTGAGTGGGAGGATCGCCTGAAAAAGGTTCTCAAGGCGGGATACAATTGCATCGAAACCTATGTACCTTGGAATTATCATGAGACAGAAGAAGGGGTCTGGGATTTTACCGGTGAAAGGGATGTAACTGAGTTTTTTAACTTGGCTGCGAAGCTGGGGTTGTGGGTGATTGCTCGACCGGGACCCTATATCTGTTCCGAATGGGATATGGGATCGCTTCCTGCTTATCTGTTGAACAAAGAAGGCATCGTATTAAGAGATTATAATGAGATATATCTTAAATATGTGAAACAATGGTATGATCAGATCATTCCAAAAATAGCGGACTATCAACTGGGAAAGCAAGGAACTGTTATTGCGGTTCAATTGGAAAATGAACTGGATTTTTATGACTGCAGACAGTATGAATTATATATAGCAACACTAAGAGATTATGCAATATCAGGAGGGATTGAAGTACCGGTTTTTGCTTGTGCGGGACAGTGCGATATTGAACGAGCCGGAGGACTGGTAGAAGGGGTGCTTCCGACGATTAATCTCTATCCGGAGATTACAGAAAGCGAAGTTGAGCAACGGATCCGACATTACGTGGAGGCTTTTCGTGGACGGAATCTGCCGGTATGCGTAACAGAGACCGGATCGAGGCACTTTATTCTTAGAAGAGAATTGATATCCGGTGCAAAGCTGATTGCTCCTTATAATCAGGTAAGCGGAACGAATTTTGGTTTTACCACAGCGGTAAATAACTGGGGCAGACCCTTAAGTTACCTTCCCCATGATTACAATCTGGGTGGGATGATTAATCCTCAGGGAGAGTTGACCACAGAATACGGGGAGGCTTTACTCTTTACCGGATTAGTACATAGCCTGGGAGACGAAATTGCGTGCAGTTGGCCGGAAGAGGAAGAGGAGCTGCAGGTGCTTGCTGATTGCAGATTGTCCGGTTCCGTTCGTCAGAGATTATGTCTGCCGGGAGGCGGAAAGCTGATCGGATTTGCGAATATTGATGATTTCCAGGGGGAAGTACATTTCACTTCCGGGGATAAGATCAGACCAACCTATACTCAGTTTAAGATAAAACCGGCCCATTGCCCGATACTACCCTTCGAGCTGCCACTTGGGACATTAGGCATTGAGGAACCGGGAAGGTTAATTTATAGTACAGCGGAGATAGGCAGCATCAGGAGAGAGTATGAAGAGACCTATGTGACCTTCTATGCAGATTCGTCCTCTGAGCTTGCCCTTGAGCTACAGGACGAAGTGAAAATCGAAGCCCATGGAATAAATTATCTAGTGGAAGGCGGTATCACATTATTTACTTATATGGATGAGAAGCCCGGAGAGGCCATCCTTGAGTTCAAGGATGGGAAGCACCTGTATCTGAGCATAGTTTCACGCGACGAAGCCATAAAACGGTTATTTGGTGATAGCTTGACTACCGAGAAGGAAAGAGAAGCTTCAGAGCTGATGAAGCAGCTGCAAAGACTGTCATTTCAAGAGAATAAGCTGTCAGGGATGGGGCTGGAGCTTGGCACCCAGGTGGTACATACCGGTGATTGCTGTAAGTCGATGGAGGAGCTGCACTTCTACCGCGGATATGGTTGGTATGAAGGTGTCGTAGCAGGAGTGGCGTTAGATAAGGTCTTAGGCTATATGATTTATAACGGCATGGATATTGTTCATCTGTATCGTAATGGAGAATACCTCGAGTCCTTTGTTGGTGACGGAACACACCATTTTATTGCGGAGAAGGAATTTGATCCGGAGCAGGAGATCCGATTAGGGGTACGGTGCGAGATCTGGGGGCACAGTAATTTCTCGGATTCCAGATTCCCTGCCATGGATCTTCGTAGCAGAAAGGGTATCCGCGGGTTGGCAGCGGTTCATAAGATACAAGAGATTTCAGAGGATTGGTATTATTGCAAGGATGTAAAGCCGGAGCATTTCTGCTCTCTTATATCGGGGAAGGATCAATATTATCCAAGGATAAAGTTTGGTTCATATAATAATCCGGAACAGCCTCAGATCGGAATATATAAGAAGAGAATTCGGATCAAGGAGAGCAGCGATGCTTTGGTATTGATGCTGACCGGATTACGCTCGTATGGCCGACTCTTCATTGACGGAGTCTTTGTTAAGAGCCTTCAGCCCTTCGATTCCTCAGTGAGCTTGGATTTTGTCAGTGGAAAGAAGGAATTTGAACTGGCAATCTATTATGAACAGAAAACGATTCAAGAATCCGGAGAGCTTAGGTTGTTATTATATGAAGGACAGCGTATGAAGGAAGTATCCTGTTGTGGCGCAGAGGAGAAACAACTGAGTACTTATATAGAAGAAAAGCGTTCCGCTGTTGTTGAAGGATGCAAGACGGGTCAACTCCATGAGGTGAAACTGATTCCCGGAGAGATGACGCTGTTAAGCACAAGCTTTCGAATCGCGCCTTCTCAAAGGAAAGGGATGAAATTCAGTGTGTCCGGAAGGGATGCAAAGGTTCTGGTTATGCTAAATGGCAGGATGTTAGGACGTCTATGGCTTCCCTCTGATCAGGTAAGACCAATTTTTAAGGGCGGTAATGAGTTATTATTATACCTTCCGAAGAGTTTTTTAAAGGAGGAGAATGATCTGGATCTGCTGGTGGAAGCAATGAAGGGAGATCCGGAGTTAACAGAGATGTACTTTGAAGAAGTGTGAGGGTTACAATAAGCACTATCTTCTTTTAGTGATTGAGGAATAAGGATGAAACAGACTTCTTAACGCATAGAGTGAGGTGTGGTCAGGATGAGAATATCAGGGTGGGAGAGCGAGAAAGCCACGGAGGAACTGCGAGAAGAGATAGAGGAATACGTCGTTCGTATCAGATATGAAAGAACTCCCTCCATCCCCTTTGATGGGTATCGGCATTTTGTAGAGCGTGGTAGCAGAAAAGAATCAGAAGCGGCTTATTTTGAGGTGAGAAAACGACTGGCAGCACTGTCACTTTATCTGCTCTGGAATACAACCGGTACCTTTCATAAGCAGGATGTGATGCAGCTTAATGAGATTCTTTGGTCGATCTCCAATGAATTCACCTGGTGCCTGGCTGCACATTTGCCCTATGTTGATACGGGCTTTCCTAGTGATGCCTCCAGTCAGATCGATCTCTTCGCGGCGGAAACAGCTGCGACCCTGAGTGAAATCACGTCAATGCACCGGGATATCATTCACCCATTTATCCTTGCCCATATACAACGGCAGATCAAGGATCGTATTTTTCATCCTTTTTTGGAGAAGGAATGGGGATGGGAAACGCGGAATAATAATTGGAGTGCGGTTTGCGCAGGCTCCATCGGTATAGCTGCTTTGTTGCTAGCAGAGGATTCGTTGAAGCAGAAGCTGTTGATCAAGGTGGAACGTGCTCTGGGTTATTATCTGGAGGGTTTTGGTGAAGATGGAGCAACGGATGAGGGTATTGGTTACTGGGCTTATGGCTTTGGATATTATACCTATTATACTGCAATGAGACAGGAAATGGAGCCTGGATACCAGCGTTCAAAGAAGCTATATCCTAAGCTGAAAGCAATTGCAGAGCTTCCCCAGTATCTGCAGATGAACAACAATACCTACGTGCCTTTCTCCGATAGTATGGCAGAGGCGGCAATTCCTTCGGGATTATTATGTTACCTGAAGAAGGAATATGATATAGAGCTTCCGGCATGTCCGGTGGTTCCTTCCTTTGACTCGGATCATTGTTACCGTTTCCAGCATATCAGCAGGAATCTATGGTGGACCGATGGCAGACTACTGTCAGAGACGTCACAGGATACAGTTAAGTATATGGCAGATAAGCAGTGGCTGATTCAGAGAAGGAATCCCTGCTATTTCGCTGTAAAAGGTGGTAATAATCAGGAATCCCATAATCATAACGACGTCGGCAGCTTTGTTTTTGCAATTGCCGGAGAACAGCTTCTAACTGACCTTGGTGCAGGTGCATATACGGCGAATTATTTTGGCGAAAAACGTTATACCTACCCCCAGACGAGATCCTACTATCATAATGTGGCGGTCGTAGCGAACCAGGAGCAGAAGTCGGGACCATATCAATGTAAAATCCTTGCAGTAAAGGAAGATGCAGAATGCGCATCGATTACATTGGAATTGTCTGAGTTGTATCAGATACCTGAGCTTCAGACCTTCCGGCGTAAATTGATTTCCGATACAAAAGCAAACCAAATGATACTGGAGGATTATTATAAAGCTTCAGAGCCTATTTGTTTTGAGGAAGGTTTTGTCTCGGTAGTGAAGCCACAGTTGAAGCAGGCAGGTTGCCTGACGCTGATCGGAAGATATGGCAGAATGTCTCTGTCTTATGATGATACGATGCTATATTATAAAGAAGAAAAGGTTGTTGTCCGGAATCATCATGGCAGGGAAGAGACAGTATACCGGGTTGGTTTATGGACAAAGGATTTGGCAGAGGAACGTTTGGTTCGAATCCTACTGTCCTATGAATACAACGAGGCTCTATTAAATCACGAGAGTTGTACGTAGAATGGATCATTTTGGCATGAAATTGATACAAATTGGGAACAATATTAAAGTCATATTATAAGCTTATTAATGGACACAAAGGGGATATTTTTCATACAAAAATATACAAAAATATTTCTTGAAAAAAGTGAAAGAAATGGTTGACTTTTTAGAGCTTTTATTAGATAATAACTAATGCGGTGCTTGTAAGGGCACCGCAAGGAAATAAATCGAGGCGTGGCTCAGTTTGGTAGAGCGCTGCGTTCGGGACGCAGAGGCCGTGGGTTCGAATCCCGTCGCCTCGACACGAAGACCTATCAGTCAGATGACTGATAGGTCTTTTTCGATATACACTTTTAAAGTTTGAGTATTAACTCGTTACTATAACTATTGACAGGAGGTAAGGCTGGGTATAATATGGCTTTATTTACTTGATAAGAACTTGTTTTTAACAAATAGATGTTACTTCATGGAAACATATCTTTGATCAATTGGAGGAGTGAACAATGGAATTGATGATTCGAGCAATGAAACCGGAGGATTGGAACACAGTAGAGACGATATACCAAGAGGGAATCGATACGAAGATAGCAACTTTTCAGAAGGATACACCGACCTACGAGGCATGGGATCAATCTCATGTGAAGAATTGCCGGTTGGTTGCTGAGAAGGATGGAATTGTCGTCGGATGGGCAGCACTCAGTCCCTATAGCAGTCGTTGTGTCTATTCCGGTGTTGCTGAGGTCAGCATCTATGTGAAAGGGGACTGTCGCGGTCAGAAGGTTGGCGAGAGATTAATGCAGGAATTGATCAAGGAGTCCGAGGAGGAAGGTATCTGGACCTTACAATCCGGCATCTTTGAAATCAATACAACCAGTCAGGCTTTGCATAAGAAGATGGGTTTTCGTATGGTGGGCTATCGTGAGCGGATAGCCCAGGACCATGATGGAGTATGGCAGAATACGGTACTGATGGAGAGAAGAAGTAGCGTAATAGGCTTGTAGATAAATAGCCTATTACCCCATTACCCAGCAATGCTTATGTGCGTTATAGCAGAGAATAATATCATTGCGAAAGCCATAAGCATCAAAGGTACAGTAGAAGGTCTTAACGAGGAACTTATCAGACTTGACTGTTCGAATGGAACTTACCTTGAATTTGAATAGCTCCTGCGCGTCATCCTCGATGCAAAAGGATCTTGGAACGAATTCACCGAGTGTGTTGAAAGCAGCTCGTACTGCAACGGGATGGCCTTGCGGATGCCGGATGGCAGGCTTGCGATTTGGATTAAGAAATGGCATGGTGTCAGCTCCTTTTGATGTTTGTATGGCTATTCTAATATAGCCATAGGTCAGATCATGTCCGGACGATACCATTTTTATATTGCCAATTCTTAGCAACAAAAAAGCTCCCCATGGGACTCGAACCCACGACCTACGCATTACGAATGCGTTGCTCTACCAACTGAGCTAGGGAAGCATAATCATTATTTTACATTATAGAGCCTTTGAAGCAGGCTACTCAACTATTCTATTATAAAGCGTTTCAAATTTCAAGGATTTTTTCATCTTTCTTTTGATTAAAATAGACCTCCGAATTCACGGAGGTCTTATTATGTAGATAAATAATATTTTATAATCAGTGATTACTTAGTTTCGCCCATAAAGCATAGGCCGATGGCTCCGGGGCCGGAGTGAGAGCCGATGCTGGGGCTTACGTAATTGATGATAATCTTGCGGTTCGGAAGCTTCTCACGAATCAGCTCTGCTAAGAAATCGGCATCCTCTCTGGCGTCCCCATGTGCGATGCAGATCGGATCGTCGGAGTCTTTGTATTTACCCATGCATTCCAGCATATCATTGCAGATGGTGGATAAGGATTTTTTGCGGCCTCTGGCAGTTGACTTTGCTACCAGCTGACCCTCCGGATTTAAGTAAAGGATCGGTTTGATATTGATCATGGAACCGATGATTGCGGTGGTCTTAGAGATACGTCCGCCGCGGTGCAGATGATTCAAGTCGTCAACGGTGAAGTATACACAGAATTCCTGCTTGTGATCCTCCAGCCAGGCAGCTATCTCATCGATGGATTTGCCTTCTTCCTTCATTTGAACGGCTTTCATGACAAACATGCCTTCGCCCATGGAAGCATTCAGTGTATCGACTACGATTATTTTAGCGCCCGGATTCTCCTCGCAGATCTCGTTTGCTCCGGTTACCACATTGCTACAGCCTCCGCTCAAAGCAGAGGAGAAGCTGATATGTAATATATCTAGTCCCTGATCAACATAGCCTTGAAAGGTTCTGCGGATCACTTCGGGGTTACTGGCCATCGTTGTAGGCATCAGTCCACCGCGCATCTTATCATAGAATTCCTTAGGGGTCAGATTAATTTCATCGCCGTAGGTGTTTCCTTCAAGATCATAATAGTGGGGTATGATGCCAATCTTCTTTTCCTTTATATAATCGTCTAATAAATCTGAGTTAGAGTCTGCAGTAATTACGAAATCCTTCATTTCTGTATCCCTCCCATTGTGTTTATATGTCTATTCTACTAGAGAGTACCACTTTTCGCAACCCTTATATATCAGAAATTGTTTATGTAAGGTTTATAAAAAATTTATAATTCAGCGGTGATAAAGGAGGTTTGTAAATAATACCCTCTTCCTAATAAAAATGCAATCGAGGAAAGGAAGTAAAATTCTACGATGAAATGGCATATTACAGCACATTTTTGTCGATTTTATATATTGACAATTGTTACTGATATTGGTATAAATATAAGTTATATAAGCTATAATCTGTGATAATAAAAGTTATAATATTTGAACCAATTGACGTGGGATGCATTGGAGGAATACACAATGAACAACGAGGATAACAGGTTTCCCGAGACGGAGACAGCAGAGAACAGGACAGAGGAATTAATGCCGGTAGAGAATATGGCAGAAGAGATGATAACGGATGAGATTATCTCCGGTGAAAGCGCAACGGAGAGTGCTGTCACAGAGAATGAAGTGACTGAGTCCTCCATGAAAGAGAAGAAGTCAAGAGCTAAGAAATCAGGTAATAAACTTGATAAAAAGAGTAAAGCCGCAGGAGGGAAGCTACCAAAGCTACCGAAGCTGATCAGCCTTATTAAAAAATTCGAGGAGCAGGAGAATGAGGCAAATGAGAATAGCCTTCCACAGAAAGGCTTTCTACGACACTTCTCCGGTATAAGAACGAAGCTTTTGATGGGATTTGCATTACCGGTTCTGCTGATGGCCATCTTCGGTACCATATCTTATAATAGAACCTCTCAGGCAATCGTTCAGAATTATGAACTGATTGCATCCGATGCATTGAATGCAGTACGAGATTACATATTTCTTGGTGTTGATGCAATTTCCAATAAATCCTATGAATTAACGGATAATAAGGTAATGAAGAATTACTATAATAATGCGGATAAGCTGAGTGCAGATGAGAGCGTGACAGCCTTCGAACATGTGAAGAATGAGCTTATGAATGCGAAGTCCTCTCATTCCTTTATCTATGCGATGCATATCATTGGTGAGCAGGGGAATGGAGTTTCGTCCGTCGATGACCTTCCGGCGGATATATACAGCGGATTTGTTGAATCCGAAGCAGGCAAGACCATCACCTCGGCTCTGGAGCGTTATGTCTGGGTCGGAAATCACAGCTATTTGGATGAGAAGCTTGGGAATAAACAAGTCAATTATTCGATCTCTATCATCAGAAAGATGGCGGAGAATAACGGATTTATCATCATCGACGTTCCTAAGACGGAGATTGCGCGTGCCGTATCCAATATTAAGCTCGGTGAGGGCAGTATCGTAGGCTTTGTAACAAATGATGGCTACGAGACTCTGGCGAATACCGATGAGACCTCTGTGTTCAGTTCACAGGATTATTACAAGGAAGCCTTGGCTGACAATAAGTTCAACGGCGTTTCCTATGAGAAATATAATGGTAAGAATTATATGTTCCTATATAGTAAGGTGGGAAGCACAAAAGCCATGGTATGTGCACTGGTACCTAAGAGCACAATCTTAGCAAAGGCACAATCCATCAAGCTGTTAACTGTTCTGGCGGTTATCATCGCTTCGGTGCTTGCTCTGTTTGTAGGTACTCTAATCGCAGCAAGCATGGGTGCTGAGATCTCGAAGCTTTCGAAGAATCTTGCGGTGGCTGCACAGGGTAATCTGACCACGAAGTTCAGAACGAGACGTAAGGATGAATTCTTAATCCTCTCCAACAGTCTAAATGATATGGTTGGCGGTATGAGAGGCTTGATCGAACAGGTTGCTACTGTCGGTACACAGGTAAATGAATCGGCAGATAGTCTTTCCGCAACCTCAAGTGATATCCTCACATCGACGAAGGATATTTCACTGGCAATTGATGAGATTGAGAAGGGTGTTGTTCAACAGGCATCCGATACCGAGCAATGTCTGCTTCAGATGTCCAATCTCTCCGAAAAGATTAACCAGGTTTATAACAATACCTATGAGATTGAGCAGATTGCCAAGGATGCCAAGGTAATTGTAGGAGAAGGGCTCACAACGATTGATGTTCTGAACGATAAGTCCAATGCAACGACCGAGATTACGAGAGTAGTTATCAATGAGATTGAGGATTTGGAACAGCAATCCGGAAGTATTGAAAGCTTTATAGAGGTAATTAACAGTATTGCAGATCAGACGAACCTCTTATCCCTGAATGCTTCCATCGAAGCAGCCAGAGCAGGTGAAGCGGGACGCGGCTTTGCAGTAGTAGCAGCCGAGATACGTAAATTGGCTGAGCAATCGGTTAAAGCTTCGAACCAGATTACAACCGTTGTTCAAACTATTAAGGAAAAGACTAAGATTACTGCAGATTCTGCCAAGAAAGCAGAGGACATTGTTGCTTCTCAGATGGAAGCATTAACCAAGACTGTTAAGAACTTTGAGAATATTAATGAGCAGGTTGGTAATCTTGTCAATAACTTAAATAATATAGCAGAGGGTGTTCGAGGAATTGAGCATGCAAAGGATGATACCTTGGATGCAATCAGCAATATCTCGGCAGTATCCCAGCAGACAGCAACCTCTTCGGAGGAAGTAAGTGCAACGGCGATTAATCAGATCGCTTCCGTGGAACATCTGAGCCAATCGGCAGATATGCTTGCACAGCAGGCAAAGAGGCTGGAGGAAGCAATTCAGATCTTCCGGATTACAGAAGAGTAATACCTGAATACGCTATTATCACAATTTGATTTGGAGAAGATAGATGAAAGGCTTTTGCGGAGGATAATCTGCAAAAGCCTTTCATCTTTTCCGCTCTGTTATCTTGAGACCTTCTTCTCGAAATAAGTCAACAGCTTATATAATCCCGTTGCTACGATACATAAAATTACGATTGACATGATCACCCAATCCAGCTTAAATACCTGGCTGCCATAGATAATAAGATAACCAAGGCCTGCCTTAGCAGCAAGGAATTCACCGATGATAACACCGACCAGCGATAGTCCGATATTTACCTTCATCTGACTGATGATGGAGGGAATATTGCCCGGTAGGATTATTTTGAAGAGTACATCCTTCTTCTGACCGCCCAGAGTATAAATAGTAGAATATCGTATGATCACCTTTATGCCGCACACTTTTCACCCGGAGCTTCGATTTACAGTCTGCATATTCTATCATGCAGGAGAGAGCTGCTACACTTGATGTCTCCGATGGAATATTACACTTGTTCTTGTTAAGAATGTCACAGCTTTTGATCGGTACCCTAGAGGTGGATTACCTCCAAGCCACCTTCCGGTCTAAGCAAGTGAAAGCCTATTATCAGTACACGCTCAGCGTTTGTCTCGCTCTCTAATTGAGAAATACCGAAGCAATATATATCATGGCCTTTCCCATAGGCGTAGAGGTATCGAAGTTCTCTATGGCCGATACAAAGGATACATCATGCTTCTTCAGCAGCTCCAGTGTCAGAGAAGTCAGCTACATTTCTGCTGATACAATCAAGTCTATAGCACATCAAATATATTAATCTTACCGGCATTAATATCTTCAAGCAGCTTCTTGAATTTGGGTCGATCAGTGGTTGCAGCGGAGAAGCCTTCATCTTCATAAAGGATAAATTCAACTTCAGTATCGCGAAATCTCATATTGGCATAATCTCTGCAGAACTGTATCTGATTTTCAACGGAATCCCCTTTTCTGATTACCTTGATTTACGTGTATATATAGCGATAACAATGTTGTCCATGAATACACCTCCACATGAAATTTGCTCCGGTTCAAATGATAGATCTATATTGACATATGCAGTCGGTAACTTAACATACGGAATGGGTGTATGATAATTCAACATCTTCATAAATGTAACTGTGATGGAATCCCATATTCTATATCCTAAAACTTACAAGGAATAATCTGGTATTATAGAAATTTATGTATTATAATGTAAATATATTTATCAGATGAATGGATTTTAAACAAAATCATAATGGAGAGAAGGATAATAACATGCAAATGTTAATTTTGGGTAATGGGTTTGATTTAGCATGTGGATTACCAACGTCATACGATGCATTTTTTAAGTGGAGAATTAACATAATTAATGAGCTATATGAGGATATAGAAAATTTATTAGCTAATTACATAGACTATTTTTATACCGTTATACCGATTAATGTTTTCGGAAATGATTACCATGACTATCTAATTGAATCAGGGATCAGAACAAATGACAAATTGAAAAATTTCCGAACTATTTATAATGAACTTAGTGAAAATATGAATATTATGAGAAGCAAAAATATAAACTTTTTTGATCTTTATTTTATACTTAATAAAAAAGAGAAAGCAACTTGGAATGATATAGAAAGTGAAATCTATGCTATGGTTAAGGACATTGGCAAATATACTAGAGATAGTGAAGATGAATTAAGAATAATACTAAATGAGATCAAAGCTAAAAGACTCATTTCCAAAGTAGAAAATATTACAATACATAATCTGTTTCTGTTAATATTTGTAGAACAATGTAGAGTAGATTGTAAATTAAATATATATGAGGTGTTACTGCAAGAACTAAAAAAATTTGAGGCAGAATTTCAAAAATATATCAGTGATATTAATTCAAAAATAATAGACAGTCCAACATTCAAGAGAACATATATAGAAAATTGTAAAAAGCTGATAAAATTCGATGATTCAGCATACATAATAAATTTTAATTATACCAGCATTGAAAAGATTTATGAAGATCAGCAGTATATGCCTAAAGAAATAAATGTTCATGGTAGATATGATCAGGTTACCATTTTTGGCGTTGATCAGGGTGTATGTAGTGTAGATTCGGATGAATACATTTTTTCGAAAACATATAGAAAAATAGCGGAGAATACAAAATCCATTATGCTCCCAGAAAAAAAAGGACCACTAATTGAGAGGCAGGAATTAGTATTTTATGGACATTCCTTGGCAAAAGCAGATTATTCGTATTTTCAAAGTCTGTTCGATTTATATGATATTTATAACCAGACCTTTTTGGTGTTTAAATATAGTATTTATGATGCAAAGAAAGAATACGAAATAAAACATGATGTATATCATAAAGTGACTAAGCTGTTTATTGACTATGGTAACACAATGAGTAATAAAGATCATGGTAAGAATTTATTACATAAAATTTTATTAGAGGGAAGATTAAAACTTGAGATAGTAGTACTTGATGATATGAATTATGAATAGTTAAGTTGATGGACGTCAAGTTGATAAGCTACTTTAATCTCCACTAATAAAAAACAGCAAAGATGTTAGACGGAATAATGGGAAGTCTAAATTATATATTAACATTACGAAAGGGGTGCTGATAGTGAATATAACAGCAACTGGATGGAAAAATAAAAAAGGAACAAAGGATCGTTCTTGTGATTGTGGCTCTTGGAAACAACATTGGATAAATAATACTGATAAGTCTTGGCCTAAGCAGTGTTGTGTTAATGGATGTAGTAATGATGCTACATTAGGGGCACATATAATTAATAAAGATGTGAGTGGTGAATTTATTATTCCGGCATGTGATTCATGCAATAAATTAGATAATGAAATTAATTTAAAGGGTGGTATAACTCTAGTCTCTGCAAACAAACAAGAGACCTGTGAAAAATAGTCTAATTAAACTTCCCATTATTTTTATAAACAGTGAAAGTAAAATGAAAATTGATTCGCAATAGTAAGAAAGAGCGTCATAATGGTTATCTTTGGCGAAGAGTAAACATTATTTATAATAATTGTAATTATTTTAAATGGAGAGGTTTCTTCTGAAGAGAACAATAATTGGCTCAGTATTTATGGTTTCAGGGTTCCTAATTATAAAACTTATTAATCACAGCTACTTTCTATGTTCCGGAGATTACCCAATGGCGTGGTTCAAAATTATGGATTGCCATTTTTGGTGCAAATGACTTGGGGAATAATGTTCAAAGCCTATCAGTTGGCGTACCCTTCGTTATAGGTCTAATACTTTTTCTAGTCAGAATACTTGTCTTAATTAAAGAGTATTTTAATAAAAATTGTGATTAATTCATTGTCATTCATAACAGTGCCACAATGTTTATCAATCGCGAAGAAATATCAGCTTACTATTAGATTAATGTGTTAGTATTGCGTACCTATATTTTCTATGGATAAGGAAATAAACAATTTTTTTAACAAAGGAGAGGATAAGATGAGCGAGATGTACCAGTATAAAGGAACTAGGTGGTATAAATGTGATTTTCATATACACACAACAGCTAGCAAATGCTTTCAAGACCAAAATGTTACACCGGAACAATGGGTAAAGAATGCCATTGATAAAGGATTAAATTGTGTTGCAGTTACAGATCATAATAATGGTATGTCAGTTGATGAAATAAAGAAAGCAGCAAAGGACACCAATTTAACGGTTTTTCCTAGCGTTGAGATAACATGCGATTCATCTAAAATCCATTTACTGATACTATTTGATACAGATAAATCATCGGCAGATATACGTGACTTTTTAGTTCGTGCTGACATACGAGCATGTGATTTTGGAAAACAAGAGGCGAGTACTACAAAAAGCATTTTTCAAATTGTTGATTTGGCAAAAACTGACGGAGCGATTGTAATACCTGCTCATATTGATGAACATAATGGCCTAGGTTCAATCAGTGTAGAGAATTTAAAGAAATTATATAAAGAATACGATATCAATGCCGTACAAGTGGTTCATGAAGAATTTTTAGACCCTAAAATTCAGATTAAAGAGAATAAAGAATTGAAGGAGTTATTCAATAAATACTATAATAATCCATCGCCTGCTATTGATGATGTTACATTAAAAGAGTGGTATACACCAGTTAAATATGCTAAAGAAGATAATTTAGCTATTTTAACTTTTTCGGACAACCCACATGAGCCTAATAGCGCTAAACATGGTCTATGGGGCATTGGTAATCAATACACTTGGATTAAAATGGATGAGAATCCCTCTCTCGAAGGCTTGAGACAAGCTTTTTTACTCCCGGAATTTCGTATTAAAAATAAATTTGAGTGCCAAACAAAGCCTTATAGTAAACCTGCACTTTGGATCAAGTCTATAATAATTAAAAATACTACTATCACGGCTGAGGGTGAACCATTAGAAATCGAATTTAGCCCTCAACTAAATGCGATTATTGGAGGAAGAGGAAGTGGTAAGTCGAGTATTTTAAGATTTATTAGAGGAGTCTTTAATAGAACAGTAGAACTAAATGAACTAACAGAAATATTAAATGACCACAATGACTTTTATAAAAGGGAATCAGGAAGGCCTAAAAAAGGAGTGCTTACTGAGAAATCAATTATTGAAATTGAATTTGTCAGGAATGATATTTTACATAAAATTACTGCTTCAAACATTACAAGTTCAAGTAATCAGATGATACGGATTGATAGACTTGAAAAGAATGGTAATTGGGAAGTTGTATCAGATGAGGGATATATTGATTTCTTTGAATATGAACATTATTCACAAAAACAAATTTATGAATTAGCACAAGCCCCAAATGCGTTGAGAGAGAGAATAGATAACGCTATTGAGGGATTAGAAAGATTAAAGCAAGATAGGGAACATCTTAAAAAACTGTTTCTGGAAAAATCAGCTGCTATTAGAACAATCGATGTGTTGATGTCCGGAAAAGGTAAAATTGAAACCAGAATTAAGGATCTTGAAGAAAATATTAAAAAATTACAAGAGAGTGGTATTACTGAACTTTTGACTGGAAAAGAAAAATACAATAAAGAAAGTGATTTAATAAAGGAATTTCAAACAGCAATTGAGGAAAGAAAAAATAGTATTTTAGAATTGACTCGAAATTTTGATTTACCTGACTTTGATTTATCAACATTTGAGGAAGATCATAAGAAAGCTTTGGAAGAACATACCCAAAATGTTAAATTTGAGTTCTCTAATATTAAAGATGAACTATTAAAACTGCATGAAAAAGTAAAGCGTTTAGAGAATGATTATAAGGAAGCTATAAACAGTTCTCAATGGAAAACTGACTTAGATAAGAATACTACAGAATTTAATAAGAAAAAAGAGGAACTTGAAAAAGAAGGTATCGATGCGATTTCAAGTTTTGAAAAATTTACATTGGAAAAAAATGATCTTATAAAGAACTTAGATGAAATAAAATCAAAAGAAATCACTCGAGAATCAGATATTCTTGAAAGAAGAAAACTTCAGAATGACTATATTAATTTATGTAAGAGTATTACTGATAAAAGACGTGAATTTCTTAAAATGATTATGACTGGAGATAAAATTAAAGTTAACATAAAACCATTTAGAAATAGAAATGATTTTGAAAGCCGATTTAGAAATTGTATTCAGAGAGAAAAAACAACTTTTCAAGCGGATATTGATTTGATGATGGATAACTGTTTTAAAGGGAATGTTGAGAAGAATATAGAAGAATTCAGAGAAGTTATTTTAAAAATAAGAAGGAATGAAGAAATTAAAACTACGATCAGTGGACATTTTATTAAACTTATTAATTCGCTTAATGATGCCCAAATCGATGAAATAGAATTAATGTTACCCGAAGATGAAATAGAAATTCAATATAAGCCTACAGCAGATGCATCTTTTAGATCCCTTTCCACTGCATCAGCAGGTCAAAAGACCACCGCTATACTAACTTTTATATTATCATATGGTAATGTACCATTAATACTTGACCAACCCGAGGATGATTTAGATAATCGATTAGTATATGAATTAGTGGTTGATAGATTAAAGCTGGCTAAAGAAAAAAGACAACTTATTGTAGTAACTCATAATGCCAATATTCCTGTTAATGGTGACGCGGAGTATATTAATTCAATGGACTCCGAAAGTAGATTTTTAAAGGTTATTCAAAAAGGTACAGTTGAACAATCTTCAATAAAAAGTGAAATATGCCAAGTAATGGAGGGTGGAGAGATTGCCTTTGAAATGAGGTCGAAGAGATATCATTTGATACGGTAAACTATTTTGTGGATATTCTTGGTACAATTAGAATGAATCTATATGAAACCTCATATTAAAAGTATGTTTTGGACGGTGAACATGGGGAAGAGGCTTCTTATAGATGTATTTTATTACAAAACTAAAAATGTTGGGATATTTTGTATCCCAACATTTATTATAGCTCTGTTATCTTGAGACCTTCTTCTCGAAATAGGTCAACAGCTTATATAATCCCGTCGCTACGATGCATAAAATTACGATTGACATGATCACCCAATCCAGCTTAAATACCTGGCTGCCATAGATAATAAGATAACCAAGGCCTGCCTTAGCGGCAAGGAATTCTCCGATGATAACACCGACCAGCGATAGTCCGATATTTACCTTCATCTGACTGATGATGGAGGGAATATTGCCCGGTAGGATTATTTTGAAGAGTACATCCTTCTTCTGACCGCCCAGAGTATAAATAAGTTTAACCTTATCCTCCTCAACCTCTTTAAAATTCGAATAAAGAGTGATCACTGTACCGAAGATGGCAACCGATACAGCGGCTACGATAATCGTCTTTACGTTATTTCCAAGCCAAACGATGAAGACCGGAGCCAGTGCTGATTTAGGAAGGCTGTTCAATACAATCAGGTATGGCTCCAGCACCTTAGAGATGCTGCGGTTCCACCATAGCACGATCGCCATGAGAATTCCCAGTACATTAACTAAGAAGAAGCTGCCCAACGTCTCAAGCAATGTTATACCGACATGATAGAGGAGTTGACCTGAGACAGTCATCTGTACAATGGTCTTCATTACTCTGGATGGGCTGGAGAATATGAAGGAATTCAATATCCCCAGTCTTGCGGTTACCTCCCAGGTCAAGACAAAGCTGAGAAGGATTAGAATCTGATAAAACCGCACCCAACGAAGATGCAGTTTATGTTTTCTTATATAATCCTGTTGAGCAGCGGAGACGTTCAGGCTTTCACCTTCTACTTTACTTTTCTTCCTGCTCATGATGAGTTAACTCCTTCCATATTAGATTAAAATACTCCTGGAATTCCGGAGCACTCCGACTGGTGAAGGGTGTCCGGTCCGGAATAGACAGCTTAATGTCAAATACCCGTTTCACCGTACCGGGTCTTTGGGATAAAACAATTACTCGGTCCGCCATGGAGATGGCTTCGGGGATATCATGAGTGATTAAGATTGCTGTTTTCTTTTCTTTACGAATAATACCCCAGATATCATCCGCTACCTCCAACCGCGTCTGATAATCCAGGGCAGAAAAGGGTTCATCCAAAAGAAGGATATCCGGCTCCAGTAGAAGAGTCCGGATCAGAGCGGCCCTCTGCCTCATACCACCGGAGAGCTTGGAGGGGTGAGAATTTTGAAAGGTGATAAGGCCATAAGTGTTAAGCAATTCATTTATTTGAACATAGCTGTTCTCCGACAACTTATGCTGTATTTCCAGACCTAAGGTGACATTCTTTAGCGTGTTGCGCCACTCCAGCAGCTGGTCCTTCTGAAGCATATAACCAATGTTTTTGCCGGAGGATTTTATGTCCTTGTCATTGATATACAAAAGTCCGCTACTGGGTTCGATCAATCCTGCTATCAGTGAAAGCAGAGTAGATTTGCCACATCCGCTGGGTCCTACGATACTTAAGAACTCCCCCTCCTCCACATGAAAAGAAACATCGAATAGTGCCGGTGTTTCCCCTTCGAGACTATGATAGGTGTAGCTGAGGTGATCTATTTTGAGTAATTCGCCCATAGGTGTTACCTCCATTCTTGCTTATACAGTATTATATGACAGGGCTATATAGAGGTTCCATAAGGGAATGGAATGTTGTAATAATGCAGAGTACGGAGGATAGGCAATCCATGGATCGGCAGGGCATGTATTGCTGAGTTCAGGATTGACTTTAGGTGAACGAAATACTATAATATTCATATAATAAACCTGTGGTAATTACAGGAATAATTGTCGGATGAAGGATTTGGGAGAGACCGTCAGTATAGGAGGCGGCGCCGAAGGGGAATGCGAAAACTCTCAGGCAAAAGGACCAGATCTGGACGATACTCTGGAAAGCGATTTGGCACCGAAGAAGCAATTTTCTGTTCCTTTTTATGAGGGTAAGGACAGGGGAGAATCTTTCAGGTAAACCAACAGAGGCGTATTGATTTATTCAGTACGTCTTTTTTTAATGCGCAAATGGGAACAATCTACGCATAAATAAGAAAAGGCGTATCTCAAATCGCCATAGACTCTTATGTGGTGAAAGCAAGAAGAATGGGAGGTTACGATGGAAAGGAAAACTCATCTTTACGACTGTCATGTCAAGGCAGCGGGTAAGATCGTGCCCTTTGCCGGCTATCTTTTGCCGGTTCAGTACGAGACAGGAGTTATCAATGAGCATATGGCGGTAAGAAATGCTGCCGGCTTATTTGATGTATCCCATATGGGTGAAGTACTGCTTAAGGGGAGGGACGCACTGAAAAATGTGCAAAACCTAGTTTGTAATGATTGCGGAACTATGTATGACGGACAGGTCAAATACAGCCCAATGTGCAATGAGAGCGGTGGTGTTGTTGACGATCTGCTGGTCTATCAGAAGAATAAGGAGGAATATCTGATCGTAATTAATGCAGCGAACCGATATAAGGATGTGGAATGGATGAAGTCGCATCTGATCGGAGAGGTGGATTTTGCGGATATCTCAGATGATATCTCACAATTAGCTCTTCAGGGACCAAGATCAAAGGAAATCTTATGTAAGCTGACCGAGGAAGAGCAGCTCCCGGTGAAATATTACAGCTTCAGAGAGGAGGTCCTGATTGCGGGAATCCCTTGCCTCGTATCAAAGACCGGTTATACCGGTGAAGATGGGTATGAGCTGTATTGCAGGAATGAGGAGGCAGCAAGGCTGTGGCAGGTTCTTCTGGAGGCGGGTAATTATGACCTGGATAGCAACTGCAAGAAGGCGGATTCTGCCGAGGATTATGTACTAATTCCCTGTGGGCTTGGAGCAAGAGATACGTTACGACTGGAGGCAGCAATGCCCTTATATGGACATGAGATGGACGATACAATATCACCTCTTGAGACCGGTCTAGGCTTTGCAGTAAAGACAGAGAAAGAGGATTTCATCGGCAAAGAAGGAATTCTCTCCAGGGGTACACCGACAAGGACTAGAATCGGGCTGGATATTACGGGTAGAGGAATCGCAAGAGAGGCTTGCCCGGTATATTATAATAACGAGCAAATCGGTATGACCACCTCCGGGACCCATTGCCCTTATCTGGGCCGTCCGGTGGCAATGGCTCTTGTGAACACGGAGTACAGTGCTTTGGGAACTCAGGTCGAGGTGGAGGTAAGAGGAAGAAGAATTACTGCAGAGGTCGTTGCCCTTCCCTTCTATAAACGAGCGAAATAATGAATGATTTTATCGATTCATTACAATGATATAAGAAATAGGATTTATCATCTACAGGGTTATGGTTATTCATGGAATGAAGTATTCCATGAGAGGGAATGAAATCATAATGTATCTGTTAAGATACAAAATAATATTTGGAGGTTAATCGAAATGAAAGAATTATTATTTGCAAAATCACATGAATGGGTTCAGTTTAGTAATGCTACCACAGCGAAGGTTGGTATCTCCGATTATGCACAGAAGCAGCTTGGAGATCTGGTATTCATTAATCTGCCGGAAGTAGGAGATGAGGTTGTGGCAGGGGAGGAATTCGCAGATGTAGAGTCCGTTAAGGCGGTATCCAGTGTCTATAGCCCTGTAACCGGCACAGTAAAAGCGATTAATGAAGAGCTCTTAGATCATCCGGAATTGATTAATTCTGATGCATATGATGCATGGTTAATCGAGGTTGAGGAGATCACTGACCAATCCGATCTATTATCCGAGAAGGAATATAATGAGTTAAATTCATAAGGAGGTAGCTGTATGGGCACCTATGTACCTAATACGTTACAGGAACAACAGGAGATGTTAAAGGCCATCGGCTATGAGGACATCCGCGACCTGTTTAAAGCAATTCCGAAGGAGGTCTATCTGGAGAATGGTCTAAAGCTGAAGAAAGGCTTGTCCGAGTTCGAGGTTCGAAGAAGGATGAACGGGATTGCTGCTAAGAATCGAGTATATCATTCGATCTTTCGAGGAGCCGGCGCATACAATCATTACATTCCTTCCATTGTTAGTCAGATTACCTCCAAGGAGGAATTTGTTACCGCTTATACACCTTATCAGGCGGAGATCAGTCAGGGTATTTTGCAGTCTATCTTTGAATATCAGAGTATGATTTGTAAGCTGACCGGAATGGATGTATCCAATGCCTCTGTTTATGACGGGGCTACTGCTGCAGCAGAAGCTGTGATTATGTGTAAGGAGCGCAAGCTTAAGAAAGCGATTATCTCTGCAACCGTTCATCCGCAGACAATCGAAACCATTGTTACCTATTGTGGTGGTACGGATGTTGAAGTGGTGATTGCACCGGAGAAGGAAGGAAGAACGGATCTGGAGCAGTTGAAGACGTTGATTGATAATGAGACTGCATGTGTATTAATTCAACAGCCGAATTTCTATGGTTTACTGGAAGACGGTGAAGGAGTAGGAGAACTTACTGCCGGAACCGATGTGAAATATATTATGAGCTGCAATCCCATATCACTGGGACTTCTGAAAACACCGATTGAATACGGAGCAGACATTGCTGTCGGCGAAGGTCAGCCTCTTGGTATTCCTTTATCCTTCGGAGGACCTTATCTTGGTTTTATGGCAACGACAGAGAAGCTGATGAGAAGACTCCCCGGTCGTATTGTCGGAGAGACTATAGATAACAAGGGAAATCGGACCTTTGTACTGACACTGCAGGCGAGAGAGCAGCATATCCGCAGAGAGAAGGCGTCCAGTAATATCTGTTCCAATCAGGCACTCTGTGCCATGACAGCAGCGGTATATCTGGATGCTATGGGCAGTAGAGGCTTGCAGCAGGCAGCAGAGCTGTCCATGTCCAAGGCTCATTATCTTGCTGAGCAGATCTGTGGGCTGGAGGGCTTCACAATGCGATATAACGGTGAATATTTCAACGAGTTTGTCACCGGCTTTACCGGTGATGTGGATAAACTGCTGGAAGGATTGGCACAGCGTGGAATTCTTGGCGGTTATCCTCTGACCGGAGAGCATCGCGGTGATATTCTCTGGTGTGCGACAGAGATGAATACCAAGGAAGAGATGGATGATCTGATTTCTGCAATAAAGGAGGTGCTTGCGTGATGAAGCTGATCTTTGAAAAGAGTATGCCCGGTAGAGGCTGTGCGCTTCTTCCGGAATGCGACGTTCCGGCAGTAGCTCCCCCCAAGGCGTTTAAGAGAGAGAAAGAGCTTCCCCTTCCGGAGGTGTCGGAGACGGAGCTTAGCAGGCATTATACACAGCTAATGAAGCGTACCTTTGGAATTAACAATGGGTTCTATCCCCTTGGTTCCTGTACCATGAAATACAATCCGAAGATTAACGATGATATGGCGAAGCTGAATGGTTTCACAGGAGTTCATCCCCTGCAGACGCAGGATAGTATTCAGGGTTGCCTTGAGGTGTTAAAGAAGGCGGATGAGTATCTATGTGAGGTTACCGGTATGGATTCGATGGATTTTCAGCCGGCAGCCGGAGCTCATGGAGAGTTTACCGGTCTCAAATTAATCTGGGCATATCACCAGGATCGTAAGGATACGAAGCGAACCAAGATCATCGTTCCTGACTCGGCTCACGGAACGAACCCGGCGAGTGCAACGATGGCAGGCTTTTCTGTTATCAATGTAGCTTCCACCAAGGAGGGTTATGTTGATCCGGAGGAGCTTCGTAAAGTGGTCGGAGAGGATACGGCAGGCTTTATGCTGACCAATCCCAATACCATCGGAATGTTTGACGAGAATATTCTGGAGATTACGAGAATTATCCATGAAGCAGGCGGTCTGAATTACTATGATGGAGCGAACCTGAATGCGATTATGGGAATGGTAAGACCCGGTGATATGGGCTTTGATGTAGTCCATCTGAATCTTCATAAGACCTTCTCAACGCCTCATGGCGGCGGTGGACCCGGTAGTGGTCCTGTTGGCTGTAAGGAATTACTTACGAAGTACCTGCCTTCTCCGCGAATCAAGGAGGAAGATGGGTATTTTAGCTGGGAGGAGAAGGACCCTGCAAGCATTGGCAGAGTGAAAGCCTTTCATGGTAACTTCCTGGTAGTTGTCAGAGCCTTAACCTATATTCTGACACTGGGTGCGGAAGGACTTCGCAGTGCTTCCCAGAATGCAGTTCTGAATGCAAATTATATGATGCATTTACTGAAGGATACCTTTGATATTCCGTTCCCGGGTCCTTGTATGCATGAGTTTGTTATATCCTTAGAGGAGCTGAAGAAGGAGAAGGGAGTTTCCGCTCTGGACTTTGCAAAGACACTCCTTGATTACGGCATGCATCCGCCGACGATGTATTTCCCGCTTATTGTACACGAAGCCTTGATGGTAGAGCCAACAGAGACGGAATCAAAGGAGACACTGGAGGAAGCAGTCGCGGTCTATAAGCAGATCTATGAGAGAGCACTGGAGGAGCCGGAGGCACTGCATCTGAGCCCGGTAAATACGGTAGTTGGACGTCCGGACGAGGTAGGAGCAGCACGAAACCCGGTGGTATGCTGTCAGCTGTAAGTGTAGGAATGCTGAACGGATCCTATACTACGGATAAACAGAAGGAATAGAGCTTATTGTAATTCATAATACATTATCTTAAGGAAGCTGCTTTACGTCCTATCGATTAGGTTCACTAGAGCAGCTTTCTTTCCATCATAGAAAGAGGTAGTCCATGATTAATACCATCAAATATATCATAACCACGGAGACAGATCCATATAAGAACCTTGCGATGGAGGAGTATCTACTGAAGCAGGTAAAGGATGACCAGGTAATCTTATATCTGTGGCAAAATGAGAAAACCGTAGTTATTGGTAAGAATCAAAATCCCTGGAAGGAGTGTAAGCTCGCACAGCTATTGGAGGACGGAGGGAAGCTGGTTCGACGTCTATCCGGAGGAGGAGCGGTATTTCACGACCTGGGGAATCTGAACTTCACCTTCCTGGCGACCAAAGAGAATTATAATGTAGAGAGACAGTTAGAGGTAATTCTGAAAGCAGTGAGGCGTCTGGGGATACCGGCTGAGAAATCCGGTCGCAATGATATCACCGTAGAAGAAAGGAAATTCTCCGGGAATGCCTTTTTCTCGGACGGGGTTCATTGTTATCATCATGGTACCGTCTTAGTGAAGGTTGATATGAGCATGTTATCCCACTATCTGAATGTCTCACGGGATAAGCTGATTTCGAAAGGTGTGGATTCAGTGAGATCAAGAGTTACCAACCTAACGGAATATGTTCCGGAGCTGACGATTGATCAGATGCGAAAGGAACTGGTAGAGGCTTTCAGCGAGGTATATGAGATGGTTCCTGTGGAACTGAAGGTATCCGAGCTTCCGACTGAGGAGCTGCGCAAGCTGGAAGAGAAGTTTTCCTCCTGGGACTGGATCTTAGGTAAGAAGATGGAGTTCAATTATTCCGTCGACAGACGTTACTCCTGGGGAAATATTGATCTTGAGTTTGTAGTGGATGCAGGACGGATTAACAGCTGTAGAGCATATTCTGATGCGCTTTTGACAGAATACTTTGATAAGCTGTCGATTGCTCTGAGTGGTTGTATCTTCTCCTCGGAGGCAATGATTTCTGCTTTGAATGAAATCAAGCTTACAGCGGAGGAGACCAATATACATCAAGATGTTATTGCGCTCATTCAAGAAATGAAGATATAGGAAGGGTATGGTTGATATGGAGAATCAATTTGATCTTATTATCATCGGTTCAGGTCCCGGTGGATACGTTGCTGCCATTAAAGCTGCGAAGCTGGGTAAGAAAATCGCCCTGATTGAAGGCAGGGACATCGGAGGAACCTGTCTGAACCGAGGTTGTATACCGACGAAGACATTGATGCACAGCTCTCACCTCTACTATGAGGCACAGCATCTACAGGAGCTGGGAATATCGGTAGAAGGAATCAAGCTGGATACGGATAAGCTTCGCGAACGGAAAGAAAGTGTCGTTAGCAGAATGCGACAGGGTATCATAGGATTACTGGAGGCCAATAAGGTTACGATAATCCACGGACAGGGACAGATTGTCGGTCCGGGTAAGGTAGTGGTAAGAAGCTTATCCAAGGAGGAAGGAGAGCCCTTATCAAAGGAGAATACGATACAGGAGCTTCATGCAGAGAGAATATTGATTGCAACAGGCTCAAAACCAATCATACCAAGGCTTGAAGGAGCCGATCTTCCGGGTGTTATCACCAGTGACGAATTATTGGCTATGGAGAAAACCTATCGGAAGCTTCTCATTATTGGTGGTGGTGTCATCGGTATTGAATTTGCAACCATTTATCAGGAGCTGGGGTATGAGGTAGAAATTATCGAGGCCTTGGATCGAATCTTACCGGGTATGGATAAGGAAGTCTCTCAAAGCATTGCCATGAGTCTGAAGAAGAAAGGTGTTACGATCCATACCAAGGCCAGAGTAACCAGAATATTTCTGAATGAGGAGGGAACACTGGCTTGTGAATATTCGGAAAAGGATACGCAGTGTACCACGAAGGCAGAAGGAATTTTGTTGGCAGTCGGCAGGAGAGCCAATACCGAGGGATTATTCACCGAGGGACTCAGTATCATGATGGAAGGAGCGGGTATTCAGGTGAATGAGGACTTTGAGACCAGCATACCGGGGATTTATGCTATCGGTGATGTGGTAAACCGTGCCGGGCAGCTGGCTCATGCTGCTTCAGCGCAGGGGATCTTCGCAGTTGAGAAAATGTTCGATCATATCCCTAGTATCAATCTCTCCGTAATTCCTTCCTGTATCTATACGACACCGGAAGCAGCCAGTGTCGGTATGACGGAAGAAGAAGCGTTGCAAGCCGGGTATTGTATTAAGGTAGGGAAGTATCCGATGCTAGGTAACGGCAAGACTCTATTATCCGCCGGTGAGAGAGGCTTTATCAAGGTGATCGCAGAGGAAGATTCTTTGCGTATCCTAGGAGCAGTTCTACTGTGTGACCGGGCCACGGATATGGTAGGAGAGTTCGCTTCTGCAATAGTAAATGAGCTTACGGTAACGAATATGGCAGCAGTCATCCGCCCGCATCCGACCTACTGTGAGGCAATCACAGAAGCCTTGGAGGATGTGGAGGGAATGGCAATCCATCTGATGCCGAAGAGGGTTTGATGTGCAGGGAAAATATGTTATTGACAATTGTTTGATGTCAAACTATAATAAAGGTATGAAGACAAGAGACGCGATATCCTATATATCAAAAATAAGAGAAAAGGTAAATCGACTGATTGAAGCAGAGATGTCCCGCAATGGATTGGAGGGGATTGTGACCTCTCATGGGGATATCATCTATGCTTTATTTTATCAGCAGAGAATGACCATGGCAGAGATTGCTGATAAAATCGGCAGAGATAAATCTACGGTGACAGCACTGGTGGATAAGCTGGTGAAGCTGGGATATGTGGTCAAGGAGAGAGACACGGAGGATACCAGGGTGATCTATGTGGCTTTAACGGATAAGGGACAGGAACTGAAGCCTACCTTTGAAGCGATATCGGATAAGGTACTTAATACCTTTTATGCCGGGGTGTCGGAGGAGGAGAAGACGGAGCTTGCCAATACTCTGGATAAGATATTTCATAACTTTGATTCGTTGCAATAGAATTTTGTTAAGCTTGCATTCTGACATTGATTGAATGCTTTATGATAACGGAAAGTTCGTGGTATGAGCTTTCCTTTATCTTTAGATATATAGTTTGACATCAAACTAAAATATAAAGGAGGAAATAACTATGATGGATTATACGAAGCTACTACCGGAACATGTTGAGAAATACTTAGGGGAAAAGGATTTATTTCTAGAGATCTTCGAAGGAAACAGAGTTGGAGTAAAAGGGAATAGGAAGCCACCCCTCCTCTTTGTTCATGGAGCATTTACGGGGAGTTGGATGTGGAGCAAGTTTGTGCCTCATTTTGTAGAGGCAGGGTATCGTTGCTACGTCATGAACCTGAGAAGCCACTACAAAAGCAGGTCTATGGATATGACGCAGATCAGCATCGAGGATTATCTTGAGGATATCCGAGAAAATATTGTGGAATGCGGTGAGCCACCGATACTGATTGGCTTTAGTATGGGAGGTATGCTGTGCCAGAAGATTGCAGAGGAAGGAACGATTGCCGGACTTGTAGTGGTTGATTCCTCAATCAGTAGGGAGGTGAACATCGTTGCTCCATACGAGAATCCGGTGGAGGATACCTTAGGAATCATTATGCCTGCACCGATTCGGGACGAAGAAAGCATCGACGAAGCACAGAACGATATCGACTTTCAGAGGAAGTATCTTGCGATGGAATCTTCGAAGGCAATCGGTGCAATGGCTTGTTGGATCCGGGGAAGGGAAGGAATCTCCATTGACAGCGGTAAGATAAGCTGCCGCTGTCTGGTAATAAAGGCAGTGAACTGTGAGCGTGATAACCTACAAGGCAGAGCAACCGCTGAGCAGCTGAAGGGAGAATATCTTGCTCTGTGGAATATGAGTCATACCGGGCTTCTCGTAGGACAGCGATATCAGGAGGCAGTGGATCGTATTCTGGTTTGGCTAAGACCTTATAGCTAATAGTAATTCCATTGCGCTTTTCTCTTGGTGTGAAAGGTCTACGAATAGTTCAGAGGCTTGATTGATATATTCAAATTGCTGGGTGACGGCAGCCTTGTGAAGTAATTCGGATACCTTCGTCCATAACAATGCGATTCCTGCAAATCTCTCCTGTGCTTTGTATAGGTTCTCATGTCCGATCAGAGCATAGCTTTCCTTTAGGAAATCACGGTAGAAATTACGAAAGAGAGCACCGCCGGTTCCTCCATCTTCCATTATCATTGCAGTTGTCGTAAAATCCTTTTCGATGTCCTTACTGTTTCGAAAGCATTTTTTGATTTCTTCACTTGCTTTGAGAATCCCCTGATAACCGATGTTTTTAATCGGGGGATTAAGATAGCTAACTGCATTGTTTAAAATCGCAATCCGAACTACTTCCTTTAGGTCATAGCTTTGGTCTGTTTTTTGCAGGGTATAACTTAGATTTTTGGAGGACATGGGACCCTTCTCATTCCTGGCAAGGGCAAGGCTGGACAGAGAGGTCTTCACCTGCTGCATGCTGGAATCTACCAGGTATGCGTATTCATCGTCATATCCATACAGTGCAGCATAATGACCGGCAAAATGGATCTTCTCCGTAAAATAATCAAGGTGATAAAAATCAAGCTTCAATCCGACCGGGATATCCCGGTCTATAAAATGAACTACATTATCCCATGCTTTTTTAATCGAAGCCGTTTCTTTGACCTTTAAGTTAAGCTTCAGACTATTGGCTATATTTTGAGTTAAACCATCCTGCTTAATTCGTCCACCGATGAAGGGATAATCCATATCCTTGCTGTTCCAGAAAATAAAACTAAGTCCTTCCCCGATACCGAATAACATCGGTTCCGATAATTCAATTCCAATATAATTTAGTAGGGTTCCGGTGGCAGTTGATTCACAATGCTGACCGATGAACGGTTTCATGTTATTGATGATATGAGACATTTTGCATCCTCCTTCTTTTACTTCATCTTATCAGATATAATGTGACAGCAGCATGTCATATTTATTTATGATAAAACAAATAGGCACATTCAAACATCATGCCGGATCAGGTTGTGAGAATGTAAAACGATTACAATCTTGTGACCGGATGAGCGGGTCATGTAATGTACTATCTCAAATTCTTATAGTAGAAGATAGCAATCTGGGTACGATCCCTCAGATCCAGCTTCTCTAAGATCGAGCTGATGTTATTGCGTACCGTGCCCTCGCTTAAGTACAGGAGCTCTGCAATTTCCTTATTGGACATGCCGTCAGCAATCTTTGTGATGATCTCCAGCTCCTTGTCGGTAATACCAAATTCACTCAGATTCTTCTGCTCTGTAGCCTTTGTGATAAGGTGGGGGAGCTTGGTGATAATCTCATTACCATAGACGTTCTGTCCGGCGTAGACAGCCTTCAGAGCAGGCAGTATGCTCTCATAGTCCTGCTTCAGCATATAGCCCTTCGCTCCGATGCGTAACGCCTTGATGATATAATCGTCATCCAGGAACGTGGTAAGATAGAGTATTCTAGCTTGTGGATGGAGGGATAATATCTGTTCTCCGGCCTCAAGCCCGCTCATAATCTCCATGCGGATATCCATGAGTAACACATCCGGTCTTAATCGGTTATAAAGCTCCACACCTTCTTTTCCGTTATTGCCGGTGCCGACGACCGTAATCTCCGGGTCGGCCGATAGAATAATCTTAAGTGACGAACAGACCAGCCTGTCGTCATCAATCAGTAAAACCTTCATAAAATCCCCCCATATTCTCTATCAAATTAATTGCTTCTTATATTCGTAAATAAACGCTTTTTTATTGTATTCGGTAATACAAGCTTTTTAAACGATCTCGCTTTTACGAAAGAATAAATATGAAATGTAACTAGAGTATCAAAAGCCTCCATCTACGATATATCACTAATTTTAAGAGTTAATTTGCACACGCTGAATCGATTAAAGTGCTACCTAACATAGTTTGATGAGCAACTGTATGAGGCCGTCGGTACTTGGAACACGTACTTTGTGTTCCTATGTACCGCTACGTGGCTCATCCAAGCGAAAGCGTGTTGCGAATAAATTATGTTAGGTAGCACTTTAATCGCAACAAAAACAAATTAACATTTCATATAAACATTACAAGGGTTTTGATACTCTATTCATAATTTCACTTCTTCGGAAACGTAATAAATAGCTTAAATCCATTAGACACCGAAATATTGATGTTTCCTCCGAAGCTTTTCACACGGTCATAGATATTATGAAGCCCCATTCCATCACCGAATTCCTGCTTCTCGAAGGCCTTTACCAGAAATCGTGCCTGTTCTTCCCCAAGTATCTGATTATCCTGGATTACCAGCTGATACATGGCAGGATGCTCTCTGAGAATTAAAGTAACCTTAGTTGCCTGGGAATGCCTTATGATATTGGACAGCATTTCCTTGATAATGGCGATGATCGCATGCTTTAACGGAGTCTTAGGCGGAGTATTCACATCATATTCATAGACGATTGGGCAAAAGGTGAAGTTCTTCACCAACTGTTCCACCTGTGCATAGAGATCAATGGATTCATCGTACATATTATGGATACTGCTTCGAATCTGGTCCATTCCGCCGGAAAGTGATGTCTTCAGGTCGGTAAGACCCTCCCGGATTGGCTCCTCCTTCGATATCGTAAGCATGGCTCCTACCTGTAGTAAGGCTCTGGATAAGAGGTGGCCGATATTATCATGAATTTCCTTGGAGATACGGTTACGCTCGTTGAGGGTAGCCAGATTAATCTCATAATCCTGGTTCTTAAGAAGGCTCTGGTTCTTCTCCTCCAGTAACAGTGACATAGCAGTAGAATTATCACGAAGCTCATTATATTCACTTTTTAGGGTTCCTAACTTATCGGTTTTGAACTTCAACAGGTATGCTATAATCAGTATCAATGTCGTGAAGGCCAAAGTCATCGTAGAATATCCCTGTAAATGATAGAGAAACAGGCTGGGCACGAGTAAGATCCCATATTGATATTTTGTATGTAAAATATCATAAAGTACCAAGGGCAGAAAGACAATATACCAATGGAACAGGAGGCATAGCAGTGCATAAAAGATACATCCAGCGAAGCGAACTCTGCCATCCTCGTGATTGACAAACAAGCTGCTAAGTACAACGGCTATGATGACCGGCACAATAAAGAAGCTGCCGGTGTCCTCAAACAGATATAAGGTTAAGCAACAAAGGAATAATAAGATTTTATCAAATATTTCGTACATAAGGGCTCCTTACACGAAGAATTGGAAAGATCTTCAATCTACTTTTCAGTATTGCATGCCGGAATTGTTATGTCAAGATGTTACGATAAGGAACAATTGTTATGGTTGAAAGGAGCAAATGGGGATGATATAATCAGAATATCGATCCAGGACGGATCACCAATGGAAAGAATTTGTTCTATTTGAAATAGAAGAAGGAGAGGCAAGATGAGAATAACAGCAGAAGATACGATGGCATTAATCGTTGATTTTCAAGAGAGACTGCTTCCGGTCATTGACCGAAATGAGGAGCTTATCCATAATACAGAGATACTGATCAAGGGACTTCAGACATTGCAGATACCAATGATTATAACCCAACAATACACCAAAGGAATCGGGATGACGGTACCCGCACTTGCCGAGCTTTTCGGAGACAGCTTTCAATATCAGGACAAGGTAGCCTTTAGTTGTGCTGAGGATGAAGTAACACTGACAAAGATTAAGGCAACTGGGAAGAAGAACATCATCGTATGCGGTATTGAGGCTCATATCTGTGTATTACAGACAGTCATAGACCTGATCGCTATGGGTTATCATGTTCTGTTGGTTGAGGATTGCATCGGATCCAGAACAGAAAGTAACCGCCAGATTGGAATTCGACGTGCACTACAGGAAGGGGCTATTCCTACCTCCTATGAGTCGATCCTGTTCGAGTTGACCAGAGTAGCGAAGACAGATACCTTCAAGGAAATCTCAAAGCTGATAAAATAGACGATGAAAGAGAGGCGATTCTATGTATATTATTCCGAATCCACAAAGCATCAAGTATTTAGCAGATTCCTTTACGATCACTTATCAAAGCAGGATTGTAATCGATTCTGATTGTACCAATATTGTTTTTCATCATGCCAAGCTGCTGCAGCAGGATCTGGAACAGAAGCTGGGATATCTGATTGCTGTCACGAAGGGGTGTTTTGAGTCCGGATGTATTTATCTGAAACAAGTGGCCGCACTTAAGAAGAATGAATATACCCTGTCCGTGGAAGAGAGTGGTATCTTCCTGCATGGCGGATCCGAGGAGGCACTTCTATACAGCGTTCAGACCCTGCGACAGATAGTAGCACAGGAAGGTGCCTGTCTAAAGGGCTTATATATCTATGACTATCCGGAGATTGAGAACCGTGGCTATTATCTTGATGTAACAAGAGGAAGAATTCCAACGCTATCCTATCTTAAAGGATTTGCGGACAAGCTAAGCTACTATAAAATCAATCAATTGCAGCTCTATATCGAGCATAGCTTCTTATTCAAGGAGTTCAGTGAGGTATGGGGAGATGATACACCGCTGACAGCAGAAGAAATTCTGGAACTGGATGAGTACTGCAGTAATCTTCATATTGAGCTGGTACCTTCCATTGCTACCTTCGGTCATCTTCATAAGCTTCTTAGTACGAAGACCTATACGCATCTGTGTGAGCTGCCGGAATCAGATAGCCAACCCTTCTCCTTTGAAGATCGTATGATGCATCATACCATTGATCCCACCAAAGAAGAGAGTATGCATCTGATTAAGAAATTGATCGATGAGTATCAACCGCTGTTCCGCTCCAGACAATTTAATATCTGTGCTGATGAGACCTTTGATCTAGGTAAGGGAAGAACCAAATTGCTTGTGGAAGAAAAGGGTGTTGATAATATATATATTGATTACGTTAAGGAGCTTTGTGAATATCTGGTTGGCAAAGGCATCCGACCGATGTTCTGGGGAGATATTGTCTGTGGCTTCCCGGAGGCAATCAAGAAATTACCGGAGGAGACCATCTGCCTGAACTGGGGCTATGATGCGAATCAGAGTGAGGAGTCTACCATGCTTCTTCACAAAGCCGGTGCGACCCAGTATCTGTGCCCGGGTGTGAATGGATGGAATCAATTTATTAATAAGACTCAGGATGCTTATGAGAATATTATTCGTATGTGCAGCTATGCTCATAAATACAATGCCCTCGGCTTGTTGAATACAGATTGGGGTGATTTTGGTCATATTAATCATCCGGAATTTAGTGTGATCGGTATGATCTATGGAGCTGCCTTCTCCTGGAACAGCAACATTCTTGGAAGCAAGGAGATAAACGCTCAGATATCGAGACTGGAATACGGTGATCAGAACGAAAGCTTTGCAGAGCTGGTATCTACAATAGCAAACCATACGATGTTCGAATGGTATCATATTGTTCGTTATCGGGAGTTAGAGGTTAAGGGCAAACCGGAAGAGGATCGTAAGTACTATCTGCTCGGACTCAATTTTGACGGTGCCAAGGCAGCCAATGAAGAACTCGAGGCTGTTATTACAAAGCTTTATCAGATGATTCGTCAGTTGCCGGAGGGTAGTAGGACCTTGATGAAAGCATATATTCTGGCTGCAGAAGGAATTCGAATCTTTAACCGCATCGGTGCCACCATCGGCTTAATAAGGTATCATGTGAAGAATGAAGCGGCAGCACAACCTGATGTTTTGGCTGGACAATTGGAGAATTGGTTCCACCATTATAAGGGTGTATGGCGCAAGGTCAGCAAGGAGTCTGAGTTGTATCGTCTTCAGGAGCTCATTCTATGGTATGCAAAGGAGCTTAGAAGCATGGCGGAGTCCTATCATATCTGTGGCAATTGCAACTGCGCAGGAAGATAAAAGCAAGCGATGACATGGAAAGAGGAAGTCATTTCTTACAATATTTGAATAGTATTTGATAAGGTTAATTGTAATCCATAGCGGTCATCTCTTAGTTGAGATGATCCGGCTCGGATACAGTTAACCTTATTTATTTGAAATAATTGATCGCTTTATCCTATATCAATCTGATTTCAGCATATTGAATCGCTTTCTTGTAGGAATCACAGCAATGACAAATGTCATTCTATATCGTGACGCAGTTCACTGGAATCAGAGATCTGATTTCGGTATAGTATAGGTGTAAGGAACAGATTACCATAAAATTAATATTGAGAATAAATCATAGAAAGATATGGATTAGGAGGAGTAGTAAATGGTAGTAAAGGTTGATGGATTAGTAAAACGTTATGATAAGTTGGTAGCTCTTGATTATCTTGATCTTCAGGTTGAGGAGGGAGAGATCTTCGGACTTCTGGGACCGAACGGCTCCGGTAAGACAACAGCAATTAATTGTATCCTGTCCTTGCTGAAATATGATAAGGGTAGCATTGAAATCTTCGGTAAGAGGATGGGACCGAATGCTTATGATATTAAGAAAGACATCGGAATTATCATGCAGAATGTTGCGGTATTTGATGAGCTGACGGTATATGAGAATATATCTTATTTCTGCAGCTTATACATCAAGAACAGAGACGAAGTAAAGAGATTAACAAAGGAAGCGATTGAATTCGTATCGCTGGAGGACTATAAAGGCTTTTATCCGAAGAAGCTCAGCGGTGGTTTGCTTAGAAGACTGAATATCGCTTGCGGTATCGTTCATAAGCCGAAGCTGATTATTCTTGATGAGCCTACGGTAGCAGTCGATCCTCAGAGCCGTAATAAGATTCTGGAGGGGATCAAGAAGCTGAACGAAGAGGGTGCAACCATTATCTATACCTCTCATTATATGGAGGAGGTGGAGCAGATCTGCTCCAACATCGCAATTATCGATAAGGGCAGAGTAATTGCTAAGGGTACGAAGGATGAATTGAAAGCAATGATAAGCGTCGGTGAGAAGATCCAGGTAGAGGTTTTCCGAATGGAGGAGGAGCCGTTAGCAGAGCTTCGCAAATTACCGAATGTATATTCCGTTACACACAATGAGAATCTTCTGGAGATCAAATCCAAGAAAGGCAAGAATAATCTGGTCAGCGTTCTGGAGTTTATGCAGAGGATGAATATCAATTTTGGAAAAGTGATCACAGAGGTTCCCACTCTCAATGACGTATTCCTGGAGATTACGGGAAAAGAATTGAGAGACTAGTGCGAAAATATAAAGCGATTTTCTCACTCTAGAGTAGGGATGTAAGATTTTATAGCCGCTCCGAATTCCAGATATGCGGCAGAATGGAGATTATTATGAGCTTTCAATTATATATAACAAGACTGAAATGTCTGTTTCGAAACAAGGAAGCAATGTTCTGGTGCTACTTGTTTCCAATCATACTGGCAAGCTGCTTCTTCTTTGCCTTTAATAACTTATGGAAAATTGAATACTTCGATACCATTCCGATTGCTTATGTTACAAAAGGAGAAGCGGATGAAGCCTTTGTGGAGGTATTGGAAGCAGCAGCAACCTCCGAAAATGTTAAGATGTTTGAGATCAATTATAGTGATGAGACTAAGGCGAAGCAGCTCCTTGAGGGCGGTGTTGTGGATGCCTATGTTGTCGGCAGCACAGACCCGGTACTTTATGTGAAAGAGAGTGGCCTAAATCAGACAATTCTAAAATCCTTCCTGGACACCTATCAACAGATGGCGGCTACAGTTACAACGATTCTTAAGAGTAATCCCAAGGCCATCGAAGAAGGATTATTGGACGATATAATGCAACATAGCACCTATCTTACTGAGGTGAAGGATGACAAAAAGCCCGCGGATTTATTGGTGTTTTTTTATTCACTTCTCGCGTTTACCTGTATCTTTGCCGCAAACTGGGGGTTGGATGAGGTTATCAATATTCAGGCGAATCTATCCGGGCGCGGTGCCAGAATGAGTGTATCGGCAATCCCGAAGATGAAGCTGTTTCTATGTAATATCATGGCAGCCTTTACGGCACATATAGGAAGCCTGTTGCTGTTGTTCCTATACATGTATTTCATTATAAAAGTGGATTTCGGAAATAATCTGCTGTATCTCTTTGTAGCTTGTATGGTAGGCTCGTTCGCAGGACTCGGAATGGGTGCCTTCATCGGTGTCTGGGTGAAGAAGAAGGCAGAAGTTAAGGAAGCAATTCTGACCACAGTGACATTGGGAGGAGCCTTCCTATCCGGTATGATGATGTCTCAAATTAAATATATGGTAGCAACGAAATTCCCGCTTCTGGCTTATATTAACCCGGTTAATCTTATGACAGATTCGATGTACAGTCTGTATTACTATGATACCTATGAGCGATATTACATGAATATCATGATCTTAGGTGTAATAGCAATCATATTCGGTGCCCTTGCCATCGTCGGAATTAGGAGGAAGAATTATGCAAGTATTTAAGGCTTACTATAAAATATTAAAGGCGCAACTAGTCTCAATCATAATCTATGCAGTACTTTTTCTGATGTTGACCATACTGTTTACGGGCAATATAACCCAGACCACGGAACAATTCGAGGTGAGAAAGGTTCCGGTGATGGTAATCAATGAAGATGGTGAGAATAGTCTGATTAGCGGGTTTTTGAATTACCTTGAGGATTATGTGACCTACGTAGAACCGAAGAAGGATGCGACAGCAATTCGGGATGCACTATATAACAGAGAGGTATCCTATATCCTTACGATACCGGCAGGATTTACAGAAAGCTTTCATAATAATGGAAATATCAGCCTTATAAAGCAGACGGCCCCGGATTCTATGGAGGCAATAACAATCGATAGTGCGATAGATAATTATTTCAAAATCGCGAAGGTATACCGGGTTTATTTGCCGGAAGCTTCTACCGAAGAGATCAGTGCCAATGTGAAAGAAAATCTACAGAAACAGACTACCGTTCAGTTACATGGGGAACAAAAAGATTCAATAAGCTCAGGGAACAGCTTTAATAAATACTACTTCAATTATCTGGGCTATATAATGATAGCAATATTTATCACCAGTGTCAGTACGGTTATGTTCTCCTTCCATAGTCTTGATATCAGGAGAAGACACTTTGCATCACCGATTTCGGTACGGGATTTGAATGTGCAGTTGATCCTTGCTAATCTGATCTTTGTTATGTTTTATGTCGTACTTTTTACGGCTGCCGGATATATCTTAAATAAGAACAGAATCATGAATTCGAATACAATGCTATTCTTATTAAATGCTTTTGTCTTTGCTTTCGTAGTCTTAAGTGTAAGTTACTTGATCGGTATCAGTGTGAAGAGTAAAAAAGCAATCTCTGCTATCTCTACCGCAGCATCCGTTGGGTTGGCTTTTCTAAGCGGTATGTTTGTTCCTCAGGAGTTTCTTGGTGCTCCGGTACTTAAGGTGGCAAGTTTTACTCCGGTATATTGGTTTGTAAAAGCCAATAATGCCATTGAGACAGTGACACAGACTACTTGGTCACAGCTGTCCGGCATAGCAAGCTATATGGCGATACAGCTTGGGTTTGCAGCAGCCATTATCTCAATCGCTTTGGTAGTGAGCAAAAGAAAGAGACAACAGATCAGTTAAGAGAGTTTGAAATGCGTTCCAATAGGGCAAGAATGAAATAGGAGTAAAAGGAAGGAAGATAGATAAGCTAACTACTTATCTATCTTCCTGTTTTCTCTAGAAACTGATGCTTTCAGGTAGATATACCTTGATGTAAGGATAACGCTCACAATAGCTTGCCTGATACTCATAAGAATACCTTACCGTATCAACGGTTTGGCGAAATTCATCCGTATCCATTATAATTCTCGCAACCAAAGGAGTACCATAGGTATTCACGGGGATAATATCTTCAGGAAAGTCACACTGAATATTACCGCCATCAATGATGACATTACGTCTGATATTGCCAATTGGGATCGCATTGGTAGCATATAACTGAACGGAGATAGTTCCGTTCTTAATTCGTATATCTCCGAAACCGTTATGGTCTCCGATACCGATGATATCAGTACCTTCGCCGAAGATGGCGATATCGCCTTGCTGGATCTCAATGCCAACCCTTCCGCCGAGAGCTCCGATGCCGGATCCGCAATAAGTATTAAAGCGGATACTGATTATACCGCTTTGTATTGTGATTTTTCCATCACTGTCCTCCATAGAACCTATGGCGATCGCATTCTTTCCATTGCATTTGATAATCAGGTTACCGGTATTTAAGATGTCCACATAGCCCTTCAGACTTCCGATCCCGACCGCTTTTGTTCCCTCACATGTGATCTTGATTTTTCCGTGATCAATCTTAATCTTTGTATTCCCGAATATGCTTCCGATACCAACCGTGTTATAACCGGACGCCTCGACATAGATCATACCTGATATGACATGGATTAATGAATTATACGGATTTTGTCCGCCTCCAATGCCAACGGACATATTCCCACAGCAGGTTACTTTAATACTTCCGGCAGAAGATAGGGAAATGTTTCCATAAGCCTGATTGGGTGTACCACCGATACCGACCCGGTTGGTACGTTCTGCCTGTATGGTAAGATTTCCGTCTCCGACAATCGTTAAATCAGAGGTTTCCGGAACCCGGATTCCATCGAACAGAAGATCGTTATCTCCTGATAGATTTAGAACAACGGAGCAATTTTTCCCTAATATTATTGTCGGTTTTTCATTTCCACGAAGTCTGACGTGATCTAGAGTGATATGGCAGGCATGATTATCAGGGATAATGATCGAAATATTCGCGATCATTTCCTGATTACCGGATATAGTGATCTCACGCTCTCGTATCAATATATCAGAATACATTTCCAAGGCTAGTGCAGCCGGATAGATTATAGTATCATCCTTTGTCTCATACAGCTTCCTTCCTTTACCCTCTATTTGAATACGACCGTTAATATCCTGGATCCTATCGATGATATCCTGCGATATCTTCGAAAGTAGTTCCGGATTAGGTCTGGCGGTGTAATAGCCTTGAATATAATCCACACCGAGTCCGATGACATATTCAAATTCTTCATTTGTCTCGATCCCTTCCGCAATCACCTTGATATTATTTTGGGATGCAAAATTGATAAGGCTGGTTACGACATGTTGCTTTTTGGAATCAACGTTAATGTATCGGAGTATAGTACCGTCTATTTTTATGTAGTTGGGATTGGAATTAAGCAAATTAGATTCGTTGGAATATCCGGTGCCATAATCATCAAGAGCCAGCTGGCATCCGGTTTCCTGAAGTCTTTTGCTGATTAATTTAAGACCCTCATCGCTTAATATGGTTGACTCCGTGATTTCCATTACTACATTTCGAAAAAGGGCGCTGTAATTATGGTATAATTCTTCGAAGTCTATATCAGTCAGTTGGTGGCTGGAGATGCTGTTAATGAACAATTTTTTATTCAGAAACAGATCCTTGTTTTCTTTCATAATCCGTAGGGTATTATAGAAGGTAAACCGTTCTATGTTATATAGACAATTCTCCTTTGTTGCCAGATCAAGGATTTCGATCGGAGTAAGATCGATGGTATCCGGATCAGTTCTCATTAATGCTTCATAGGCGAATATATCTCCGGTTTTGGCATCAACAATCGGCTGAAAATGGTATTGAAACAGATTGTTCTCTATGAGTCTTTGAAAACTGTTCAGCTTATTTGATATGGCGCCGTAATGATCTCTTAGGAATAACTCTTCAATCTGGTTGATCATATTATAATTTCTTTTTAGATGGGCTACCGTACCAATGAGGAGAAGAATATCGATAATTAAAAGAATTAGAGTTATTGGTCTGGAATAATGAAAATCCAGTGAATACGAGATAAAGGTCAGCACGATAAGGAGAAGGTCCAGGTAGAATAACCTTACGATCACGTTAAATTTCTTCCGATAATTCTGAAAATCCTGCCGATTTTTCTGCATAGCACACCGATACCTTTCAATATATTTCATACCACTGGCGATTTAAGCAATATCGAGAATAGTCCTAGCATAATTTTACTTATTATCTGGGATCGTGTCAATTAGAATAATAGGAAATATGTATCATATAAATGTGTAATAAGTCGTAAAAGAAAGAAATTTGTATTATGTGACCGAAAGGATTAGAAGGAGAACAAATGTTTGAATAGTGTTGACAACAGGAAGTGCTTTTGATAGAATAAAAACAGAACAAATGTTTGATAATAGAGGTGAGACAATGGTAATACAGGAGAATATGTCGATACAGAAAAAACTTGAGGTATTGTCAGATGCAGCAAAATATGATGTTGCCTGTACTTCCAGTGGTGTTGACCGTAAAGGCAACGGGACAAGTATGGGCAATAGCATCGCGGGTGGTATCTGCCATAGCTTTTCTGCAGATGGTCGTTGCATCTCGCTCTTAAAGGTTTTGTTTACGAATGAATGTATTTTTGACTGCAAGTACTGTGCAAATCGATCCTCTAACGATGTTGTCCGGGCTTCCTTTACTCCGCAGGAGCTGAGTGAGTTGACGATGGAATTCTATCGAAGGAATTATATTGAAGGCTTATTCTTAAGCTCAGGAATATTGAATACACCGAATTACACGATGGAGCTGATTCTGGAATCGCTGCGATTGCTTCGTGAAGTACATCACTTTAACGGATATATCCATTGTAAGGCTATACCCGGAGCGGATCCGGCACTGATAGAGATGTTAGGCTGGTACACAGATCGAATGAGTATTAATCTGGAGTTACCGACTGCCGATAGTCTTCACGAGCTTGCGCCTCATAAGAATAGAAAGAATATCCTGAAGCCCATCCGACAGATTCAACTGGGAAGAAAAAATAGCAGAGAATTCCTTGGCCTGCCTGATTTTAAGACTGGGCAGAAGGTGCTGACTGCAGCAGAGCCTAAGAAAATTATTACATCAACCGGGGAGGATTGTGACATCAAGGAGATTATAACCTCGAATACCGGATTAACTACTCGACCGAAGAAGCCGATGATTAACCGTAATTTTGTCCCCGCCGGTCAGAGTACCCAGATGATTGTAGGAGCAACCAAGGAAAGTGATTATCAGATAATGTCAGTGGCGGAAGCACTCTATGACAACTTTGATCTAAAAAGGGTTTTTTACTCAGCCTTCATGAATGTGAATCAGGATAGTAGACTTCCATCTACTCTGGAGGGGCCGCCATTGCTTCGGGAACACCGATTGTATCAGGCTGATTGGCTCCTTCGTTTCTACGGTTTTCAGACACAGGAGCTGCTGGACGAATTGCATCCGAATTTTAATGTTCTGTTGGACCCGAAGTGTGATTGGGCCTTGAGGCACCTGGAGCTTTTTCCGGTTGAGATTAATAAAGCAGATTATTATACCTTACTTCGGGTGCCCGGAATTGGTACAAATTCGGCTCAGAGAATCATGATGGCAAGGAAAAGTGCAGTTCTTGATTATAATGATTTGAAACGTATGGGTATTGTATTGAAGCGTGCCATTTATTTTATAACCTGCAATGGGAGAATGATGTACCCGATCAAAATCGAGGAGAATTTCATCACCAGACAATTGGTTGCGCTGAAGGATCAGGTGCCGGTAGGCATTGATAAGGACATCACTTATCAACAGCTATCCCTGTTTGATGATGTAAGCTTTCAGCCGGAACGACCTCTAGCCTTGAAGTTGGCAAATGTGTAGTTATAGGAGTTGATATAGGATGGTAACAAAACGAATTTATCTGTGTGACAACAGTATTGATGGGATATTCACTGCAATTTATACTGCCTGGAGCTCAAGGCTCGGACACTCCAACATCAAGATCGAGGAGAAAAGTGAGGGAAGCAAATTTTCAAATATCGAACTTTTTGCAGAGTATGAAGCGGTGGATACGGATTTCGAGATGGCGAACAAGGTAAGTAAATCAATTCGTGAGAAGATATCGGAGGAAGCTTATGAGATGTCATGCCGTGTCGCGCTATCCGATCATTCCGGCAAGGCAGACCTGATTTATCGTTTTTTGATTTTGGGTTTTGCAGTAGGACCTACGATTACAGAACACCTGAGCAATGAGGTTGTGAATAACATGTTTAAGGTTAATAAGAATGTCGGGAACGAGGTGCATCACTTGTTGGGGTTCATTCGTTTTTCGGAGCAGGAGAGCGGTCTGCTTACGTCGATCATTCATCCGAAGAATAATGTACTTTCTTTGGTGACACCGCATTTTGCTGATCGGCTACCAACGGAGCGGTTCTTGATTTATGATGGTAATCGGAAGCTTGCTGCACTTCATGTTCCGAATACCCCTTGGATCATTGCTGATGTGCCGGATCTTGATCAGGATCGTGTTCGTGAGGTGTCTGCCTATGAAGATCATTATCGGGATATGTGGATTTCTTTTTTTGATCACATCGCAATTAAGGAAAGAACGAATTTTAAACTACAGAGAAACAATCTTCCTCTGCGTTTTCGTGCTGATATGACAGAATTTAACCGTAACAAGTAACCTTTTAATTTAAAATAAATGGATGAATTTCTAAAAGATTCATTATAGATTAGAAGGATTGTTTTAATTGAATTTACGAGTGTTGATGATATTATCGCAGTTTTGATCTGCGAATAAATTAATTGAAGTGAGAGATACTAATCCTGTAAAATTGAAAAATTGATAGGAGGAGTAGCAATGAAGAAGAAGTTTTTTATACTATTAGGAATTAGTTGTATCGCATTGTTTGCCTTTAGTGCTTGTGCGGCAGATGATGATCTGAATAACTCCGCAACAGAAGATGATAATGACCTCGGTGATAATGATGACAATGACATCAACACACCAACTACAGGTGGTACAACCGGTGGAATCGGTGGAACGAATAGCGGTAATACCGGAACAACAGGCGGTACAGGAACAACGAATGGCGGTACAACCGGAGGAACCGGAACAACAGGCGGTACGGGTGCAACGAATGGCGGTACAACCGGAGGTACCGGAACGACAGGTGGTACCGGTGGAACAACAGGTGGAGCCGGAACAACAGGCGGAACAACAGGTGGTACCGGTGGAGCAACCGGTGGAACCGGACAGTAAATGATAGGGTAGAAGTCTTGCATTATTAAAGCGAAATAAAAGACAAGTCGTAGGACTTGTCTTTTTTACAATACTAAGTTACATTTTTGAATGAAAATCTTTTTTTGCACAGGTTTTGCAGATGCCGGTGATTTGTATCTGATGCTCCTTAATAATAAATCCTTCCTCCTCCATAGCGTTTTCTAGAGCGTGGATCGGGCAGGATGGAAGATCAAATACTTTTTTACAATCGTCACAGATTACAACATGCTTATGCTCATTTGTGTCTGCCTTAATTCGGTAAAAGATCTCGTTGTCAGTAAGATGATATTTATCGATAAGATTTTGATTCAGTAAAGAGTCGATATTTCGATAAATGGTTGATTTGGCAATCGTAGGCAAAGAAAGCACAACCTGGGTATAAATCTCGTTGATCGACATCGGTCGGTCGGCTTCCCTGAGAATGGTAAGTATTAATTGTTTTTGCCTTGTATTTCTTTGACTTTCCATATCGGACTCCTTTGAATTTATAGATCATTATTACGAATGACATAGGTTAGGTATTCCTTGTGATCGCGAATGAATTCCGTATCCTTTTTCATACCGATTCGTTTCGCTAAATGTCTTGAAGGAGTATTCTCCCTATCGATTACTGCGATAATTTGATGGATATCCAGTTTTTGAAAGGCATACTGTAATGATGCTGCAACCGCTTCAGAGGCATAGCCCATTTTTTGATAGTCTGGGTCAATCAAGTAACCTAATTCATAGACCGGCTCGTTATCATGCATTTTATATTCGATTCCACATCTGCCGATTAATTGATTTGTCTCTTTCAGAAAGATACCCCATAGACCGTACCCATAAAAATGATATATATTTTTAATATAGGCTTTATGCTTGGATACTTCCTCCTCTATGTCTCCGGAATAATTCAATAAGTGCTCAGATACTCCGGGCTTATTACATATATAACAGAGCGGGATAATGTCCTCTACGGCTAACTCTCTTAAGCTAAGTCGCTCGGTAGTAAGGATGGTGGCTGGCTGCATATGAGCATGCTGATAAACCATATCTATAAAATGGTAATCAACTTCATCAAATCCCTCAACCAGTATGGCAGCTTTGCTCAGATCCTGATTACCGGAATTCGGATTAAGAAAACCGATGGAAGGAATCCCTGCGGCGGTGGCGGCGGTTACACCATTATAAGAATCCTCAATTACGATGCATTCAGAGGGAGTTACTCCTAACTGTCTTGCTGCTGCTAAGAAGATATCCGGGGCCGGTTTCGGGTGAGCTACGGACGTTCCGGAGATATATCCATCAAAAATATCTTCTATGTCAAGGTGGCTCATGACATCCCGGATGCTAGCAGCGGAGGATGAGGATGCAATAATCATCTTAATTCCATGAGTATGTAGGTCTTTCATGAGATCCACAATATAGGGGATGGCCTCATATCCTTCGGACTGAGTAAGATAAGCCTTCGCCTCTTCATTCGCAAGAAGCAGATCTTCCGGTGTGGCTTCGATAGAAAAATCTTCGACCATCTTTTGGCACATATGATAAGTCGTTGTCCCTATAAATTGATAAGCATAATCAATCGAGATATCAACATTAAATTTCTTTAGCGCCAGTACCGCTGCTCTGGCATGTTGGGGTTCACTGTCAATAATTACGCCATCCATATCAAATAATACGGCTTTGAGCAAGGTATCATCCTCCGGTTACGAATCTAAGATCCGTTTATGAAATGCATTTTTAGTATAATAAAGTAAGTCGGTCCAGCCAACTACTAGTATTTCTTTCGGTTTATAGTATACATCTTTTTATACTGCCTTTCAAGCTTGCAATTCTTGATTAAGTGAAGCATAATAAAAAGCGGAAGGGTGATCCATTCCGCTAATCCTGATCTAGTACTTTTTCAAAAAAGAGTCCTGCTAAAAACCAGGCAGGCGCGTAATCCAGTCGGATGACGCCTTTGTAATTGAGCTTTGCTTTGCTGTAATCCCATGGGCATGCACCATATTTTTTCAGGAGTACACCGGTAGTGTATTCACCGAAATAGATCAAAAATGCGTATACACCTCCTCGCAGCAGTGCACTATGGTTTTTCAGCTTCTTGCAGATGGGAGTAAGGCAGGCGGCCATTCCGTAGATCGGAAACATCCATACGGAGGTACGGCAGGCAAGTGTCTTATCGGTGTGCTTTCTCATGGAATCCAGACCTGTCCAGAAGCATTCCATACACCATCCGCTGAGCCCGCAGAGAATGAAGTTCTTCATATATTTTTTCATAAAGTTAGTATTCATGAAAAACGAACAACTATTCAATAAAATGAAATTAAAAAATAATAAAACGCAGATAATAAGAAAGGTGAGAACGATGGAAATTGAACGTAAATATAGTGTTACAGTATTACCGGAGAATTTGTCACAATATAAGAATAAAAAAATTGAACAGGGGTATTTATGTCATAAACCCACCATTCGTATTCGAAAAAGCAATAATGACTTTATCCTGACCTATAAATCAAAATTTGGATTGGAACCCACCAGCGAAGGCGGTCCATGTGTGAATAACGAGGTTGAGCTTCCGTTAACGGAGGAAGCATATATGACGCTTCGCAATAAGACAGAAGGTAATATGGTCTATAAAACACGTTATCTGATACCTCTTGGGGATAATTTAACAGCGGAACTTGATATATTTGAAGGACTGTTACAGGGACTCGTGATTGTCGAAGTAGAATTCCCGGATCTCGAGAGCGCAGCTTCCTTCCAACCTCCTGTCTGGTTTGGGAAGGACTTATCAAGTGATAAACGTTATACGAATTATCACCTTTCAAAATTATCTGAACTATCTGAATTAGGATAACAGGTTCATCGGATAGACAGAGAAGGTTTGTATATACTAATCCATACAGAGAATGCTGCATAAAAAGGATGAACAGATAAAGTGTATGCAGTATGGCTGTGGAAGCCAGCGAAAGACTTCTTCTGACAATGTTGATGTAATAATAGAATGGAGGGTATTATGCCGAAGGACAGTCAACCGGATAACAAGAAGGCTAGAGTAGAAAAATCCAATGGTCAAACTCCGCTGACCAGGGAAAATCAAAATAAGAATAAAAATGCGAAAAGAAAGTCAGTGGAGCACAATGATGTATAATTAGGAGGTGTACTATGGCAAAGGCAGGAATGAGAAGACCCAATGTTACAGAACCCCATGGTACCGAGGGGTGGCAACGAATGCATATACAAAAGAATGAGGAGGATCCGGTTCCCGAGATTCAGGGTAAAGCAAAAGCTGGTCATGAGAAAGCGAAACCCATCGGTGACCGCACCAGAGAGAATGATTAATAAGGATACCATCTTTGCGGAGATAACCTCACATTTGCTTACCGATGAAAAGCCCTCATTATTTATAGAGGAACTGGTTCGACAAGGCTGTTTTAAAGAGTATCCCTTTCTTATGCTTTATAGGCTGAGGGAGACGGAACAATCTCCCAAGTATCATCCTGAGGGAAGTGCCTGGAACCATACCATGATGGTGCTGGATGAGGCGGCTGCTGTACGCGAGAGAAGCAGGAAAAAAGAGGTGTTCATGTGGTCAGCCTTACTACATGATATCGGTAAGCCATCGACCACAAGGAATCGAAAGGGAAAAATCACTTCATATGATCATGATAAAGTGGGAGAAGAATTATGTAGGGAATTTCTGCAGTATTTCAACTGTGAGCAAGCTTTTACCGATTCGGTTTCCGCTATGGTCAGATATCATATGCATATGTTGTATGTTCTGCGTAAACTCCCTTATGCTGATTTGAAGGGATTATTAAAAAGAGTTGATATTTATGAATTGGCTCTGCTTTGTTTATGCGACCGATTAGGAAGAACGAATGCAGATCAGGGAGTGGAAGAAAAAGAATACACAGAGTTCATACAAGCACTTCAAAAGCTTGTGAAATAGTCGTATTCCTTAATCGGTGTTTTGGGTACCAAGTAGGTAAAAAAATCTTGATTATTAATGGGCTTGTTTTTAAGTTTTTTGCATAGTTATGCATTTAGCCAAAGAAAATAAAGGTTGATTGTGAACTATGTCAATAATATTTGGAAACAAGCCCAAATTTTACCTTCAAAGCATTGGATTTCCTAATAGTTTGATATGTTTTACATATATAATGCCCAAATATGGTTAGGAATGCGCTTTCACAAAAATATTACTGGATTTTTTGAGGTAAGTACTTTATAATGTTAGCTAAATATTCATTATTATTAGCAATTTTGTATAAAGAAAGAGGTTAATCGAAATGGCTGAAAACTATATTTATACGATCATGAAGAAGGAAAGTCTTGCCAATAACATCTATCTGATGGATGTAAAAGCTCCTCGAGTAGCTAAAAATTGCTATCCCGGACAATTTGTAATTGTTAAGATGGATGAAAAGGGAGAGCGAATTCCTTTAACGATCTGTGATTATGATCGTGAGGCCGGAACCGTAACGATCGTGTTCCAGGCATTGGGTTCCTCTACACAGCTTATGGCTACCTTTGAAGAGGGAGAAGCCTTTCGTGATTTCACCGGTCCGCTGGGTCATAAATCAGAATTGATTGATATGCCAGACGACGAGTTGTCCAAGTTGAATATCCTATTTGTTGCAGGCGGAGTTGGAGCCGCACCGGTTTATCCTCAGGTAAAGTGGATGAAAGAAAACGGATACAAGGTAGACTGTATCATCGGTGCCAGGAACCAGGAATTGATTATATTAGAAGATAGAATGAGACCGTTAACGAGGGATCTTTACATAACTACCGACGACGGTTCCTATGGATTTAAGGGAAATGTAAATGATTGTATTAAGGATCTCGTGAATAATCAGGGAAAGAAATATGATCTTGTGATTGCCATCGGTCCGATGATAATGATGAAATTTGTTTGTATCCTTACAAAAGAGCTTGGGATTAGGACAATCGTAAGTATGAATCCGGTTATGGTGGATGGAACCGGCATGTGTGGTGCCTGCCGTCTATCCATTGGGAATGAAATTAAATTTGCCTGCGTGGATGGCCCGGAATTTGATGGACATCTGGTGAATTTTGATGAAGCAATGAAGAGACTTCAAATGTATAAATCAGAAGAGGGTAAGGTAATCCTTCGTCAGAAGGAGGGTGCTACACATCATCATCCCGGATGTGAGTGCCATGAAGAAGTCGCTAAATAAGGAACTTATCTACATGCTTATCGTGCGTTTTTAGGCAGAAGTATTTATCTGCCGATCGAACAATCATGGATTTTTAGTTTATTCACATAAGTTGTGACAGATAAATCTTGGAATGCCGTACAACGGTGTATGGAGGAATGGAGAATGGACGTTTTAAAGAAGGTACCGGTTAGAGAGCAAGATCCTCAGGTTAGAGCAACTAACTTTACAGAGGTATGCTATGGATACAATCTGGAGGAGGCAATGGAAGAGGCATCCCGTTGTATACAATGCAAAAATGCAAAATGTATCACAGGCTGTCCCGTAAGTATTGATATTCCAGGTTTCATCAAGGAACTGGTGGAAGGTAACCCGGAAGAGGCCTTTAAGGTAATCGGTAAATATTCTGCATTGCCTGCAGTGTGCGGTAGAGTGTGTCCGCAGGAAACACAGTGTGAGGAGAGATGTATTCGTGGAATTAAAGGCGATCCGGTATCCATTGGAAAGCTAGAACGATTTGCTGCTGATTGGGCAAGAGAACATAATATTAAGCCTGAATTACCTACGGTGAAGAACGGAAGAAAGGTTGCGGTGATTGGTGCCGGTCCTGCAGGACTTACCTGTGCAGGAGATCTTGCAAAGATGGGATATGATGTGACGATCTTCGAGGCACTTCATGAACCCGGTGGTGTTCTTGTCTATGGTATCCCGGAATTCCGTCTTCCCAAAGAGACGGTTGTGAAGACCGAAATCGATAATGTTCGTGCCTTAGGAGTCAAGATAGAGACGAATGTAGTAATCGGAAAATCGATTACCATTGACGAGCTGATGGAGGAAGAAGGCTTTGAAGCAGTGTTTATAGGCTCCGGTGCCGGACTTCCGAAGTTCATGGGTATACCCGGAGAGAATGCGAACGGCGTATTTTCAGCGAACGAATATCTTACCCGCAGCAATTTGATGAAGGCCTTCGACGAAAGCTATGATACACCGATTATTGCAGGGAATAAGGTTGCAGTTGTCGGCGGTGGAAATGTAGCAATGGATGCAGCAAGAACAGCACTTCGACTCGGAGCACAGGTCTATGTGGTATATCGTAGAGGAGAAGCTGAGCTTCCTGCAAGAGTAGAAGAGGTTCATCATGCAAAGGAAGAAGGCATCATCTTTAAGTTATTAACCAATCCCAAGGAGATCCTTGTGAATGAAAATGGCTGGGTAAGTGGAATGCGCTGCGTGGAGATGGAATTGGGTGAGCCGGATGAAAGCGGAAGAAGAAAACCGGTTGAGAAAACGGACTCAGAGTTTGTATTAGAGGTAGATACGGTAATCATGTCTTTGGGCACAAGTCCGAATCCTTTGATCTCATCAACAACAAAAGGCTTGAATACTAACAAATATAAGTGTATTATAGCAGATGAAGCAACTGGTGTGACATCAAGAGAAGGTGTGTTTGCCGGTGGAGATGCGGTAACAGGAGCTGCAACCGTTATTCTTGCAATGGGAGCAGGAAAAGCAGCAGCTGCAGGAATAGACCAATATTTAAAATCTAAATAACGAAAGAAAATACGTTTTGGGGAAACGTATGGAGGACTTATGGGATATTTTGTGATTGATCGATCAGCCGGGATTTCGATCCTGATTGGAATTGCAACGTTAATTCTATTGCTGGTGATATACGCAATCCGATTAAAAAATGCGAAGCGTGCAAAAAGCCTGACAGAGCAAGTAGTCCAAGAGATGAAGGAAATCAACTCCGAACTGGAGAGTAATTATAATAGTATACTTTCTACCTTGAACGATTTGACAGGAAAATATGATGAACTGAATAGAAACAAGGAAAGCATGAAGAAGCTGGCGTATACAGATTATTTGACTGAGCTTCCGAACCGTGCGGCTTTTACAGAGATGCTGGATAATATTATGCTGACCTTGCGAAGTGAAGAAACGATAGGAATCATGGACATCGATATCGATAATTTCAAAAATATCAATGATTCCCTCGGGCATTCCTATGGCGATGAGCTTTTGATTGATGTTACATATCGGTTAAAGCAGGCAATGGATGAGAATGATTATCTGGCCAGAATAGGTGGGGATGAGTTCATTGTTCTAACCCAGAATTTGCAGGATACGGTTACTTACGAAGAGAAAATTAAGAAAATCAAGAACGTATTTAGTTTCCCCTTTGTGTTATCTACAAAAGAATACTTTGTAACAGTCAGTATCGGTGTAGCATTTGCACCAAAGGACGGTAAAACCTCGCAAGCATTAATTAAAAATGTGGATTCGGCCATGTATGTAGCGAAAGCCAATGGCAAAAATACACATGCTTACTTCGATTATTCCTTTAATGTGAAGCTGACGGAAAAGATTGAGATACAATCGGAGCTTCGAAAGGCGATTGAGCGAGAGGAATTTGTACTCTTTTATCAGGCACAGATGAACCTGGAGAATAAACAAGTAGTCGGTTTTGAAGCATTAATCCGATGGAATCATCCGACAAAGGGGCTCCTCGGACCGGATGAGTTTATTTATCTCGCAGAGGAGACAGGATTAATAATTCCGATTGGAAAGTGGGTATTACGTACTGCCTGCTATCAGTTAAAGCAATGGTCCTTAGAATATCCGGAGATTAATATGGCAGTTAATCTGTCTGCTAGACAATTTAAGGATAGAGATATCGTAAAGATTGTCTATGATATCATTGAAGAGACAGGTATTAATCCAAGTAATCTCGAGTTGGAAATTACAGAAAGCATCGCACTGGATGATATAGAATATACAATCGCTACAATACAAGAGCTTCGCAAGATTGGGGTTAATTTTTCCCTGGATGATTTTGGCACCGGTTATTCTTCTATGAATTATTTGAAGCGTCTGCCCGTTAGTAATCTTAAGATCGATAAAAGCTTTCTAGATACCGTAATGGAAGATCGATGTGATCAGAAGATAATCCAAACGATAATTACCTTAGCAAGGAATCTGGATTTATTGGTTATTGCAGAGGGAGTAGAGAGCTTTGATCAAGAAGAATTCCTAAAGGAATCTAATTGTGATAAGGCACAGGGTTATCTGTACAGTAAGCCGATCCCGAAGGATATGGCGATTCAGTTCTTGAAGAAAAAGGATAGCTAGACTAAAATAGTGAGACCGCTACAAGGAGAAGGGATCATGAAAGAAATAGCAAAAAAGAATGCTTCGGTATGGATTTTCTTGGCAGTACAAGCAATTCTTTATGCAACTTTTCTTACCTTGGATCTAACCGGTGGTAGCATCAGACTAACTGCTAGTATCAAATACACAATAATTATAGTATGCTTTTGCTATGCGCTTTTAATGAAAAGTGCCTACAAAGGCATACTTTTTTTGTTACAAGTAGGTCTTTTCTTTACCTTGATTTCTGATTTATTTATATTAATTCTTGATTATTACCTCGTTGGGGTATACACATTTCTGCTAGTTCAGCTGATATACGGTCTTCGACTCATCCTATTACAAGAGGAGCTGTCGGATGCCTCGGTTAAGTTTGAGCGTAAAGGCAGGAAATATCGGCTGTTTCAATTTTTTCTCAGACGATTGTTAATCCAGACCGGTTTTGCTGCTGTAATATATATTGTGTTGCAGCTCGTGGGTGTTACACCGGATCCCTTGTTAATGGTATCTGTTTTATATTTTATTGGTATTCTATTTAATACGATCACCGCAGTTCGCTTATCTGTCAGGGATCGTAAGAATCGAAGTAACCTGTTATACGCAACTGGCATGGTCTTGTTTCTGTTATGCGATATCAATGTGGGATTGTTTAATCTGAGTGGTTTTATTTCATTACCCGAAGAGATTTACAGTGTAATTTATTCCTTATCCTCTATTCTGATGTGGACCTTTTATGCTCCTTCTCAGGTTCTGATCACAATGAGCGGTAAATATTTAAAATAAGACGATAGTAAAAATATACAAAATTCTGCAAAATCTTTATGTAAATATATGGCGGTTAATAGGTTGCTATAGTTATATTTTTTTGCTAAAATAATCATATCGAAAGCAGTTCAATTCGAAAAGTCTGTTACTCTTCTTATAATCTGTTAATAACTCAATCCGATTCGTCTGCCTTCATCCGATTCTCAATTATTAGATTCCTGGAATGAAATCTTTCTTCATCTACATTAATTCACTTTATTCTTATCATTCGTTTCGCTTTCCAAAACAGGATCAATTAATATATTAGTTTTGCGATTTATATCTATGGTCAGCCAGTTTGGCCTTGATTATAAAAATAAGTAAAGCCATTTGAAAGAATGGGCTTCTAACTAATTTAAATTCATAATTTTAAGGAGGTTACAATATGGTTCAAATGTTAAGAGAAACGACATCAGAGTATGAATATTTTGTGGGGCAGATATTATCGGGTGTAACACAGCGAATGGGAAAGGATTATACTGCTCGAGCCATCAAGGTGCTTAAGAATAATTCTCTTGAGCTGGATAGTCTGGTACTTCTTAAGGAGGGGAAGAACTTCTCTCCGAATATCTATCTGGAGACTTACTTTGAGGCATATAAGCAGGGAGTGAAAATAAATGAGCTGGTAGAGAGACTGTGTAACATTTATCTGAATTGTACGGTACCGATTGTTAATGAGGCCTTTTCCTATACCTTTGATCAGATGAAATCTTTTATCGTATATCGTTTGGTCAGCTATGATCGAAATCGCAGATTATTGGAGAAGGTACCACATATAAGATATCTTGACCTGGCTATTACCTATCATTGTCTGGTAAGAGAGGATGAGGAGGGGATCGGAACCATCCGTATTACGAATGAACATATGAAGCATTGGAAGACACATCTTAAGGAATTGCAGGAGCTTGCTGCTGAGAATACGAGGAGGCTTTTCCCGGAAAGTATAAGAAGTATGGAGGAGGTAATACGCTCCATGTTACTAGAGGATAGATCCGGTTCCAATAATGAATGGACACAGGAGATGAATCTGGTTGTGGAAGGCTCAGCGGTATCGAAGAATAAGATGTATATTCTAACCAATCAAAAAGGAATTAATGGAGCTTCCTGTTTATTGTACCCGCATGTCCTGCATGACTTTTCTGAACAGTTTCAATCTGATTTCTATGTATTTCCCAGTAGTATTCATGAACTCATTCTAGTTCCGGCTTTTGATCATGAGAGTGGAAAAGAATATTCCGAAATGGTACGTGAGATTAATGCAACACAGGTAGCCCATGAAGAGGTATTGTCAGACCGCGTCTATTATTACTCCCGAGAAAAGGGCCTGATGGTACTGGAATGCTAATCATAGGCAAGTCTTCCACCAATTCCCTAGGTGTGCTTAATTGACATAATGCGACAAGGTTGGTAACATTATATTGTGAAAATAAAATGCTATTTTCACATAGAAAACATTAAGGTTAGTTAGGGTTATCAACTTGTTGACAGCGTATGATAAGGAGAGGAATGTATGGGAAAATGGAAAAGTGAATATGTTCGGCTTAGAAAATTTATGGGAATTTTTTTGGTTATGATTGTTATGATTAATCCGCTATATGGATCGGTGGCCTTTGCAAGGACAAGTAAAGCAGATCGAACACCACCATCCGCACCGATGAATTTAGTCTATTCCTCTGTTACAGATACTTCCGCTCGTTTATCGTGGAATGCCTCTACAGACAATGTGGCAGTTACATATTATGAAATATATAAAAACAGTGCCTTGTTAGGTACGACAACTTCCTTAGCCTATCAGGGAAGCGGATTAACTCCGTCTACAAACTATTCTTTTTACATCATTGCGAAGGATGCAGCAGGAAATAGCTCCAAAAGCAGTAATACAGTTGTCATCACAACAAGTCCTTCCTCATCGATTACCCCGACTCCTCAGCCGACAGCTACTCCGACGCCTACGGCTGCCCCAACACCGACACCGGTGGTTCCGTCACAGAAGGTGGTCGGATACTATGCCGCCTGGGCTGCTTATTCAGGCTTTACACCGGATAAGATTGATGTAAGCAAGCTGACTCACATCAATTATGCTTTTGCTAATATCGGAAGTGATTATAAAATTACTCTTGGGTATCCTGATGTGGATCCGGCAAATCTGGCGAAACTGGCTGCATTAAAACAATCCAACCCCAAGCTTAAGATTCTGATTGCGGTAGGCGGTTGGTCCTGGTCCTCCAGATTCTCGGATGCAGCGTTGACCGATACGTCCAGAACTATATTTGCAGACAGCTGTGTTGACTTTATGGTTAAGTACGGTCTGGATGGTGTGGATATTGATTGGGAATATCCGGTGAGCGGTGGATTATCAACAAATATCAGAAGACCCGAGGATAAATACAACTTTACACTATTGATGCAGAAGCTTCGGGAAAAGCTTGATGCCAGAGAGTCGATAGATGGAAAAGAATACATACTTAGCTTTGCAGGAGCAGCAGGTAGCTGGTATCTGAATAATATAGAAGCTACCAAATTGGTTTCGTATATTGACTATGCGAATGTCATGACGTATGACCTTCATGGCTCCTGGGATTCCTATACGGATTTGAATGCTCCGTTATATAATAATTCAGATCCTTCGCCACAGTATAAAGGGAGCGTTGATCAATCCATAAATGCTTGGCTTCAGGCTGGTTTTCCGGCGAATAAGCTGATAATGGGTGTCCCCTTCTACGGTTACATATATAAAGCGGTTACGAATTCGAACAATGGTCTCTATCAGACATACTCCGGAGCCTCCGCCATCAACTACGCCAATATTGTTGCTAATTATTTGAATGCGCCCGGATATACCCGCTTCTTCCATGGACAGTCCAAGGTACCGTGGTTGTTTAACGGAACCAATTTTATATCCTATGAGGACGAAGAATCGATTGGATACAAAGCTTCCTATATCTCTGCCAAGGGATTAGGTGGAGCAATGATCTGGGAATTGAGTCAGGACCCCGGGGCAATATTGCTTAGAGCATTATATAACGGATTACAATAAGTTCTTTATTAGAAGTTTAATAGTTGAAAAGAGCTGCAGGGGATAAGAGAGTATAGCTTATCCCCTGTTATTTATGTATATAGTTGCATAAAAAATACAAAATATGTAAAATGGTAAGGATTAGGTAACAATTTTTATGAGAAATTTATAGGAATATACATTTTTTCTGTTTCAAAAATTTTCACAATGTGTTATAATAATGAATTGACGAATAAAAACATATATTGATTCTCATCAATTTGGTTCGATTCGTGGTATAAGTACCCCACGCACAAGCGGAATATTAGGACATATTATGTGATAATGAGTCAAAATGTGCTACGCACATTTACGGATATTATAGAATGCTATGTGAGCTAGCTCACAATAACATTCTATAATAAAGTGACAAAAGCGCCATCGGCGCTTTCCGGTGAGAAGATTATGGCATACAAGCTAGCTTGTAATGACATTATCTGCTCTCCGGAAAAGGGTGAATCACCTTTTGACACTTTATCACACAATACTTTGATAATTTTTTACCAATATTCCTTTTGTGCGTGAGATACTTAATCACAAGAACCAGGTTAAAAATTTAAGGAGGACATTTCAATGGCAAGGAAAATGAAAACAATGGATGGTAATACCGCTGCGGCACATGTGTCTTATGCGTTTACCGATGTTGCTGCAATCTATCCTATCACACCGAGCTCCGTTATGGCCGAGGTAACTGATAAATGGTCAGCTGAAGGCAGAAAGAACATTTTCGGACAAGAGGTAAGGGTAGTTGAGATGCAGTCTGAAGCTGGAGCAGCTGGAACAGTACACGGTTCTTTGGCAGCTGGTGCGCTTACAACAACATTCACAGCATCACAAGGTTTATTACTTATGATCCCCAACATGTATAAAATCGCAGGTGAATTACTTCCGGGCGTTATCAACGTATCCGCTCGTGCTGTAGCAAGCCATGCATTATCCATCTTCGGTGATCACTCCGATATCTATGCATGCCGTCAGACAGGCTTTGCTTTTCTGGCTAGCAGTAATCCTCAGGAAGTTATGGACTTAGGCGCTGTTGCTCATTTAGCAGCAATTAAGGGTAAAGTACCTTTCGTACATTTCTTTGACGGATTCAGAACTTCCCATGAGATCCAGAAGATCGAAGCATGGGATTATGAGGATCTGAAGGAAATGGCAGATATGGATGCAATCGATGCATATCGTCGTAACGCATTAAATCCTGAGCATCCTGTACTTCGTGGTTCTGCTCAGAACCCTGATGTATTCTTCCAGGCAAGAGAAGCATGTAATACATACTACGAAGCAGTTCCCGGTATTGTAGAAGAATATATGGGCAAGGTTAACGCTAAGCTCGGAACTGATTACAAGTTATTCAACTACTATGGTGCTGCTGATGCAGATCACATCATCGTATCTATGGGTTCTGTAAATGATACCATTGAAGAGACCATCGATTACTTAAATGCTAACGGTGCTAAGGTTGGTGTTGTTAAGGTTCGTTTATATCGTCCTTTCAGCGCAAAGCGTTTGGTAGAAGCTATCCCTGCTACTGTTAAGAAGATTACTGTACTTGACAGAACCAAGGAGCCCGGTTCACTTGGCGAGCCTTTATACTTAGATGTAGTTGCAGCATTAAAGGATACTCAGTTCAATAACACTCCGGTATTCAACGGACGTTACGGTTTGGGTTCCAAGAATACAACACCTGCACAGATTATCTCAGTTTATAAGAATACAGCAAAGAAGACCTTCACCATCGGTATCAAGGATGATGTTACTAACTTATCACTTGATGTTACTGAGAATCCTAACACTACACCTGAGGGAACAATCAGCTGTAAGTTCTGGGGACTTGGTGCGGATGGTACCGTAGGTGCTAACAAGAACTCCATCAAGATCATTGGTGATCATACCAATATGTACGCTCAGGCTTACTTTGATTATGATTCCAAGAAGTCCGGTGGTGTAACAATGTCCCACTTAAGATTTGGTAAGAAGCCGATCAAGTCTACTTACTTAATCACAGAGGCAGATTTCGTAGCATGCCACAATCCTTCTTATGTTAGAAAGTATAACATGGTTCAGGAAATAAAGGATGGCGGTACTTTCTTACTTAACTGTGGTTGGGATATGGAAGAGCTTGAGCAGCATTTACCCGGACAGGTTAAGCGTTATATGGCAGAGCATAACATCAAGTTCTATACCATCGACGGTATCAGCATCGGTAAAGAAATCGGCTTAGGCGGCCGTATCAATACAATCCTTCAGTCAGCATTCTTCAAGCTTGCGAATATCATTCCGGTTGAAGAAGCTGTGAAGTATATGAAGGACGCAGCTACAGCATCCTACTCCAAGAAGGGTGAAGCAATCGTAGCGATGAATCATGCAGCAATCGATCGTGGTCTTACCGGTCTTAAGGAAATCAAGGTTCCCGAGAGCTGGAAGAACGCACAGGATGAAGCGATTATCCATAAGGTAAGCGGTGATAGAAGTGACGTTGTTGATTTCGTTAACAACATCTTAGCTCCTGTTAATGCTCAGCAGGGTAATGATCTTCCTGTTTCCGCATTTGCGAATGCAGTTGATGGTACTTTACCTCAGGGCTCTTCCGCTTTCGAGAAGCGTGGTATTGCAGTAGATGTTCCCGAGTGGAATCCGGATAACTGTATCCAGTGTAACTTCTGTTCCTATGTATGTCCTCATGCAGTTATTCGTCCGGTTGCTTTAGATGCAGCTGATGCTGCTAAGGCTCCGGAAGGAATGAAGAAGATAGCAATGACCGGTCTTGCAGGATTTGAATTTGCAATGACAGTATCCTCACTCGATTGTATGGGTTGTGGTTCTTGTGCAAATGTATGTCCCGGTAAGAAGGGCGAGAAGGCACTTGTTATGAAGCCTCTTGAGACACAGTTACCTGAGCAGAAAGTATTCGAGTTTGGTCTTACTGTAGATGTTAAGCCTGAGGTTGCTGAGAAGTTTAAGGATGTTACCGTTAAGGGCAGCCAGTTCAATCAGCCTCTGCTTGAATTCTCCGGCGCTTGTGCAGGTTGTGGAGAGACACCTTACGCTAAGTTAGTAACACAGTTATTCGGTGACAGAATGTTCATCTCCAATGCAACAGGCTGTTCTTCCATCTGGGGTGGTTCTTATCCTTCCACACCTTATACCGTAAATAAAGAAGGACATGGTCCTGCATGGGCTAACTCCTTATTCGAGGATAATGCAGAGTATGGTTATGGTATGTTCCTTGCTCAGCAGGCACTTCGTGATAGAGTGAAGGAAAAGGTAGAAGCTTTAGCAACATCAACAAGCAAAGAGGATGTTAAGGCAGCTGCTGAAAGATATCTTGCAACTTATACAAACGGACGTGAAAATGCAGGCGCTACCAGAGCACTCGTTAGAGTACTGGAGGCATGTGGCTGTGCAGAAGGTAAAGACATCTTAAAGGATAAGGAATTCTTATCCAAGAAGTCTCAGTGGATCTTCGGTGGTGACGGTTGGGCTTATGATATCGGCTTCGGCGGTTTGGATCATGTAATTGCAAGCGGCCAGGATGTTAATATCTTAGTATTCGATACTGAGATCTACTCCAATACAGGTGGTCAGTCCTCCAAGGCTACTCCTACCGGTGCAATCGCTCAGTTTGCGGCTGCAGGTAAGGAAGTTAAGAAGAAGGATTTAGCAGCGATTGCTATGAGCTACGGTTATGTATATGTTGCTCAGGTTGCTATGGGTGCAGATTACAACCAGACTATGAAGGCTATTGTTGAAGCAGAGAGCTATCCCGGTCCTTCCATCGTTATCGCATATGCTCCTTGTATCAACCATGGTATTAAGGGTGGTATGGGAGTATCTCAGACAGAAGAGAAGAATGCGGTTGCAGCTGGTTACTGGAATATGTTCCGCTTCGATCCTCGTGTTGCTGAAGAAGGAAAGAATCCCTTCATCTTAGATTGCAAGGCTCCTAGCGCAAGCTATCAGGATTTCATCAGAAATGAGGTTCGTTACAGCTCCTTAATTCGTCAGAATCCGGAGAGAGCAGAGCAGTTATTTGCAAATGCAGAGAAGAATGCACTTGCGAAGTATGATCACTTAGTAAAGCTTTCCAAGCTTTATGAGGTTGAGGCTGAATAATTAGTGGCTTACTTTTCTTAAATGAAATGAATTCATAGACAAATCACTAATATAAAACAACAGAATGTAAGTGAAGCGAACCTTCTGTTGTTATCAAGGAGAAACAGGCTTGTAGGTATTGATGTACTTACAGGTCTGTTTCTTTGTATAAAGGGATCTATTGCATATAAATTAATTGCATTAAATTTGATTTAATAATAATAATTGTTATTAAAATGTGTTGATTTTTGTCATTACAAGATATAAAATGTAAGTAAGATCATTTTTAAGGAGGACATATATGAAAGGCACCGTTGTTTCTTCGTGGGTAGAGTCATGCAGGACTTTATTCGGAAAAGAAGTTGTTACAAAAGCCTTGGCAAAGTTTCAACTTCAGCCGGATGTTGTTTTCTCACCACTACAGGATGTAGAGGACAGAATCGCAACCGGAATTGTTGATCAGATCGGGGAGTTGGTAGGAAAGGATCATCAGGAGATTTGGAAGCTGATGGGAGAACAGAATATAAGAACCTTTAGCAAGAATTATCCGGGATTTTTCCGTCATGAATCAGCATATCAATTCTTGAAATCGATGAATGATGTTCATATCATCGTAATGAAACGCTTCAAGGGTGCGGTTCCTCCAATTCTTGATGTAACACCCCTGTCATCCCATGATATATTATTTACGTACCGTTCTAAACGTGGAATGCATCATTACCTTTTTGGTCTGATTAATGGTGTGGCAGAGTACTTCAAAGAACAGATTAAAATTGAAATCCTGGAACAGAAGGAAGGGGAGGTTCAGCTTAAGCTTACCTTTGAGCAGGAGATCGCGTCTACAAAGCGATTTCGGTTAAACCAGCTATTCTCCTTTGGGATTATCAAGAATGTGACCTTAAAGACAGCTTTATGGAATACTCTTATGAGTACACTGGTTTCGTTCTTCTTACTACCGGATCGCTTATACGCATTACCAATCGGCGCCTCCGTATTTGTGATTTCCGGATTCTCCTCCTATCTCTTTCACAGACCCCAGAAGCTCATAAGACAAGAGCTGAGTAAGTTGAGCGATTGTGATTTTGTGGAATATACCTCTATAAAAACCAAAGATGAGTACGAAGATATCATGGGTCAGTTGAATGAGATCAAACAAAGAGTACAAAAGGATTTCATTGGCTTCAATGCAATTGTCGATGAGATGTACACCTTCAATCATTCTGTTGAAGAGATAGCGCATACGATGCAATCTACTTCAAATGATATAACGGCGGTTCTCGATGAGGTTGCAGTAGCAGCGATCACACAGGCGGAGGATACAGAGCGCTCCGTAAGTATACTGAGTGATAGCATCCGGAATGTAACCCGTATCTCAGCGGAAAGTCAGACGAATGAAGTAAAAATAGAGGATGCGATGGAGAAACTGGAGAGCAGCTTCCAGAAAGTGGATCATACAACCTTGGAGATTCAAGCGGTGCTCGATAAATTCCGTACAATTCGTACGAATAGTGATGAGCTGCGTAAGAATGCCGAGGGCATGATGCAGATTGTATCAATAGTATCATCTATTGCACAGCAGACCAATCTTCTTGCATTGAATGCTTCGATTGAAGCAGCAAGAGCTGGTGAAGCGGGTAGGGGCTTTGCTGTTGTTGCAGATGAGGTCAGAAATCTTTCAGGTCAGACCAATAAAGCGGTAGCTCAGATTAATCAGAGCCTCACCGAATTTGTGGATAGTATTGACGGTGTTGTTGGAGATATCGATGTACAATATCAGATACTGGAATCGGAAAGCGATAAGCTTAACGATGCAGTAAAGAGTTCCAGTACTGCCAATCATAATCTGAAGAACGTATCGGATCTAATGATAGAGACTTCACAAGAGTTAAAGGTAGAAGCGGACAATATCGCAGCATTATTTGATAACATGCATAGTCTGGCAGCAATCGCAGAAGAAAACTCAGCAGCTACCGAGGAGGCGAGCTCCAATGTTGCAGTTTATGTAGATCAGATCAATGAGCTGACAAGCCAGATCGATGTGTTTGATAAGATGATCAATAACTTCCAGGAAGATTTGAGTCATTATAAGATATAGTGAATTCCGGATAAAGCTTTGTCATTATAGAAACATCGGACACAGGACATAAAAAGGTAGAAAGCACGCATAGCGTGCTTTTTATCGTTATAGAGGATTATCCTATCAAGCATCCGGGGAGGCCGTGATTTCGCTGATCGGATTAACAACAAGAGGAGGTTCTTTCGGTGTATTCCTTCCTTCTTGCTCTAAAATGGTTGCCAGAGTAGCAGCAAGCTCGGAAAATATGGATATTAGCAATGGAAGATCCTCTTTCGGGAAGCATTGTGCAATCCCACAGGATAAGGCAGTAATAAAGGATACCAGTTCACATGAATTCATAAACACCCCTATTTTCGATTGCTTAAGCTCGTTACAACAGTATATGTTGAGATGCTTGCCTCATTGACGTATCTATAAAGCAATGATCGATAATATTTATAAAAAAGAAAAGTACAACAGATATCTGATAAGATAGTGTTGTACTTTTTGTGGTTTCCGTAATATTAGTCTTGTTAATGCACCTGACTGGACTTGAACCAGCGGCCTTTCACTTCGGAGGCGAACGCTCTATCCACTGAGCTACAGATGCTTACATAGTCGATCATGCCTGCTTTGGCTTGCTCGGACTATGTTATTATATACTATCTAAAAAACAATGTAAAGTAAGTTATTTCTCAGATTCCACAATTATTTTATACATAGTATAACTCGTTTTATAATATGATGTAGAGATTAGATTAGTTGACGAGCTTTTTTAATAGATAACGTTTCTTATACTTTAGACGAGCATATCTTGCTACTCGATTCACGATACTGTAATTTACGGCACCGCCTACCACACCGACGATGGGAATGCCTTGAATAAACTTTGCGGTTAATAAGGAATCTGAAAGAGCTTTAGAGGTTTCTTTCATTTGGGAGTCTATATCCACAACCGATTCAATATTACGATCAAGCTTATCACTCAGAAGCTCGAGCTTTTGATCGAGATCCTTTTGAAGCTCACCTCTGGAGATGGCAGCGTTGATCAACAGGAGTAGATAGGCTTTTTCTTCCTCCCTTTCGTAACAATATCCATAGCTTAAAGCTATTTCATAAATTGTCTTTACAAGAACAGAGAGAAGCAGCGGTATATCCGGTATGCCGATACCTAGAATTCCAAGAACGCTTCCTTCAACAACCGAGAAGGAAGAATTGATGAGCTTGGTCTGCTTGGAATAATGGTCCAGACGTTTAAAGTGACGTTTGTTCATCCGTTTATCAAGTGCGTAATTATTAATATCATGCTCCAGTTCGATCTTATCCTTGTTATAAGTCTTCTCTATATAGGTGCTCCCTTTTTCAAATACTAATTGAAAGCCTTTATAGAAAGCAGCATTTAATGTATCAATCAGCTTGTCGGGAATTTTATCCTGTATTTTTGCTAACATTGGTGTGAGTGTTGACTCCAAAATATTATGATTTGATTGGTTGAATATTTTCTGCTCTTGTAGTTCGATTTGCTTTAACTGTTGATTCAGAATATGATTCATGTCTTACCCCTTCTTTCATGCTTGTTTGGCCTAAAAAGCCCCGATATTCCAGCGTTTTCTAGGATTAGACCAATATTGACAGAATATAACTTTGACATTTTTACTTGTGTATGTTTTAATTATATATTCTTACCAATCCTTTGTAAAATTATATTCGGATTAAAAGAGGAGTGATTTATGGCGCAAATGTTACAAAATTATTAAAATATATTACAAAAAAATGAAATATATAGGTTGATTTTTTATTTGCTATCTGTTAAAATAAGAAAAGTAAAATGGCAAATATGGAAATGTTACAGAGCGAATTTGAGGAGATATTAATGAAACTTAAATATAAAAAAATAATATTATTGACAACAATGAGCACTATGGGTATCGGAATATTAACGCTGTCAGTGAGTCAGGACAGACCAAGGGCTGAAGAAAAAGCAGCAGAAACAATGTTAAGTGCAGAAGTGTTACCGGATGAGAGGATGGCGGATAATCAGTTATTAGCCGCTGCAGAGGAAGCACTTGCTACGCCCAGTGCTGCTTTAACTCCAACGGCAGAGCCTTCCCCTACACCAATTCCGGTATATCCGATTGAAGAGACCGGTACTTATCCGGAGATTGATGAGCTGTTTAATTCTTATTATACGGCGAAGAATAATCGCGACATTAATACCTTAAAGAGTATCTTGAGCGATCCGGGTAAAGTAGAGACAGAAGAACAGCTTCAGACTAAGACAGAATACATTGAGGATTATCGTAAAATAAAGACATATACGAAAAAATCTCTAAATGAGGGCGAATTTATCGTATATGTATATCACGAGATAAAATTTACCAGCATTAACACTCCTGCACCCGGACTTGCCAAATTCTATGTGATTACCGGTGAAGATAATAAGCTGAAAATCTTTTCCGGAGATATGGATGCGGAGACAAAGGCTTATTATGATGAAAGAAATAATGACGAGGATGTAGTCGCATTAATCGAGATGACCGATGAGAAGAGTACAAAGGCTGTCGAGAAGGACGAAGATCTTAAAAACTTCTGGGAGAGCATCGATGCTATGACCAGTAATAGCAGCAAGCAGGATGCACAAGGTGATTCCGCTGAATAATTCATAAACGAACTCCTTATACTATAGATACTTATAGGATAAGGAGTGTTTTATATGATTGAAAATATAGATTTGGATTTGTTGGAGAAGACCTATCAGAATGCTTCGGTAGGTATTACAGCAATCGAAGCGGTTCTAGACAAGGCTAAGAATCAGCAATTCAGCAATGACCTTCATAGACAATTACGAGATTATCAGGAAATTGCTGATAAATCGAAGAGACAATTACGTGCGAACGGAGCAAGAGCGAAAGATATCTCCATGTATAGCAAGGCTATGATGAAGGGAAATGTTAAGATGAATATGCTGCTGAATTCCTCGGACAGTCATATTGCACAGATGGTTATACAGGGAAGTACAATGGGGGTAACCCAGATGACAAAACTTCTTCACGCAAAGAGGAACGTGGATGGTCCCAGTGCACAGATTGCCCAGGAGTTTGTGACGAAGGAAGAGAACAATATCGAGGTTATGAAGCATTATCTTTGATATACAGAGCAAGATTTTGGTAAATTAAGGACTATGTAAATCCATTGGCATAAAGCAATACGGTGCTGTTTGGATTGCATAGCCCTTCTTTGATTCGTATATTGGTAATAGACGAACCAAATTAAATCAAGTATAATTAATAATTAATAGTTGTATTGTTGCCCAAATTCAAGGGTTATGTCAGAGTGGAGGATTGAAATGGCTAAAAGAACGAAAAGATTGACCTCTCAAATAGATGATAGTGAGGCTGTACGAATTAATAAGTTTCTCAGTGAAGCTGGGGTATGCTCCAGAAGAGAGGCAGATCGTTATATTGAAGAAGGTAAGGTGAAAATTGATGGTGTGGTTGCTCAGATGGGTTCTAAGGTTACGAAGGATAATGTGATTACCTTCTGTGATAAACCGGTGAAAAAGGAAGAGAAGCTGGTACTTATTGCTTTCAACAAACCGGAGGGTATCGTCTGTACCACAGATCATAGCGAACCGGACAATATCATCGATTACATCGGTTATAATATGAGAATATACCCAATCGGCAGATTGGATAAGGATTCGGAGGGCTTGATCCTGTTAACCAATGATGGAAATATAGTTAATAAGATACTCCGTGCTGAGAATAATCATGAGAAGGAGTATATTGTAACCGTCAACAAGGAAATCACCATGGAATTCATCAAAAAGATGTCCACCGGAGTTGCTATTCTGGATACCGTAACGAAGCCGTGTAAGGTGAATCAGATTGACCGTTATACTTTTAATATTATATTGACCCAGGGACTCAACCGTCAGATACGTCGCATGTGTGAGACGCTTGGGTATCGTGTGGTGAATCTGAGACGTGTGCGTATCATGAACATTTTATTGGGAAGATTGAAGACCGGCGATTACAGAAATGTCACAGAGCGTGAGATTGAGGACATGAATCAATTGCTTCATAAGGAAAAAAACTCCCGTAAATAAAAAGGATGGTTAAGGAAGGTATGAGCAGTATGAATATCAAAAAAGAGATAGAGGATTTAAGGAAGCTGATTATGTATCATAATGATCGTTATTATAATCAGGATGATCCTGAGATCACGGATTATGAGTATGATCAATTATCCTTACGGCTTCGAAAACTGGAGCAGGAGTATCCGGAGTATGCAGATGCCGAATCACCAACCGGGAAGGTTGGAGGAACAGCGAAAAGAGAAGCCGGTATTTTGGTGAAACATAATGTCCCAATGCTCAGCTTACAGGATGTATTTGACAAGGATGAGGTATTCAGCTTTGTGGAAAAGATACAAAAAGAGCGTCCGGGTACGGTATTTATCGTTGAGAAGAAGATTGACGGCTTATCTGTGGCTCTCCGTTATACGGACGGAATACTCACGATGGGGGTAACCAGAGGAGATGGAATCAATCAGGGTGAGGATGTAACCGAGAACGTCAAAATGATTCAGGATGTTAAAACAAAGCTAAAGGAAGCGGTTCCTTATATAGAAATACGTGGTGAAGTCCATATGAAAAACGAGGACTTCGAGGCGGTAAATGAACGGTTGGAGGCTGCCGGTAAGAAGCTTTTTGCGAACCCCAGAAATTGCTCTGCAGGAACACTACGCCAGTTAGACCCGGAGGTTGTGAAGGAACGAAGACTTTCTCTCTTCGTTTTTAATGTCCAGGAGGCAAGAGGAATAACCTTCCAAAGCCACTCCGAGAGTCTGGAATGGCTTAAAAAGCAGGGGATTAAAGTAGTTGAGGGAAGTAAGTTATGCCAGACAGCGGATGAAGTTTGGGATGCAATTGAAGAAATCGGTGAATCCCGAGGTAATCTGCCTTATGATATTGATGGAGCTGTAGTCAAGGTAGATAATCTGGAGGATAGGCAATATTTCGGCGCCACCTCGAAAGTACCCAGATGGGCGATCGCCTATAAATATCCGCCGGAGGAGAAGGAAACTACAGTGAAGGAGATACGTCTTACGGTAGGAAGAACCGGACGTATAACCCCGACTGCGATTTTTGAGCCGATCCGGCTGTGTGGTACGAATGTTGAAAAGGCAACCCTTCATAATCAGGATCGGATTGATGAATTAGATGTTCGTATCGGTGATACAATCGCCGTTCGTAAAGCGGGAGAGATTATTCCGGAGGTTCTCTATGTGAATAAAGCAAAACGACCGGAGGGAACAGTGCCATTTCGGATATCAACTACCTGTCCCAGCTGCGGCGCACCGACGGTTCGAGATGCGAATACGGCAGATACGAAGTGTACCAATATTAATTGTCCCGCCCAGCTGAGTCAGCATATCATCAATTTTGTTGGTCGCAATGCCATGGATATCAAGGGCTTTGGAGAAGCATATATTGAGGTGTTGATCAACGAAGGTTATCTGAAGGATATTGCGGATATTTACTATTTGAAGAATTATCGGGATGAGCTGATAGAGAAGGGCCTAATTGGGAAAGAAAAAAATACGGATAAGCTTCTGAAAGCGATTGAAGAGAGTAAGGAGAATGATATAGATCGCCTCATTACCGGACTCGGGATTAAAAATATCGGCCGTCAGGCGGGATCAGAGCTGAAGAAGCATTTTAAATCTCTTCATGAATTGGTGAAGGCTACTTATGAGGAGCTTGTCGCAATCAATGACGTCGGTGATATAACAGCTAGGTCAATTGTTGAATTCTTCTCACAGGAAGAGAACCGCAATATACTTGACCGCCTTGAGAGGGCAGGAATGAATTTTAACTCGCTTTTGGAGGAGCCGAATGAAGATCAGCGGTTCTCCGGTATGACATTCGTTATCACAGGTACCCTTCCGTCTATGGGTCGTACTGAGATGGAGAATCTGGTTAAGAAGTACGGAGGAAAGGTATCGGGAAGTGTTTCAAAAAGTACAAGATATCTGATCGCAGGTGAAAATGCAGGAAGTAAGCTGACAAAAGCACAGGAACTGGGTGTTACAATCATATCGGAAGAAGAAGTAATGGAAATGTTAAAATAAATTTAAATATATGTCAAAAATTTAACCTTTAGGAATTTTTTGGATATATTCAAGGTTTGTTTGTTGATTTATTCAGAAAATCATGATATGATATTTTTTGCTATGACAAAATTATGGAAATGGTGATGAATTATGCCTATAAGAATTCAAAGTGATTTACCGGCTAAAAGAATTCTCGAAGATGAGAATATATTCGTTATGGACGAAACCCGTGCGATGCATCAGGATATCCGCCCTCTGCAGATTGCCATCCTTAATCTGATGCCAATCAAAGAGGATACGGAGGTTCAATTGCTTCGAAGTCTGTCAAACACACCGTTGCAGGTGGATATCACCTTCTTAACAACCGGTACCTATGTGGGATCTCATACTCCTACCAGTCATTTGGACCAGTTCTATTTGACCTTTGAGGACGTGAAAAACAGGAGATTTGACGGCTTAATTATTACCGGTGCTCCGGTTGAGCAGATGGAATTTGAAGAGGTAACCTACTGGGATGAGCTGGTTAAGATTATGAAGTGGTCTGCTACCAATGTGACTTCGACACTTCATATCTGTTGGGGAGCACAGGCCGGTTTATATTACCATTACGGAGTTCAGAAGACCTCCTTGGACAGTAAAATGTTCGGAATATTTGAGCATAAAGTATTGGAGAGGAAAGTGCCTTTTGTCCGTGGATTTGATGATGTGTTTTATGCTCCGCATTCCAGATATACTACTGTGACCAGAGATGATATTGCGAAGTGTAATGAGCTTACAATCCTCGCCGAATCGGAAGAGGCCGGAGTGTTTATTGCGATCGCAAGGGATGGAAAACAAATCTTTGTTATGGGGCATCCTGAGTATGACAGAATCTCTCTGGATAAAGAGTACAAAAGAGATGTTGCGAAGGGCTTAGATATAGCATTACCTAAGAATTATTATCCGGAGAACCAGCCGGAATCCAGACCGAATCTTGTCTGGAGAGCTCACGCAAATGCAATGTATACAAACTGGTTGAATTATTATGTTTATCAAGTTACTCCTTATGATCTATAAGGAGGAACTTAATAATTACCAGAGTTACTCCTTATGATTTATAAGAAGAAGCTGGTAGTAATCAGAGTTTCACTTTATGATTTAAATTGTAATCATGTTCGGAAGGCTTAGGATATGATTTGACATTGGAATTCAGTTCATGGCAACATAAGACACATCGGATGTGAATTATGTTGTACAACATTGGGGGATATGAAAATGAAACTGATCAATGCGCTACAAAGTAAGCCTGCAGTCCTTCTAATACTGATGATTGTTGTTGTGTGTATCTGTATCATCGGTATTGTTGTGGTATTATTATTTCGATTGGAAAATGAAAAACGGGTTACAAGGGCGGCAATTGAGCTTAAGAGGATCACCAACAGTATCAGGGCCGGACTCGTACATTTTACCTTGGAAGAGGATGGCAGGATATTATATGCCAGTAACGGTTTTTATGAACTACTGGGATATGAAAAGAATTCAGCAAAATCGGAAAACAAATTAACCTTATTGGATTTTATCGATCCGAGAGATGCACATATTCTTGAGGATATCAAGACTCAGATTGATCAGGATCTGATTCGTTGCGATGTTCGAATGATAACCAAGGATGGTAATGTACTACACCTGCTGATGAACGGTAACAGTGCAGTGGGTAAGGATGGAAGACATACCTTGTCTGTTGTATTTCTGGATATGACAGAGCAGAAGAGAATGCAGGAATTAATTCTTCTGGAGGGGGAACGATATCGGATTGCTACAGAATTGTCGAAGGATGTACTCTTTGAATATCATATTAAGAGTGATGTGATGATTCTTTCCGAAAAGTTCCGCGAGTTATTTGGACATAATGCGTTGGTTCAGAGCTTCTGTAATGACAGGCATAAGAGAAGGAGTATTATTCATCCGGATGATTGGGGTATATATCTGGAGCTTTGTGAAGAGCTCTTGGAGGGTAAGAATATTATTGAAGCAGAATTTCGTATCAAGGACCGCTTGGGCGAATTTATCTGGTGCCAGCTGATGGGCAAGACCATTTATGATGACGATAAGGCACCGGTGCGTGTCATCGGTAAGCTTGTGAATATCGACACCCAAAAGAGGGAGCTGGAGGCTCTGGAGTACAAAGCGACCAGAGACCCCTTGACCGGAGTATACAATAAAGAAATAACAATTAAGAAGATCGATAAATTTATTGCAGGCAATAAAAACAGCATGCATATGCTGATGTTTATTGATTTTGATGATTTTAAACATATCAATGATACCTATGGTCACCTTCAGGGAGATAAGGTTCTTATCTATGCGATCAGTCGAATTAAGGAGATTTTCTCCGAAGGAGAAATTATTGGACGTATCGGCGGAGATGAATTTGTGGTTTTTGTCGGCAATATAACGAATGTAGACGAAGTTCTGGCTAAAGCCAATAAATTGACGGATGCTTTAAATACTACCTATGTATGTGACAATTATATTATCCCGATTTCCGGAAGTATCGGTGTGGCAACCTATCCGGAAGCAGGTTTACACTATGAACAATTAATGGATCGTGCCGATAAAGCATTATATCGAGTGAAGGAGCAAGGCAAGAAGAACTTTATGCTTTACTCCAAGGAGCTTAAAGAGGAAGGAAGTCGAATTTAATTATTTTATTGGAAATCCTTTTTTGAGACCGCTTTCGTAATTAACAGAAGACCGAAACAAATGACGCACAGCAATAAACAGAAGCCTAGGAGAAAGATGACTTCATTTATTGGCGTCATTTTTTTTATGAATTCATAGCTTTCTTTTAATAGAAATCCAGAAAGGGCTACAATGATACCGGGCTTTACAATCGAATCGGTCATACTTAATGAGAAATGTACATTTCGGATCACAGCATAGGTATCAAGAGCGGTCACGATAAATTGGCCAATCAAGAGCGAGATTAGATATCCCTTGATTCCATACGAGGGTATCAATAAGGCGACTAAAATGATTTTTCCCACTGAGCTGATTATGGAATTCGTAAAGGTAACATGCGCCTTACCTAATCCGTTTATGACGCTGCTTAAGGTCGTCGTCAGATAGATAAAGGGACATAGCCAGGCGAGGATCATCAGATAGGATCCGGCCTGTTCGTTATGAAATACGGTATTTCCCAGGTCTTTCCCAAAGATAATGAATAGACCGGTACTGATAATACCAATAATAATGCTGTATTTTATCGCGATTGCAGTTGTCTTGCCTATCAGGTGATCGTTTTGTGTTGCCTGTGCTTCCGAGATGGTTGGAAGAATTAATACGGCCAATGCATTGGTCAGGGCGGTTGGGAACATGATGAAGGGGATTGACATTCCGGTAAGAATACCAAAGGTTGCAAGCGCTTCCTCCGTGCTCAATCCATATCTTTTCAGCATGGCCGGAATTAGGACGGCTTCTACGCTGTGCAATATACTAAGCAGCAATCGATTCATAGATAACGGGACACTTAAGGACATCATGTTTCGAATGATTTGCTTTCGACTGTCTGTCTTCGCATCAGGATCCGGACCATAGAGTAACATCTCGTTTGGTGATCGGCTGATCCACATGGAGCATAAGTTATAGATACAGGAGGCGACCTCGCCGATCACTAAACCGAATACAGCCAGTTGCAGAGTAACCTTTGTTTCTCCTCCTCCGGCATAAATTGCAATGATGTATACAACAATTACACGAATTACTTGCTCCAGTAATTGCGTCGTGGCCGGCACTCCGGCTTTTTTTAATCCATAATAATATCCGTTGATACATGCGGTTACTCCGCAGAAGGGAAATACAACTGCCAAAATTCGAAGAGATGTTATGCTTCTCTCTTCCATCAGAAAACGAATCGCAATGATATCGGCGTATTTATATACCAATAGGGTAAGAATTAAAGCTAAGGATATAGATATTAATAAACCGATCCGTAGAATTTTATTGATATTCTTGGGGTTTTTTCTGCCAAGCTCAGCAGCAACCATCCTGGAGATGGAAGTCTGAATACCGGTAGCATAGATGGTATAACAGATGGCATAAACCGGAAATATCAACTGATATATCCCTAAAAGCTCAGCGCCCATAGTATTTGACAGAAAGATACGATAAAAAAAGCCCACAAAACGAGTAATGAAGCCGGCAATTGTTAGAATCAGTGTACCCTTTACGATAGTATTTCTCTTTAATTGTCTGGCTTCCTGAGCTGTCAGATTTTTATTTTTCATAAAGCGGTTGTCTTCCTATTCACTTCTTTAATGTATATATATTTCCGATGCAGAAAACTTATGTTATAGCCTTTTATATACAAGCTATGGATTCATTCCCATAAATGATAAATTTTTATTGACAAGGATTATAGATGGTGTTATGCTAATAACCGAGTAAATTAATAGGAATTAAATTAATAGGAATTAAAATGATCGGATTAGACTTATAATACTACATACCGGTGTAATTCTGACCGGAGAATAGGTAAGGTGAGAGACATGAAGCTTTCTACAAAAGGACGATACGGTCTTCGAGCAGTGCTGGATCTCGCAGTACATGCCGAGGAAGAAACCGTAGCACTTAGTCAGATTGCAGAACGACAAGGTATTTCAATGAACTATCTGGAGCAATTGATTGCAAAATTAAAAAAAGCTGGAATTGTAATGGGCGTTCGAGGCGCACAAGGGGGCTATCGGTTAGCGGTATCTGCAGAGGAGCTATCAGTTGGAGCAATCCTAAGAGCACTGGAGGGTGATCTTAATCCGGTGGACTGCTCTGAGGTAAATCAAGGCGATGCAACCTGTAGCAATTCAGATTCTTGTGTAACAAAATATGTTTGGAAGCGTATTAGTGATAGTATAAATGAAGCGGTTGATGGTATTATGCTGTCAGAGCTGGTGGCCGAAAGTAGGAGAGTACAGAATGGGACAGGTGCTACCGATACAAAAGCGAAGCAAACCTGTGGTAAATAATTTTTATATTAGGAGATGACAACATGGATAAGAAAATATATCTTGATAACGCGGCAACAACCAAAACAAGACCGGAGGTAGTGGAGGCAATGCTTCCTTACTTTACCGATTTATACGGAAATCCATCCAGTGTATATGAATTTGCTACCCAGAATAAGAAAGCAGTCGATGAGGCAAGAGGAATCATTGCTCATGCCATGGGGGCTGATATCAGTGAGATTTATTTTACCGGCAGCGGAACGGAAGCAGATAACTGGGCACTAAAGGCTGCGGTTGATGCCTATGCAGGAAAAGGGAATCATATTATCACCTCCAAGATAGAGCATCACGCTATTCTTCACACCTGTGAGTATCTACAAAAGCATGGAGTAGAGGTAACCTATGTCGATGTAGATGAGAATGGTATTCTAAAGCTGGATCAGCTTGAGAAAGCAATTCGTCCGACTACCATCTTAATCTCTGTCATGTTTGCGAATAACGAGATTGGTACCATTCAGCCAATCAGAGAAATTGGCGCAATCGCGAAGAAGCATAATGTATTATTCCATACCGACGCCGTACAAGCCTTTGGTCAGATTGAAATTGATGTCAATGATCTTGGTATTGATATGCTGAGTGCCAGTGCACATAAATTAAATGGTCCGAAGGGAATTGGTTTCCTATATATCAGAAAAGGTGTAAAGATCCGTTCTATGATCCATGGTGGCGGACAGGAGAGACAACGACGAGCCGGAACTGAAAATGTACCGAGTATCGTTGGCTTTGGTAAAGCAGTCGAGATGGCAGTTGCAACGATGAAGGAACGGACTGAGAAAGAAACCAGACTTCGTGATTTATTAATGAAACGTGTTCTTGAGGAAATACCCTTTGTCCGTGTTAATGGGGATAAGAGCAGAAGATTACCGAATAATGCAAACTTCAGCTTCCAGTTTATCGAAGGTGAATCCTTGTTGATCATGCTTGATATGAGTAATATCTGTGGTTCCAGCGGATCTGCTTGTACCTCGGGCTCTTTGGATCCCTCACATGTACTTCTGGCTATAGGTCTTCCTCATGAGATTGCTCATGGATCCCTCCGTCTAACAGTAAGTGATGATATAACCGAGGAGGACATTCACTATACGGTTGACAAGATCAAGGAAATTGTAGAAAAGCTTCGTAAGATGTCCCCCTTGTATGAGGATTTTATGAAGAAAAGACCATAGAGAAATCGACATTAACTAATTCAAAAATGTATAAATAATAGATAAAACGCAAGATTAAATTGGAGGAAAGCTTATGTATACAGAGAAAGTAATGGACCATTTTACCAATCCCAGAAATGTGGGTGAAATAGAAAATGCAAGCGGTGTTGGTACCGTAGGTAATGCGAAATGTGGTGATATCATGCGCATCTATCTTGATATCGATGAGGATGGAATAATTCGTGATGTTAAGTTTAAGACCTTTGGCTGTGGGGCAGCTGTTGCAACCAGTAGTATGGCAACCGAGCTTGTAAAGGGTAAGACAGTACAAGAGGCGCTCCAGATTACGAATAAAGCTGTTATGGAGGCTTTGGACGGACTTCCTCCGGTTAAGGTACATTGCTCCTTACTTGCAGAAGAAGCAATCCATGCTGCTCTCTGGGATTATGCAGAGAAGAAGGGCATCGTGATTGAAGGCTTAGAGAAGCCGAAGTCGGATATCCATGAGGATGAAGAAACAGTAGAATATTAATTGATATAATGATAGAGAATTGATGAAATGCCTAAGTCTTTGGGCATTTTGTCTGTCTATCCGGTGTTTGAGGTAGACATTTACGCAAAGATTTTCAGCTAAGCGTTGATTAGTTGAATATGGAGGATGGTATGGAAAAAGTTGTTGTAGGAATGTCGGGAGGCGTTGATTCTTCGGTTGCAGCATATCTGCTACAGGAGCAGGGATATGATGTGATCGGTGTAACCATGCAGATCTGGCAGGATGAGGATGTATGCTCCATGGAGGAAAACGGCGGCTGTTGCGGTCTCAGTGCTGTTGAGGATGCAAGGCGGGTTGCCTCTGTTCTGGACATCCCCTATTATGTTATGAATTTCAAGCAGGAGTTCAAGGAAAATGTAATAGACTATTTTGTTGGTGAGTATCTTGAAGCCAGGACGCCTAACCCTTGCATTGCATGTAATCGTTACGTGAAATGGGAGTCGCTGCTGAAACGTTCCTTAGATATCGGAGCCTCCTATATTGCGACCGGTCATTATGCCAGCATCGAGAAGCTGCCGAACGGAAGATATACTATTAAGAAATCCGTTACACAGGCAAAGGATCAAACTTATGCCCTCTACAATCTGACACAGCATCAATTGTCTCATACGCTGATGCCGGTAGGAGCTTTTGCTAAGGATGAGATCCGCAAAATGGCAAAGGATCTGAAGCTCCCGGTTGCCAATAAGCCGGATAGTCAGGAGATCTGCTTTGTTCCTGATAACGATTATGCAGGGTTTATTACGAATTACCTCGAGGAGAAGAAGCAGAAAGCTGCCGAGACAGGTAAGGAAGCGGTACAAAGCGATTTCACCGGAATGATACCGGGCAATTATGTGAATACGGCCGGTGAAGTCATCGGAAGACATCGGGGCTTAATTCATTATACCGTTGGACAGAGAAAGGGTCTTGGAATTGCTATGGGACAGCCGGTCTTTGTAGTCGAATTAAGACCTGAGACCAACGAGGTGGTTCTGGGAAACGCCAATGAAGTATTCTCAGACCGTCTGACAGCAAACCGTCTGAACTTCATGTCCATTGAGGACTTGGAGGGTGAGCTTGTTGTTGATGCTAAGATCCGTTATAGCCACAAGGGTGCCCGTTGTACAATTAGAAAGACCGGACCGGACGAAGTTGTCTGTGTATTTGATGAGCCACAGAGAGCTATTACACCGGGACAGGCTGTCGTTTTCTACCTGGGGGATTATGTAGTAGGCGGCGGCACGATCATGAAATAATAAAATGAAATTATAAATAAAGTTATAAAAACTTGCGCCAATCAGGCGCACTAGTAAGAGGACGATCCGATACCATACCATGTATATCAGATCGTCCTCTTTATTTGCGCGTAAGCAAAGTGAGTATTAATAAGCGTGCTTTCTATTATTGGTTATAGTTTCTCAAATATCGGCTTTCCATTTACAAAGGTAGCATAATAGGTGTATCCCAGTCCCTTAAGCAGTTCAGGAACCAGGTTGAAGTCATAGCACAAATGCTCCGGCTTATGGGCATCTGATCCAATTGTGAGGAGTTCTCCACCCAACTCCCGGTAGCGTTTCAGAACTTCTACCTTTGGATGGGCATAGCCAAGGCCGTATTTGTAACCGGCGGTATTCACCTCTATCCCCTTACCGTAATGGATGATGGTCTTCAGTGCTTCGTCTAAGAGATCAGCGTAGTCATGATAAGAGTAATCCGCCTTTGTTCCATCTGCGGTTGGAACATAACGAATAATGTAGTCCAGGTGACCATAACTGTTAAAGTAAGGATGGAAAAGCTTGCAATTATCGATAATCGATTGAAAATATGCTCTGACACCTTCTTCCTTAGTCCGGTGTTCCCAGAATACCGGAAAGTAGGGATCAACATAATCAAGGACATGGGTAGAACCAATGGCAAAATCAAAGCAGTACTTTTTCGTTAGGTATTGATAATAATCTAAGACCTGAGGCAGTGGCTGGAGCCCAAACTCGATACCGGTCAATATTTCAATCTGCTCAGAATATCGTTCTTTCAGTTGCTGTAATTTTTCTACGTATACCTCGGGATCAAACTCGAAGCTGATACCACCCTTATGGGGGTAATCATAGTCCATATGATCGGTAAAACAAAGCTTTTTTAAGCCTAATTGTATGGCACGCTCAATCATCTGCTCCATCGGTGCTTGTGAATCCCCTGAGAAATTGGAGTGAACATGGTAATCTGCTATTATCATAGAAATCTCCTTGTCAGTTCGTAATGTAATAATGCTGTATCATATTGTATTATACAGATCAGTCTGATTATCATACGAATTCATCAAAAATAACGATTCCTTCGGCATATCATTTCCCTGCTATAGCTGCTGAATTCCTGTGATATCGGTTGTGGCAAGCATAGAATAATTCGTATAATATACAACAAAGCCGGGCTTTCCACCGCCTGGTTTCTTGACATTTTTCTTCAAGGTATAGTCGATCTCTACCTTGTCGGCTTCTCTGGAAGCGGAATAGTAAGCAGCCAGCCTGGCAGCCTCCTCAAAGGTGCGATCCGGGAGCTCATTGCCTCCTGCTTTGACAATGACATGGGAGCCGGCCTGCTTCTTAGCATGGAACCACCAGTCACCGCCTTCGGCAAATTGGAAGGTTAATTCGTCATTCTGATAATTGTTCTTTCCTACATAGATATGATAGCCGTCGGAAGAAAGATAATGGAGTGGCTTACTTTTCCCATTGGTCTTCTTGATATTCACTTTCTTCTCCAGCTTTTTGCTGCCGCTGGCAAAACGCCGTCTGATGTAACCGTATTCGGTAAGCTCATGCTTCAAAGCGGTCAGATCCTCCTCCTCTGTAGCGATATCAAGAGCTGTCTTAATCGATTCCAGATGTGTCAATTCCTCCTGCGTATCGGTGAGCTGTGTGGTAAGCGCATCAAAGGTTCGTTTTAGCTTGTTATATTTCTCAAAATATTGCTTTGCATTCTCCATAGGAGTAATCGTCGGATCCAGAGGGATACTGATTTCCTGGTTGTCATAATAATTAACGGTATTCAGTACCTTAGCCCCCGGTTCAAGACCATAGCCATAGGTAGTGATAAGTTCTCCATAGACCTTGAACTTGTCCCTTTTCTCCGTGTCCTGAAGCTGTTTGAGCTGCAGGTCATATTTCTTACCGGCACGATCAATGGCATTCGATAGAACCTTACGAAGATCTGAGGATTTCTGTCGGATACGAGCCACCGAATTTTTCGTAGCATAGAAGGTTTCCAGTAGAGCGGAGATACTGTCAAAGGATTGTACCTCATGATTGGCATAGCAGGTAAGCTCCACACTGGAGAACTCGACCGGTATTCCATCCTTCGTAACAATGTTCGGGGTGAAGGCAGCATTCTTGACATCTTCCATTAATCGCTCAAAATTCTTGAACAGATGCAGACCGGCTGCTTCGCTGAGTGCCTCGGTAAAATCACCTGCATCAATCGAAGCCCGACAGCAGATTTCATTGGCCAGCAAGGGGCTGATTCCGGTCAGATTACTGTACAGTGCTTTGGCAACCGGCATACTTTTACCAAGAACGGTTTTTCGAAAGCTATCATAATCAATTGTTAAGGGATCCTGCTTTTCGGTAGTCGCAGGAATAAAATAATCCCTGCCGGGTAAAACCTCTCGAACCGAGCTGACGAATTGATTTATTCGTTTGATACTATCCAGAATAACCATGTTTTCATCACAGAAAATGATATTGCTGTGCTTACCCATCAGTTCGATCATCAGATATTTAATGCATAAATCACCCATCTCATTCAGATGTTCCAGCTTAAAGCTTACAATTCTCTCAAGACCGGGCTGAGAGATATCGAGAATCCTCGCTCCATTCAGATGCTTGCGAAGCAACATACAAAAATTTGGTGCAGTCATAGGACTGGGTTTGTTGTTTTGGGTTAGGTAGATTAGGGGAAGTCCTGCACCTGCAGAAAGCAGGAGTCGACATTGTCCATGCTCTCCACCCTTAATGGTTAGGATTAATTCATCCTTCTCGGGCTGGGCTATCTTATTGATTCTACCTCCCAATAGGCTTTTACGTAATTCATCTATTATATTAGCAATAACAACACCATCAAATGCCATAATTCATTATACTCCTTTACGATAGGAATGAAGTTTTTCTAACTCCAATAATCAGAAATTATATCATATTAACACAGAAAAGAATACAGTTTTCTGGAAATTAACAGTAGGCTATAGGAAACATATAAGATTTAGCTCCTCCTAATCGTAGGTAATAATGAATAGAATTCCATTCTAAGAGAAATTCTATGATTGGACGATTGTAAAATGTTGAAAGCACGGTTCAGACGAATGATTAAGCTGCCTTCGTTTGTTATAACCGCAAGCTATATTTAATATCAAAATATATTATAAGAGTATAGTGAATAAATATTTATATTCTATTGCATTAAAGTGAAAAAGTGTTTATAATGTAAAAAGCAAATACAAAGGCGCATTTGTTTATTTTTATGCGCCTTTTTTGTCATTCTTGACATCGAGACTCTAAGCTGAGCTTCCATTCTTACAAGGCGCAATGTTAATACAGCGGATCGCCTGGTTGTATTGCAAGACAATTAAATAAAAATTTTAATCAAAGGAGATTAAAAAATGGGATACGTTGATGAAGTAATTGAATTGGTGGTTAAGAAGAACCCCGCAGAACCTGAGTTTCATCAGGCAGTGAAAGAAGTATTAGAATCTTTACGCGCAGTTGTTGATGCAAATGAGGAGAAATTCAGAAGAGAAGGCCTTCTTGAGAGACTCGTTGAGCCCGACAGACAGATCAAATTCAGAGTACCGTGGGTGGACGACAGTGGCAAGGTTCAGGTAAACACCGGTTATCGTGTACAGTTCAATAACAGCATTGGACCTTACAAGGGTGGCTTACGCTTACATCCATCTGTTAACATTGGTATTATTAAGTTCTTAGGCTTTGAGCAGATTTTCAAGAATTCATTAACTGGACTTCCCATCGGTGGTGGCAAGGGTGGTTCTGATTTCGATCCTAAGGGCAAGTCAGACAGAGAAGTATTAGCATTCTGCACCAGCTTCATCACAGAACTCTATAAGTACATCGGCGCCGACGTTGATGTTCCCGCAGGCGACATCGGTACAGGCGGCAGAGAAATCGGTTATATGTATGGTCAGTTCAAGAAAATAACCGGATCCTATGAAGGAGTATTAACAGGCAAGGGTTTAACCTATGGCGGTTCCTTAGCAAGAACAGAAGCTACCGGCTATGGTTTATTATATTTAGTAGAAGAAATGTTAAAATGCAATGGTAAGGATATCAAGGGTAAGGTTTGTACCGTATCCGGTTCCGGTAATGTTGCAATTTACGCAATTCAGAAGGCGCATCAGTTGGGCGCAAAATGTGTTACCTGCAGTGATTCTACCGGTTGGGTTTATGATCCGGAGGGTATTGATGTTGCAGCTCTTCAGGAGATCAAAGAGGTTAAGCGTGCAAGATTGACCGAATACAAGAATTACAGACCGAACTCCGAATATCATGAGGGTAGAGGCGTATGGTCAGTGAAGTGTGATATCGCCCTTCCCTGTGCTACTCAGAACGAGCTTTTGATCGAGGATGCAAAGGTTCTCGTTGCAAATGGCTGCTTTGCAGTAGCAGAAGGCGCTAACATGCCTACAACCTTAGAAGCTACCGAATACTTATTAGCAAACAAGGTTTATTTCGCTCCTGGAAAGGCGGCAAACGCAGGTGGTGTTGCTACCTCAGCCTTAGAGATGACTCAGAACAGCGAGAGATTAAGCTGGACTTTCGAAGAGGTAGATGCGAAGCTGAAGCAGATCATGATTAATATCTTCCACAGCATGGATGAAGCTGCTAAAAAGTACAATGCTGCCGGTAATTATGTAGTAGGTGCTAATATCGCAGGCTTTGAAAAGGTTGCAACCGCTATGATGGCTCAGGGTATCTGGTAAATCAAATAATTGATGGGTTAAGGTAAGAGAGACTCATTCTACGAATACAATACGTAAGGCTGGTATAGACGATATGCTTAATAAAAGCATGAGGTTTATACCAGCTTTTTTTTAATGAAAATTAGTTATAAAGCTTTTTCTCCATAATATCTCCACAACTAATTGGTATCATTGATCGTAAGAAGAGAACATTGCATCATTTCGTTGAGTGAGAGAATTAGGAATGTTCTCAATTTTGGATTAAAGGAGGAGACAGATGTCTTCGAACAGGATAACGAAAACGTTACTGATACGAAATATGACCTGTGTCAATTGTGAGAACATTATTGAACGGGAGCTGTCACCGGTAACCGGGATCGAGCAGGTAAAAGCCAGCTATTCATCCGGTGCAGTAACGATAACCTTTGATGAAAATATCATTGGATTGGATGAGATTGAGCGTTTATTGGAAAAGGCAGATTATTTTGTAAAGAAAGAGGAGCCCTTATTGGAGCCGACGAAAACGATGCAGGCTCCGGTTAAGACAGGAAACACAATAGGTGCCGGAAAGACAGACTATACGGATATCATTGCTGTACTGATCATTATGTTCGCGGTATATATGATCGCAAATCGTTTTGGATTATTGAATATCTTTAATTCATTTCCGATTGCAAAGGAAGGCATGGGTTATGGAATGCTTTTCATAATCGGCGTATTAACCTCTGTACATTGTGTCGCAATGTGTGGCGGTATTTGCCTATCTCAATGTGTTCCGAAGAATCAACCCGAAGGGTATCAACCGAGTCGCTTCGAGACGATCAAGCCAAGTCTTTTATATAATCTTGGCCGAGTCATCTCATATACCGTCATCGGTGGTATAGTAGGAGCAGTCGGATCGGTTGTAAGCTTCTCCGGGACAATGAAAGGAATTGTACAGTTAGCTGCCGGAGTATTTATGGTAATCATGGGGCTAAATATGTTGAATCTCTTCCCGGGGCTTCGCAAATTCAACCCTAGAATGCCGAAGATATTTGCCAAGAAAATTTATGCGAAGCGTATGAGCAGCAGTCCTTTATATGTGGGTATTCTTAACGGATTGATGCCCTGTGGACCACTTCAGGCGATGCAGCTTTACGCTTTATCCACCGGAAGCCCGGTGAAGGGAGCCGTCGCAATGTTCCTGTTCAGTGTCGGAACATTTCCACTCATGTTTCTCTTTGGAGCACTCAGCTCCTTTATGAATAAGAAGTTCTCAGGCAAGCTGATGAAGGTCAGCGCAGTCTTGGTTGTGGTACTCGGTATGTTTATGTTCAGTAACGGAATCAGTTTATCCGGTTTCCGTTTTCCTACATTCCCCATGGCTTCCAACCAGGCACAGGCGGGAGTCGGTAATGTAGCAGCCATTGAAGATGGTGTACAGGTTGTTACAACCGGCTTGGACTCCGGACGTTATGAACCGATTATTGTTCAGAAGGGCATTCCCGTGAAATGGGTCATTCAGGCAGAGGATGGGGACATCAATGGATGTAACAACAGTATTGTTGTTCCAAAGCTTGGTCTAAAAAAAGACCTGGCAATCGGAAATAATGTGATTGAATTTACAGCAGAAGAAAGCGGAGTCATTCCTTATAGCTGCTGGATGGGTATGATACGCAGTAAAATTACGGTGGTCGATGATATTAATGCGATCTCAAATAGCAATGCAGGTACAGGAAGTGATGTTTCCGGTACCGGCGACATTGCAAGTGAAGAAGATAGTGATGAAATTCCGAATTATAATAACCTGCTCGATGTCGAGATACCGACGAAAGAGCTTGCGGTAGCCAGTGTTGTGGATGAACTTCAGACGGTTGAGATTACGCTTACCGAGGAGGGCTTCTCTCCGGCAGTTGTGGTAGTGCAACAAGGACTGGAGACCAGATGGATTATTAACGGTGAGGTGACTGAGAAAGATCGTAGCATACTCTTCCCTTATTACTATGCTGAGCTGCAGGTTCAGGAGGGAGAGAATAAGATCAGCTTCTATCCGAACCAGGATTTTGATTTTTATACGCAGGACAATTCCTATTACGGTTATGTTAAGGTAGTTGAGGATATCAATGATATTGATGAAGAAACCATTCGACAGGAGATATCAGAGTATCGGCCCTCAGCACAGCCCTTTGACTCAGGCGCCGGATTACCCTCCTGCCATTAAATGATATATATCAAGAGTGTTCAGAAATATTTTATTAACGGTGAAATAACAACATCAATGTAAAATGAAAGGAAATGATTATGAATCAGAATAATAGTTTTAATCTTAAAAGACTAGCATTTATCGCGGTAGTAGCTATGGTAGCAATCGCGGCCGCGTATGGTTATGATATGATCAAGGGAGGCAAAGACTCAGGTGATAGTAAGACAACGGAAATAGCGGTTGCAAAGGATAGTGATATTGTTATTCCGGTTAAGGATATCACAGAAACAGCTACTTTCTACCCTGCAAGCATTAACGGAACCGAGTTAGAGGTAATTGCTGTTAAGGCTCCTGATGGAACGATACGAACCGCATTTAATACCTGTCAGGTATGTTATAGCTCCGGTAAAGGTTATTATGAGCAGGAAGGCGATCAATTGATCTGTCAGAATTGTGGAAATCGTTTTGGAATGGGCGATATTGAAGTAACAAAGGGTGGATGTAATCCGGTTCCCATCACAAACGAATATAATAAAGTTGATGCAGAGACAATAACCATATCAAAGGATTTTCTGACCGAGGCAACCGTAATATTTGAAAATTGGAAATAACATCTTTCCATAAAGAATTGCTTAGCAAATTTATTATGAATATCTCACAAGATAAATTTTTTCGGATAAAAAAACAGGAAAGGTTGAGAATATATTATGAACAAGGAAACAATTAAGATTGGAGGCATGACCTGTGCCGCTTGCTCTCAGAGAGTGGAGAAAGCAATTGCAAAGTTGGATGGTATCAGCAAGGTCTCTGTGAACCTGGCAACAGAGAAGGCGACCCTCGAATATGATCCTCAGGTTATCCGCTTATCTGCAATCAAGGATTGTGTCATTAAGACAGGGTATCAGGTTTTAGCAACGGATAAGAATTCTGTGGATGAGGATAAGGCTCGGAAACAGAAAGAAATTAAAACTTTGTGGACAAAATTCATTATTGCTACCGCCTTCGGTATCCCGCTTTTATACTTTGCAATGGTTCCTATGATCTCCTGGTGGCCCTTCCCTGTACCGAGAGCACTAAATCCTATGTTGTATCCGCTGCGTTTCGCGTTACTGCAAATCTGCCTGACCACACCAATTATTATTGCAGGGTATCGTTTTTATACAGTAGGTTTTAAAGCACTCATTCAGAGAAGTCCGAATATGGACTCCTTAGTGGCCATCGGAACCACTGCTGCAATCCTGTTCAGTCTGTACAATACGTATCAGATTATGCAGGGTAACTTCGGAGCGGTGGAAGGCTTATATTATGAGACGGCGGGTGTCATCATTGCTCTGATCCTTCTTGGAAAATCCTTAGAAGCAGTTTCCAAAGGAAAGACCTCGGAAGCAATCAAAAAACTGATGGGGTTGGCACCAAAGACCGCTACGGTAATCTCGGGTGATAAAGAAATAGAGCTTCCGATTGAGGATGTTGAAATCGGTGATATCATTTTGGTAAGACCGGGTGAGAAAATTCCGGTTGATGGAGTCGTATTGGAAGGTAATACGAGTATCGATGAGGCAATGTTGACCGGTGAGAGTATGCCGGTGGATAAGAAGGCGGGAGACAAGGTATTTGCAGCCAGCATTAATAAGAACGGAATGATCAAATTCCGGGCTACCAAGGTAGGGTCTGATACCGCCTTGGCTCAGATCATTAAGCTGGTAGAGGATGCACAAGGCTCTAAGGCTCCCATCGCGCAGATGGCGGATATCGTCTCCGGATATTTTGTTCCGGTGGTTTGTGTCATCGCATTAGTTGCGTTCCTTGCATGGTTCTTAACCGGCCAATCACTGGCCTTCTCCTTAACAATCTTTATATCCGTGCTGGTAATTGCCTGTCCTTGTGCGCTTGGACTTGCTACACCGACCGCAATTATGGTAGGAACCGGTAAGGGTGCAGAAAACGGTATTCTGATCAAGGGTGGAGAAGCCTTAGAGACAGCGCATAAGATTACTACCATTGTTTTTGATAAGACAGGTACAATTACGGAGGGCAAACCTGAGGTAACGGATATCATTACGGTACAAGGGATCGAGAGAGACCGACTCCTGTGTGTTGCAGCTTCCGGAGAGAAAGGCTCCGAACATCCTCTCGGAGAAGCAATTGTTCGAGGAGCACAAAAGGATAATCTTGAATTTCTGTCCGTAGAAGCCTTTGAAGCAATTCCCGGGCATGGCATTCAGGTTACAATTGATCATACGGAGGTTTTAATCGGTAATAAGAAGCTGATGGATGAGAGAAAGATTTCTCTTGCTGAGCTAAAAGATAAATCGGACTTACTAGCACAGGAGGGAAAGACTCCGATGTATGTTGCAATGAATGGCAGTCTGGCAGGTATAATTGCAGTAGCCGATGTTGTGAAGGAAAGCAGTGCGAAAGCAATTAAGAAGCTTCAGAGTATGGGTATCGAGGTGGCAATGATCACCGGTGATAACCGTAAGACAGCAGAAGCAATTGCAAAACAGGTTGGTATTGACCGGGTTCTGGCAGAGGTTCTTCCTCAGGATAAATCGAATGAGGTTAAGAAACTTCAGGCAGAGGGCAAGAAGGTATGTATGGTTGGTGACGGTATCAATGATGCCCCGGCACTCGTTCAGGCAGATATCGGCATTGCAATCGGATCCGGTACGGATGTTGCGATGGAATCAGCAGATATCGTATTAATGAAGAGTGATCTGATGGATGTACCTACCGCGATCCATCTGAGTAAGAGTACAATAAGAAATATTAAACAGAACCTGTTCTGGGCCTTTGGCTATAATGTGGCAGGTATCCCGATAGCTGCAGGAATCCTGCATCTGTTCGGTGGCCCCTTGCTTAATCCGATTTTTGCGGCAGCAGCAATGGCGTTCAGTTCCGTATCTGTAGTATCCAATGCACTTAGATTAAAGGGCTTCAAAGCCTATAAATAATGGAGGAATAATATGAAGAAGAAAATAATTTTAAGCCTGTTTATCAGTATTATATTGTTTGGAGTGACTGCATGTGGTAAGCTTGATGTAATAGGGGAACAGTCAGAGAAATCCTTTGAAGCTGTGGTAAATGCTATGCAGGCTGAGGTATCGGCGGATGACAACTTTGGTGGTTGGTCCTTAACTTCTCCCGACGGTGAAGCAAGATTTGTCTGGACAAAGGATTTCAGTAAGACAACAACCGATGCCATGCTTGAATTAGATGCGCAGCCTTTTATCGACGCCGGACTTGATATCACCAAGCTTCCTCAGGAGATGGTATCCGGGGACAAGATTATTGTAGGAACTGACCTGGGAAATGCGAGTGTAACCTATGTCGGTGATGCTTCTCCTCTTGACTCTTATAAGAAGCTGGTGAAAAATTACCGTGATAACGTAACTTATCATACGGCTCTGGATCATTATGGAGTTGCCTTAGGCAATGGCAATATGTTTGAGTGGGCAAAGGATATGAAGACCAATGATAAGGATATCGTATTCGTACTTAACCCTCAGCCTTTCCTTGACGCAGGCGTGGATCCCGCAAAATTAGAATCCTGGGTATTTGCGAAAGTAGAAACAATGGATGAAAAGGGAAATGATATTCAAGTTGATAAGTTCCTCAAACCTTTTGATGTGGAGAGTTAATACTCAATGAATAACTTTATCAAGAAGATATTAGTTGTTGAAGATGAAGAAAAAATAGTCGCAGTAGTAAAGTCCTTTCTGGAAAGTAAGGGCTTTACTGTGCTTGTTGCGGATAATGGTAAGGGAGCCTTGGAGATCTTTGATCGGGAAAGTGTTGGTATGGTTTTACTTGATCTGATGTTGCCCGAGCTTACCGGCGAGGAGGTATGCAAAGCCTTACGGAAAAAGTCAAAGGTACCGATTATTATGCTTACGGCGAAATCAGATGAGGCTGATATGCTGCAGGGGCTGGGCATTGGAGCAGATGACTATATTACGAAGCCCTTTAGCTTAAAAGCGCTGTATGCCAGAATGGAAGCGGTACTTCGAAGATCTGCGGATGATATGTCCGGACTGTTGTCCAAGAAGTCCTTTAATAGCGGAGATTTAGTGATTGATTATGAAAGCTATTATGTAGCCAAAGCGGGTGAAGAGATTAAGCTTACCCCGAACGAATATAAGCTTTTGGCTGCTTTAACCAGATATCCGAATAAAGTATTTACCAGAGAAGAACTGATTGCCTCAGCGTATGGTGATGGGTTCGAGGGTTATGACAGGACGATTGACAGCCATATAAAGAACCTAAGACAAAAAGTTGAGGATGATCCAAAGACCCCGTGTTATGTGAAAACAATTCATGGAGTGGGATATAAATTTGGAGGTGAGTAGTTGAGACATAGCTTAAAATCAAGACTGTCGTCGACAATATTGATCATTGTCTTAATCACGATCGCCATCATCAGTTTTACCTCGAATCTTTTGATTAATCAGCAATTTACAAATTATATCAGCAAGCAACAGGAGCTTAAGACACAGATTATCACCTCCAGTATCAGCCAGCAGTACTCGGCCTTTACAAATCAATGGAATATGGATTATGTCCATGCGATCGGAATGTTCTCTCTTTATGAGGGGTATATTATCAAGGTTTATGATGCGCAGGGAGAGATTCTGTGGGATGCTCAGGCACATGATATGAATCTCTGCAATCAGATTATGGATGATATATCAGAGCGGATGAGAATAGAGTACCCTCAGCTCGATGGGGACTTTACCTCGGTATCTCACATTCTGGAGCAAGCCGGAACGAATATCGGAAGTGTCAGCATCAGTTACTTCGGTCCCTTCTTTTTGAATGAAAATGAATTTCGATTTCTACATTCTTTGAATATAATATTGATCAGTGTCGGTGCGATATCTCTGGTCGTGTCCTTGCTGGTAGGTCATCTGCTGGCCAAACGGATCAGTCAGCCGATCCTTAAGACCGTAGAGATCACGAAGGAGATATCGGATGGTAAATATGAGGTACGGCTGGAGGAACAAAGTGATACACAGGAGCTCCAACTGCTGATATCCTCCATTAATCATCTGGCCGAATCCCTCGAGACCTTGGAAAAGCTTCGTAAGCAGCTGACGGAGGATGTAGCCCATGAGCTAAGAACACCGATCACGATATTGCAATCATACCTGGAAGCGATGACGGAAGGAATCTGGGATGCATCACCGGAGAGGCTTCAGAGCTGCTATGATGAGGTGGTACGTATCGGGAAGCTCGTCGGAGACCTGGAGAACCTAGCGAAGCTTGAGAAAGATAATCTGAAGCTTAATAAAGAGCGAATGGATCTTCGGGCTGTCATCGAGCAGGTTGTCAGTACCTTTGAAGCAGAAAGCATGAATAAGAAGCTGACCATTGAGATAAAAGGTCCGAATACACAACTGTTGGCGGATCACAGCCGGATGAAGCAGGTAATTGTGAATCTGCTCAGTAATGCAATAAAGTATTCCAACGAGGGCTGCAGAATAACCTTCGAGATGCTTGATCGTAGGACTACCTCCGGCTTCGTAATTCATGATAACGGGATCGGTATACCGAAGGAAGAGCTTCCCTATATCTTTGAACGCTTTTACCGTGCCGATAAATCCCGTAACCGGACCACCGGTGGGAGCGGTATTGGTCTTACCATCGTAAAATCAATCATACAGGCTCATGGCGGCAGTGTATCTGTGGAAAGTGAATTAGGGAAGGGCAGTACCTTTACTGTGTTATTGCCTAAGGCGGATTAATATAAAGCTGATTAATATAAAGCCCAAGATGATTAACCGTCCGGTAAGAGTGATGAAGAATTTAAGAAAATAATTCATATCTTAGAAGAAAAGGTTCTGGAACGAAAGAATCGGATTGTAATTGCATAGCAGCAATTTAGGATGCTATTATGGCCTGGGCGGTCATATATAAACGTATATTAATTAACATCAGGATAATCTCCAAGCAGAGATTATCCTTTTCTTGTTTTTAATCTGACCTTAATGCAGAACACAGGCTACGGGCTTATAATAAAGAGGATAGCTGCTTCTTGGGTTATTGATAAAAAAGTTGAAGTGATATCCAGTTGAGAAACGTTATATAGGGTGAAGAGACGTATTACATAACTTCATGAGCAAAGGTGGTAGAAAAATAGTCGAAAATATTTCCAAAAATAATTATTGACATATAATATTATATGATGTATAGTATTATCAAATCAACAATATTATATTCTTTGGAAAACTCAGAAAGGAGTTGAGACTATGGTATTTAATACCGGTTCAGCGCTTCTCGATGCGATTGTACTTGCAGCTATTTCTCAGGAACCGGAAGGGACCTACGGATATAAGATCACTCAGGATGTAAGGCAGGCGATCGAGGTATCGGAATCCACCTTGTATCCAGTTCTTAGAAGGCTCCAGAAGGAAGATTGTTTGGAGGTATATGATCTGGAATTCGGAGGTAGAAATCGTAGGTATTACAAAATCACCGACAGGGGTATGGCACAACTAAAGTTATATAAAGACGAGTGGGAGTCTTATTATAAGAAAATAAATATTATATTTGAAGGAGTGAAATAGATGACAAAGCTAGAATTCATGAACGAACTCGAAAGCTTATTGTTGGATATCCCTTTGG
>JAEZUM010000001.1 GCA_023421075.1 Bacillota bacterium
CTCCTATGTATATTTTTGTGGTTGGCAAACCTACAAATATAATATCATAGGAGGTTTTTTACTTGAAGCTGAAGCTAGTTGGGGACACACCTGCATAGCAGGTGGTTTATTTTCTCTGTGATACAAATAGTCTGTGCCAAGTGTGATTATCACACTTGGCACAGACTATGAAATGTAAAAACTCTTTTTCGCCTTCTAATTTCCTTGTAAAACGGCATTTAGTATTTCTGCAAAGGGCTCCATTGCATTTTTTGCCGATTGCAGACTATTCTTATATGTACCTAACTCCATTAAAATAGACTTTGGTCGTACATGCATGTTATATCTCAAAAACTTTAAATAATTTTTATAAAATAAGCCTGGATACATATCGATTGCCTTCAACTGTAACTGCAGACTCAATGCCAAATTATCCTGAAGATAAGGATTATCAAGGTTTGTAAGCGGTCCATTCAGATCACGACTCAGACCATTAAACAACATGATTTGTGCTGTCTCCTCCCCATTGATATTCGTAGATCTCTTCGTAGTACCATCCCTATGTAGATCAATTACTACCTCAATGGTCGGATTCTCATCCAATATCTTTGATATACCCTCCAGTGCTTTATTATAAGCTTTATTACGATCCAGCTTACCATCAATGATATCATAAGTAGATGTATCATGAATTACATTATAACCATAACGATCCTCCAGAATCTGTTCGAGATAGCTTCCCACACCAACTACGGTATCGGACATCTCATTCTCTCTACTATCAACATAAGCCTCCTGTGAATGAGTATGATATATCAATATTTGAGGAGCTTCATTATTTTGAGAGATTGTCATATCCTTACTTAACAATTTCTCGGCATCAAAGAGTTCATCGGTAACCTTAGTCGAAGGATCCACAATATAAAAATTACGTATCAAAAAATTCAGGTCCTTCAACTGCTCCATTGTATAATCTACTACATTCCCGGGATTGGAGGTCTCAATAACCTCATCCTCCTCTGCTTCTCGGATCTCCAATTCTCCCTCAGCATAACCCATCTCAAGGCGTCCATCTGAAAACTCCATTTCTTTGTCATTAGCAGAAAAATATTGATATGCCTGTGCATCATAGATCTCACCATTTGTTAGAATATATTCCTTGCTTAGAATTCCGGTCTCCAGGGTATAGAGTTTAATCCCGGTTAATACAGGAGCGATTGCATCCGCCCCATCTGTAATCTGCTCCTTCTCTGAACTCATAACCGCGGTACTGGCTGGTTCCCCCGCCTGATTACCCAGTACATAGTCCTCATTTAGAGAATATTCCTTTGCTCTTGCCATTAGCTTCGATTGATCCTTCACAAAATACCGAATAGAAAACGGGTTATTGATCGCAGCAAAGGGAAAAGGGGCATCCTCCTTTTGCTTCGCCAGTGTATAACTGATTAAGGGAGACCCCGTTTCCATCACTTTATTTCCGATATAATAGACTACTGCATCTTTGTAGCTTACCTTGGCTTGACCAATTTCTTCCGAAAAGGATATTGCTGCAAAACGCAATAAAAGATAAATAGATCCTATGATAATTAATGTCCAAAGAACAAAATAAATGTTGAGTCGATATCCGGGATATCTTTTTCTATATGGAATACGAATTCGATGATTATTCATGCCTGCCTCCCGCCTGATAAAAGCGGCTTACACCTCAAGCCTGATTCAATATCTCATGAACAAAAAATGTTCATGAGCTCCGGCTCCGATCGCCTACCTACAAGCAAGCTTGATGTATGCTCACTACACTTCAATATATTCTAAAAGCTATAAAATATACCGAGTATCGCAATTCTTCCCATGTGAATTGTTTTATATTCACCTTATACCGTTTGTGCAAAGCAGGAATTTAATGCTTCCGATATGGTATAGCTGATTCTCTTCACCGATTCATCGATATTCTTCGGAGTCACAATCATGTTCTCGATCTGTTGTTCTCGTATTTCATAAATAAATTGATTTATGTCATTTTCATCAAAGCCGCTTTTCTCCATATATTTTGTTAAATTATCCGCTACAATGGTGGCTGCATCAACTACAGTAGGAACTCCGATGGCAATTACCTTGGTACCCAGGCTCTCTTCATTCAAGGCTTTTCGGTTATTACCCACTCCGGAACCGGGGCTGATGCCGGTATCAGTCAACTGTACGGTAGTATTCACTCTGCTCACACTACGGGAAGCCAGCGCATCGATTACAATCAGAAGCTTAGGTTTAGTCTCTTTAATAATTCCTTTAATTATCTCCAGGGTCTCCATCCCGGTCTGAGCCATAACGCCCGGAGAAATGGCGCTTACGCTACCAAGATGATGCTTCTCCTTAAACTCGGTGCCGTATTCGCGAATTAAATGTCTTGTAATAAATAGATTATCTACAACCTGAGGTCCAAGAGCATCCGGTGTAACCTCTCGATTACCCAGCCCCACTACTAATATTTCTTCCCGCTTCAAATTACCGGCAAGACTTCTCAGATGCTTCGCTATCTCGTCAGAGGCCGGTCTGAAATAATCGTCCCCAGATTTATTAATGTCCGGTGCTTCAATTGTGATATAGGTTCCGATGGGTTTTTGCATTGCCTGAGCCCCCTTCGAATCCTTAATCTCTACCACAGATACCCGTACATTATTTGTCTCGTCATAATTCTCGGTTAAGACGACCCCTTTTATCTCAACATCATCCTCCGGAAAACTTTCTCTCATCTCAAGCGCTAAGTCTGTTCTGATTTTATTATTCAAGCTAACATTCCTCCGTATCATTATTTTTATTGCCTTACAGAAAACATAGGAAAATCAAAGATAACTAACTTCAAAACCATTTCTTTATAGTATATATTTTTTTGCAAAGTTTTTAAAATTATGTATTGACAGAACAAATCAGATAGACTACTATATAATAGTATGTTTCCATTAGAACGTCCGTGTCCGGATTTAATGAAACAAAGTATTCGAACGACCAAATCCAAGCCTACATCTCACTCTCAATTTGGTGTACTTGGCACTGTGGTTGATAATTAAATTAATATTTGGAGGTGTACGAATTGGCTAACATTAAATCTGCTAAGAAGAGAATATTAGTAAACGAGACTAAGGCTGCTAGAAATAAGCAAATCAAGTCCAAGGTTAAGACTATGATCAAGAAAGTAGATGCTGCTGTTGCTGCAGGCAACAAGGATCTTGCTAAGACAAGCTTAGTTGAAGCAGTTTCCGAGATCGATAAGGCTTGCTCTAAAGGCGTTTATCACAAGAACACAGCTTCTAGAAAAGTATCTCGCTTATCCAAGGCTATCAATAACATTGCATAATTAAGTTTAATAATAAAGGCTGTCCGATAGGACAGCCTTATTTGCGTGCTGGGATGACTAAATCCATCCAATAAAAATGCTTCAAACGATACTACCACCAATCATGACCACCGGCTTAGCCGGTGGTTTGCTCTGCCCCTATAAGGGGCTTTTACCAACAAGCGCCCGGAAGGCGCCTGAGGGATTTGCCAACCGCACTACTTCCTCAGGCTTGCCCTAAAGGGCT
>JAEZUM010000009.1 GCA_023421075.1 Bacillota bacterium
CTCCTATGTATATTTTTGTGGTTGGCAAACCTACAAATATAATATCATAGGAGGTTTTTTACTTGAAGCTGAAGCTAGTTGGGGACACACCTGCATAGCAGGTGGTTTATTTTCTCTGTGATACAAACAAAGCCGGAAGAAACTCATATCATGAGTTTCTTCCGGCTTCGTTCCTATCTTAATAAATTCCGCTTTTTTGTACTTCTATATAGCTAAGAATTAAATTCACAGCATCTAAGCGGCTGATGTTATTCTTCGGATTAAACTTGTTCTCTCCGTCAGCACTCATCAATCCATATCCCTTAGCCAAGGCAACTGCTCCCAGGTAATTTTCACTGATCGCTGCTTCATCCGCAAAACCGGTCTTATAGATTCCACTCACCTTTGCCACCTTTGACAGACCCAGCTTCTCGATGAAGGTCATCGCAATTTCTTCTCTGGTAATTAGCCTATTATCCTTCACTGCTGAGGTATTATCCATGTAGTAATAACTGCCGATTTTATCTAACAGCTCATTGATTTCCCCAACTGTAATAGACTGATCCGGAAGGAATTTCTCACCCTCAAAACCAATATTCATATCAGCAAGAAGTAATACATTACGATACTTTGCTTCATCCTTTATATCCGTATATTGATATGGCATTGTTTCATTATATACTTCTCCGGAATAATTCAACTGATCTCCGGTAAAGGGTGAGATAAAGCTTGGATTAATGTTAGGTTGGTAAACCAATCGTACTTCATACTCTGTTGAGGTCAGATTATTATAGTCAAATAAGTCCTTGGTCTTCTTGGAGTCATCATATTTTGTAATTTGATTGATCTCATACTTCAGCTCATATCCATCCTTGCTAAGATATGCATCCATTGCTTGATCGGCTGTCATAGCACCCTTCGGTGATTCAAACTCAATATTCTCATCCCAGTAAGAACCAAAGGAATAGATCTTTCCTGTTACCCCATCAACCGAGCCATAGATATTGTTGTAAGGATATTCAATACTCTGATGCACACGATTATATTGATAATGGTAACCACCGTAAACCGGTTTATCATTTTTATAGTATACTACATAATCATCGTTAGTATTTACCAATACAGAATTTGTGAAGCGTTCATTTGCTTGTTTCTTTAAGAACTTCTCAAGGATTACCTTCGCTTCTTTTTGATCATAAGGTATTTTTACAGTCTGCCATTTTTTATTGATCTCATCATAATAGCTCTTTACACTTGCATAGTAACTGAGGATCTTGCCGGTAACTGCATCTACACTGGCATATGCATAGCCTCTGTAATAACTCTTATCCTTCTCATAGTTAATCTCTCTCGGATCACTCAAGCTGATATTCCAGACATAGGAGGACTTTCCGTTGCTGCCGTCAATTTTATTTAAGGTTGCCGAGTATGAGGTCAGATTCTCGTCCAGATATAAGGAGGAATTACTGGTTATATTTTTAATCGCTTTTTCCTTAGAGATAATATTCTTTAATTCCTTTATCTTCTGCATCTCTTCTTCGGTCAATTCCGTATTGCCGGTAGCTGTACTGGTCTCTGCAGCCGCAGCATCCTTTGCACTTTCCATTTCATTACGTGTATTAACCCATTCTGATTTGGTCAGATATATTTTACCGGTCTTCGCATCAATCGAAATATAGGATTGCGTCGGTTCATATACCAGAAAAGCCTTCTTCTGGGTATTGGCAAATCCCTTCGTATCATAAATAGTATAGTAATTGGAGCGATAAACCAGCTTCATCTTCATATTCTTTTTAATCAGCTTCGTTGCTTCATCCTTCGTGATTTCCACCTTGGCGGAAGGCATTTTTGCATTATACAACCAATTGAGATAGAACGCAGTTACCTTACCGGTAACGCTGTTGACATAGACTTGAACCGTATTATCCGGGAACACTACACCATTTTCAACCCTCTGGTAATGATAAACATAGTTACCACTATATACACTGTCAAAGTTAGCAGCTACGAATTCCAGTTTACCACCGGTTCCGGGAGCTACCTTCGTAATGAACTCCTCTGCAGTCTTCTTAAGCTCTGTTTTAAGATACTTTGAAATTCCGGTTTCTGATTTTGAATAATCATACTGATTGAAGCTGGTAATACGATAATCCGCATCACAGCTTATGGTGATATGAGCATTTCCATCCTTGGTACTCCAGGTCATGGTCCAATTTGCATCGGAATATGCGGTCGCATCATTGAAGTAGTAATTAAACTCAGAATATTCTGACGGGATTGCAATCTTTGCCTTTACCATTTTGATTGCTGTCTCAAGAGCTGCCTGAGAAGGTGATACCGAACTGCCGACAGGCTCCCCCTTAATAATTCCGATTGAAGCGTCGGACGAAATTGCATTAACCTTCACGGCTTTCTCTGTAGTTGCAGTGGCATCGATTGATACGGATGAGGATAATATCACACCACTTAACATTAGAACAAATAATCTTCTCATAAAACACCAATCCTTTCTTTAAATTACTTGAATTCCGGACACCCTAGGGTACCAAAATTTCCTCTATAACTAAATAGCTGTTTATTAACTCTTTCAAACATTAGACGCAGAAAAACTTACCATGGTTGCACTTATTTATAAAATAATATAATTATTTACACAAATAAAATATAATCCTGATCTTTACTCCACTCACATGTTTGCAATCAAGTTTGCAACATGCTCATTACGCTTAATTATATCATAAAACACAAAGAAAAAGGAGATGTCAATAAACATCTCCTCACAAGCGGAAGCGGTGGGATTCGAACCCACGAGCCCCGTTAGGGACTACCTGATTTCGAGTCAGGGCCGTTATGACCACTTCGATACGCTTCCATATATTATTATTATGAGGCAAGCCTCATGAATAATCCTCAGTTAGTATTTTCAGGAAATCATACTCCTGAATTATTTTTTGCTAAAGGTAACAATAAAGAGCTCTACACCTATCTTTTCAAGCATTCGCCCTGTTTTTACCTGTTCTTCAATCTCTGTGCCAAATTCCAGTGCTTCCTTAAGCCTTGTGATTGAAAAGTTTTTTGCCTGACCTATATACTTATTCACCGCAAAGGGAGGAACTCCAACCTTCTCACTGATCGAGGAGGAATTATATCCCAGTGCCTGTAGGTTCTTCGTCTGAAGCAAAATATTAAAATGCCGGATAATCAAATACAGAATCGACATCGGCTTCTCTCGAACCGATAAAAGATCATAATAAAGCTCCAACGCTTTGCTTTGCTGTTTTGTTCCGATTGCATCAATCATCAGAAAGATCTTCCCGGTGATCTGAGTCGTAATAACCGCATCAATATCCTCGGTCGTAATTACATCTTTTCCATAGGTATAACTTAATAGCTTCTCTACTTCATTACAGATATTCACCATATCCGAACCGGTTTTATCCAGCAGATACATGATGGTGGACTCGGTGATCTTCTTTTTCTCCTGCTCCAATAAGGATGCAACGAAAAGTTTCAGATTCTGTTCATCCAATCCATTCATCTCAGAAATGGTCCCCTGATCCTTGATCAGTTTGAAAAGCTTACTGCGTTTATCTATTTCTGACTCCACAAACACAACAACGGTTGTATCCGGAGTCTCGTCCAACAGTTCACTCATTTCACTGGCTGCTTTGAATAATCCGCTATTCTCTACAACGATCAGCCTTCTGTCACTAAAGAAAGGTAATGTCTGTGCCGCCTCATAAACCTTCTTTGGCTCTGCATCTTTTCCCTCAAAGAAGGAATAATTCATATCAGCGCCATCCTGTAGAATTGCTGCCTTCAGTTTATCTCGGTACAGCTTCTTCAGATAATCCTCACTGCCATAGAGAAGATAGAACTTTTTGAAGCTTCCGGTCTTAATATGCTCCTTGATTACCTTCATAAATGCAACTCCTGTTTGTCAGAACATTATCTATTCTACCGAATCCCTATGTAAATTGCAAGCAATAAAAATAGAATTTTATTGTTCCTCTATATTAATCAATGGTTCCGAATTTGCTAAGGGGTTTTATTCGAAAAATAGCTCTACCACCGATATTCTCCTTCTTTACATTACCGACTTCCTCCGAGCGGCTATCCTTACTGACACTTCGATTATCTCCCATTACGAAATATTCATCCTCACCAAGCGTGATCGGTATGGCTGCTCTACCAGGGTCCGTGATTGGATCCTTTCCGTAATGCTCTGATAGGATCTCACCATTGATATAGATATCACTGCCTATAATCTGAATTGTTTCTCCCGGCATTCCGATAATTCTTTTCACATAATACTCTTCGTTTTCACGCCCATAGGGGTAGAAAACAATGATATCAAATCGATCCAGTGCATCAAATCGATAGGATAGCTTCTCGACATACAGATGCTCCCCGTCATGCAATGTCTCTGCCATAGAGGATCCATCTACGATGGTTCTCTGTATAACAAAGTTCGGAAGGATGTAGATACAGACAAAAATTAAAACCGCATAGAAAATCAGATCATATAAAAATCCTTTTGCATTACTCTTTCCTTTGATCTCAGGCTCTGCCAACTCCTCCGTATCCAGCTGTTCTACCTCAAGGGGTTCCTCCGTTGCAAACTCCTCTGTGAACTCATTATCTTCCTCAAAATCCCTGTTATCTGTTGCTTCCATAAAACTTACCTCGATTTGCCTTTGTCTTAATTACTGCATGAGGCTCATAAGACACGGTAATCTTCCTTTCCCAGATCTGAATGATACCGTATATAACGATAAAGCACCTTCATATAAAGATAATATGAAAGTGCTGATTAATATGTTATAAAAATGCATCTAAATCGTAGTCATACTTTCATAGCAGATTATTGCTGGTTATCGTTCTCTCTTGTTTCATCATCGCCAACAATTTTAACCTTGGAACGATATAACTCCTCCACTGCAATGGATAAAGGCTTGGGATAAGCAACATCAACTAACGGTATGGATCCGTCAATGATCTGTCTGGCACGTCTCGCGGTAGCGATGACGATGGAATATCTACTGTTAACAACCGGCTGTTCACCGGGCTCTACCTCACTATTTACTATTCTCATTAAATCCGTATATGATGGATGCAACATTTTATATATCTCCTTCCTATTGTTACATTATTTTATAATTATTCTACAGCATCTGTATTATCGGATACTTCCTTCTGATTTACTCGTCCTGCAATCGTCTCCGGCAGCAGGGAGGATAAAATCAAATGACCACTCTCTGTAACAATCACTGCTTTTGTTCTTCTTCCGCAGGTTGCATCAATTGCCATACCTGTATCCTTCGCAGTCTGCACCATACGTTTAATTGGTGCAGCTTCCGGACTGATGATACCGATAATTTTACTGGAATTCACAACATTACCAAAGCCAACATTCACTAACTTATTCAAAGTTATTCCTCATTTCTGTTGCTTCTATTCAATATTTTGAATCTGCTCTCTTACCTTTTCAATTTCAGTCTTTAAATCAATTGCCTTGTTGGTAACCTCAAGATCATTTGCCTTCGAAAGAATGGTATTGGCCTCTCGGTTCATCTCCTGAGCAATAAAGTCAAGCTTTCTACCCACATTGTCGCTCTCATTCAAGGCTTCCTTCATATTAATGATATGAGCACGAAGTCTTACCGTCTCTTCATCAACACAGATTTTATCAGCAAATACTGTCACCTCTGTAACAAGAATACTTTCCTCGACCCTGGTATCACCAAGCAATTCGGTAACCTTAGCCATCAGCTTATTTCGATATTCCGCTACAATCTCCGGAGATCTTGTTTCGATGAAATCCACTAGCTTCAGCATACTGTCAAGCTTTGCAACAATATCCTGCTTAAGATGCTCACCCTCGCTGATACGGGTATCTACAAAGCGACCGGCTGCAGTATTCACTGCCTCCTCGACAAGCGCCCATAGCTCCTTCTCATCAATGGTCTGCTCCTCTAAGGTAAATACCTCAGGGTATCTGGAAAGAGCGGAAACTCGGATATCATTTTCAACACCAAATTCCTTGCTCATCTTCTCCAGATTAGCATAGTACTCTCTGGCCAGATCCGCATTATACTTAACACATACGTTATTCTCCGTGTAGTCTTCGTATGTAATATAGACATCTATCTTACCTCTACCAATGTATTGCTTTAATACATTACGAATGCCTGCTTCAAAAAAACTCAGTTTCTTAGGCATCTTGATTGAAATATCACAATATCTGTGATTGACTGCCTTCATCTCTACTGTTATTTTTCGATCAACTCCGGCAATTTCACAGCGCCCAAAGCCTGTCATACTCTTCAACATAGATACACACTCTTTCATGTTTGATAGTGATCCTGCTCCATAAAGATCCACGATCAAATTAATGATCAAGGATTTCACTACAATCAAATTCGTTTGATTTAATTGTACCTTTTGCAATATAGATTCAACTAATTATAAATGAAATGCGAATACAAGTCAAGACACAGCAGAGATTGTTTTCCATTCGTTTTCGATCCTTTGTTTTCGAACCCTGTCTAATCTTTGATAACAAAACTACGGAAACCGTATCTACGTAAATCCAGTTCTGTCCGGGCAGCATCATCCAAATCCGAGAAGCCGATAATATAGATATAGTAATTCCTAGATATATGAAGTTCTCCTACATAACCCAGTCCATATAGTATAAGCTGATGATAAATAGCCTCATTGTAGTCCCGAAAGGGACCTAATACTACCCGATAGCCATACTGATTGCCGATATAATCCGATATGCTTACTCCAGACTCTGTGCTCATCAACGTCTTATATATTCCATCGGCAATGCCTTCTGCTATCTCAACAAAATTATTATCATAATTTAAATTATCATTTTTTGACCGAATATATCCAATACCAACCATTATTGCTGGGATATCGGTCTCGCTGAGTATGGGAATATCGGTTCGGACAATATTCCCATACCGTTCATACCCACTGCCCTTTAAGCTTTGACCGATATTATTTGCTGCGTTCAGTCCAATCTCGTCATTCTCCTTAATAAAAAAGTCCAGGCTTGGAGTTGAATGATAAGCATTGCCGGAAAGTCGATGAAGCGATACCAACAGATCAGCATCCTCCTGATTTACAATATTAACCCGATTCATCATAGGTAGATAAACATCAGCTGTTCTGGTATATTCTACTTCAATGCCGCGCTCTGTAAGGAATTGTCCGACACGTAATGCTAAGAGCAGATTATCATTCTTCTCACTTCTGCGCTCATAATATTCTCCCACATCACTTCCACCATGTCCTGCATCCAATATTACCTTAGGCATACGTAATCCTCTCCTGCCTGTATTCATACCATCCTTCATTATATGAGATACCCTATAAATAGTTCGCTTCTTAAATAACGGTGACACGCTTACAAACAGCTCAATATATATACCAATATATTAAAACCGGATGGAAAACAAACCTTATTCAGCAAAAAAAGAGCCTTATTCGAATTTAAGATTTCTCCTCTTTCCAAATAAGGCTCTTCGTTATAATACTAATTCTGATCCATTATTCTGCGAACATTATTGTAGACAAATATCTTTCACCGGTATCGGGTAAAAGTACTACAATCGTCTTACCGGCATTTTCCGGTCTCTTCGCAACCTGAGTTGCAGCCCAAAGAGCAGCACCTGAAGAAATACCGACAAGAACGCCTTCCTTCTTCGCGATTTCTCTTCCGGTTTCAAAAGCAGCATCATTTGTTACCGTGATAATCTCGTCATAAATCTTCGTATTTAAGGTATCCGGTACAAAGCCTGCACCAATGCCCTGAATCTTGTGAGCACCGGCACGCTTCTCGGATAAAACGGGAGAATCCGCAGGTTCTACTGCAATAATCTTAACATCAGGTTTCTTGGAACGAAGATATGCTCCGACTCCGGAAATCGTACCACCCGTACCTACACCGGCAACAAAGATATCGACCTCTCCTTCGGTATCATTCCAAATCTCAACACCGGTCGTCTCTTCATGAACCTTGGGATTGTTTGGATTCTCAAACTGGGAAGGAATAAAGCTGTTCGGAGTAGCTTCTTTCAGCTCCTTTGCTTTCTCAATGGCACCCTTCATCCCCTTGGGTCCTTCGGTCAAAACTAATTCTGCACCATATGCCTTCATCAGATTTCTACGTTCAATACTCATGGTCTCAGGCATAGCAATTAACAGCTTCAAACCATAACTTGCGCATACACTGGCAAGACCAATACCGGTATTACCACTGGTAGGTTCGATAATGGTAGTATTCTGATCAATTTCACCACTCTTAAGTGCCTCTTCAATCATCTTCTTTGCAATACGATCTTTTACGCTGCCGCCCGGATTAAAATACTCCAATTTTGCCACAAGCTTTGCACCAAGCTCATGCTGTCTGCTATAATTTGTCAGTTCAAGTAAAGGTGTGTTACCAACCAGCTCTGTTATTCTTTTCTTATACTCTGCCATATTAACTCCTTCTCTGTATATACAGTTTTCATTATTATTTATATTATCTTCTATTATATATTATCAAATGCATTTACCAAATCGTCAAGAATATCGTCGATATGTTCTGTTCCGATGGATAATCGTATGGTATTCGGGTGAATACCGGATGCTAATAATTCCTGTTCATTCATCTGAGAATGTGTTGTACTAGCCGGATGAATTACCAGGGATTTTACATCAGCTACATTCGCCAACAGCGAGAATATCTGAAGCTGGTCGATAAATTTCTTTGCTGCAGCAGCGTCACCCTTGATCTCAAAGGTAAAAATGGAACCGGCTCCCTTCGGGAAGTATTCCTTGTAAAGAGAATGATACGGATTATCCGGTAAGGAGGGATGATTTACTCTCTCTACCTTAGGATGTTTACTAAGGAAATCAACCACCTTTAAGGCATTTTCCACATGTCGTTCCACACGAAGTGATAAAGTTTCCAGCCCCTGTAGGAACAAGAATGAATGGAAAGGACTGATGGTGGATCCGGTATCTCTCATAAGAGTAACTCTGATTTTAATAATATAAGCAAGAGCACCTACTGCTTTTGTAAATTGAACTCCGTGATAGCTGGGATTCGGTTCCGTTAAGGAAGGGAATCTACCTGAGCCTTCCCAGTCGAATTTACCGCTGTCAACAATCACACCACCAATGGTCGTTCCATGTCCTCCGATAAACTTGGTTGCGGAGTGTACTACAACATCCGCTCCATATTCGATCGGACGAAGCAGATAAGGTGTTGCAAAGGTATTATCTACAATTAACGGCAATTTATTACGATGTGCGATCTCAGCAACCTTTTGAATATCAATGATGCTGGAATTAGGATTTCCTAAGCTCTCAATAAAGATTGCTTTTGTATTCTCTCGAATTGCTTTTTCAAAATTGCTTGGATCATCACCATCCACAAAGGTAGTTGATATACCAAAATCAGGTAAGGTGTTGGCAAACAGATTATACGTACCACCATAGATGGTCTGAGCAGAAATAATATGGTCGCCTGCATGTGCAATATTCTGGATTGAATATGCGATCGCAGCCGCTCCTGAGGAAGTTGCAAGTGCAGCAACGCCACCTTCTAAGGCGGCAATTCTTTGCTCGAATACATCGGAGGTAGGATTCATTAGTCTGGTGTAAATATTTCCACCTTCACTGAGATTGAATCTCCGCTCTGCTTGAGCGCTGTCTTCAAATACATAGGAAGTTGTCTGATAGATCGGAACACTTCTGGCACCGGTAGCACTGTCCGGCTTTTCCTGACCTGCATGAAGCTGTAAGGTTTCAAAATGTAATTTCTTTTCTCTTGCCATAGATTACCCTCCGTTTTTCATTGTATTACAAGATTCATTGTTTTATCATAGCTTCAACAACTTAAATCTTGTTGTGTTTTTATATTCCATAGTATTCATACTTAGTTACTAGGTTTTATATGAATTGTATTTATAATATACTTACCGGGGTTGTTTTGTCAATAGCCATTTGAGAAATTTTTCAAATATTTTTCAATATGATGTGCAAATAACAAACAGGAAGTGTGAATCACACTCCCTGCTAACTCCATTGCTTAGATTGAAAAATCAAAAGGCACATTATTCAGTTGACGATCTACCAGATCCTGAAGCGTAATACGGTCGACTACCGAGCAGATAGCATCATATAACTCCTGCCATACCTCTTTGGTAACACAGTGACCGTTCCTGCCGCATTCTCCATCATCCTCAAGACAGTCAATCGGCGCAAGACTTCCTTCCGTTAGTCTTAATATCATACCAACAGTATATTCGGAAGGTTCCTTGGCAAGGCGATAACCTCCCTGTGCTCCGCGGATACTTTTCACATATCCTGCCCGATTAAGCAAGGAAATAATCTGCTCCAGATATTTTTCACTGATCTCCTGACGCGCTGCTATGCTTTTTATCGTAATATATTCACCGGTATTATTCAATGCCAGATCCAACATGAGTCTAAGTGCATATCTCCCTTTTGTTGATATCTTCATGGCAAAACCTCCTTAGTATCCCTTACAGGATTATTACTACTATATTAACATAGGTTTTGTAGGAATTCAATGATTGCTTTTAATCTATAATTAAATTTCTTTTAACAGATTTCGAAATATTTTAACGATATCATACCATACCACTGCCGCAAAGGACAAGACCACGGAAATCAATAGCTTGGAAAAGCTTAAAGGAGCAAATCCGAATTTGTCATGCAACGGAGAATAGATTAAAACGAATAGACCGACTACGAGGATTAGATTTGTAATCCATATTCCCTTTTCTTTTTTTAGTCTTCTGATTATCGTAATAATCGTTTCCTTCTCCGAACAGTTTACTAAGACCAAAAGGATACTGGAAAGAACTAAGACGATAAAGCCGCTGGTTCTTGCTGTTTCTACCGTATATCCCTGGTTCATCATGCTATAATATAGAAGAAAGGATGCTAAGAATATCATGACTCCTTGAAGAAAGCTTTTCACAAAGGTTTGCCCGTTGATAAGACCTTTTTTCTGATTACGGGGTGCTTTCTTCATGATATCCTGTTCAGCGGGCTGTCGTTCCAACGAAATTGAGACCGTCGGATTCATCACCAGTTCGAGAAGTACAATGTGTAGTGGCATCAATAAGAGGGAACCAGGGCCAATCCCGACCAAAGGAGCGATCAGACAGATTAGAGCAATCGGTATATGGAAGGCCAAAACATATGCAATTGTCTTTTGAATATTATGATATATTCTCCTGCCATCTTTGATCGTATCCAGGATAGTGTTAAAATTATCATCGAGTAGTATCATATCCGCTGCTTCTCTTGACACCTCGCTGCCATTTTGACCCATAGCAATACCAATATCAGCAATCTTTAGGGCGGTAGAATCATTGACTCCGTCTCCGGTCATTGCCACAACTTCACCGTTATCCTTTAGGGCCTTAACAATACGCATCTTATGAAGCGGCATAACTCTTGCATAGATATTACAGTCTTTCACAAGCTCTCTTAATTGTTCCTCGGATGCTTCTTCGATTTCTTCCCCTGTTATTACCTGATGTGTATTTTTAATTCCAACCTGTTCCGCTATGGATACCGCCGTTATTGGATGATCTCCGGTTATCATAATGATGCGTATCCCTGCCTCATAGCAAGCGGATAATCCATCGGTAATAGCTACTCTTGGCGGATCAGCCAGAGCAAGCATTCCTCGAAAGCATAGACTGCAATCAGACAGATTTTCCGGATATTCCTCCGCTGCAACAAATTTGGTATCTGCAACAGCAATCACCTTACAACCTTTTGCAGAAAATTCGATTAGCTTATGCTCCATCATTTTTCTTTCCATATCAGATATCTCGGATATGGCTAGAATTGTCTCAGGACTTCCTTTCACAGCTAGAATTCTTTGATTATCTTTTTCCCATAGCTGTCCCATTGCTTTCAACTCATTGGTAAAGGGATAATCTTTCAGAATTCTATAATCTTGCTTTCGAAGCGAGCAGGCAGCCACTTCATCCTCACTGTTCTCTGAAGGTATCCCTCTTTCTCGATTGTCGCAATAACTGCACAGCTGCTCACCAAAATCAAGAAGGGCTTTTTCCACGGCATCGCCGGTTTCTCTACGGCATGCCAGAGATAACACCTTACAGAAGCGATCTCCCTCCACCTCCGGAATATATGACTCCTTCACCTGCATACAATTCTGAGTAATGGTTCCTGTTTTATCCATGCAAAGTACCGAGACAGCACCTAGTGTCTCAACCGATGATAGACGTCTTACCAGTGTCTTCTTTTTCGCAAGCCTTAAGGCACCCATTGTAAAATATACCGACAATATCACAGGAAATTCTCCGGGCACCATGGAAAGAGCCAACACGGTTCCTGCCAACAGACTATGAATCAATCGTTCCGAGAGGATATAATCCGATAGATTAATAAAAGTAACGGCACTTACTAATATAAATAAGACGAATGCAAAACAACTGCATTGTTTTGCCAGACCCCCCAGTTGACATTGTAATAATGATTTATTCTTATCAATGATCATAAGTTTTTCTGCAATTCTTCCATACTCCGTGTTGTTTCCGATCCGGTCAACGATCATTTGACCGGTTCCAAGACACACCAGGGTCCCTGTATAACAGAAGTTCCTTGGTTGAATTGCTCGAAGCATCTCTGTATCTGATACGGTAATTACTTCCTTCAGCACCGGATTTGCTTCTCCGGTAAGAATACTCTCATCGACCGTTAATCCGCTACAGGCAATGAGGTGACCGTCAGCAGGAATCTTTACTCCCTCTTCCAGTAACACCAGATCACCGGGAACCAGCTCTTCCTTTAGAAGTAACTGCTTCTCTCCATCTCGAATAACCTGTACTCTGGGAGAAGTAATTTCCTTCAGTTTTTTTAAGACCTTCCCTGTTCTAATCTCTTGGAACTGATCAATTGTGATGACAAAGATGACAAAGGATATCATAACTATCCCATCCGTTGTTTCTCCCAAAATGAAATAGATTAACGCTGAGATTGCCAACAGCAGATAGATCGGTTCAGAATAGATATGCTTCAGATGCTTAAGAACTTTTCCTCTTTTTTTTATAATTATCACATTTTTTCCGTATTTCCTCTGTCGTTCCCTAACTTCCTTCATCGACAACCCTGTCTGGTCTGTCATTTACGTTACCTCCTTAATAAGGCAAAGCATAGGCAGATGTTCCATGGGCAGAAAATGACCTGTGGAACACATATAGCAGTAATGTTACTCTGTCCCACAGGTCTAATCTTCCTGTTGCTGATTTTCAGCCCGGCTGCACGAATCTTTGTTACGTCGCCTGATCAGATTGTACTGTAGATTGGCTAGAACAGCCTATGCAGTGCAAGGTGATTCCTATGCTTTATCTTATGCCCAGGGTAAAATATGGTTACAAAGGCGAAAGTGATGGCCTAAATTAAAGATTCTTCGTACACTTTTACAATAGAATTTCCTCGAATTATAAAGTATAATTTGTATTTGAATTCACAATTTTGTAACATTTCTGTTATACAAATATCTTGTAATCATTAGGAAGGACTGCAATGAACTACGATTTATTATTCTTGGATGTAGATGGGACACGGAAGCAGGAACCCAATCAGATTTCAGAAGTAGATAAAGAAGCGGTAGCGCGTGCTTGCACAGCAGGTAAGAAAGTATCCATCGCTTCCGGCAGAAACAAAAACTTAATTCTTAATACAATACATGAACTGCAACTCAATAATTATGGAGCCTCCTACTCCGTGGCATTAAATGGAGCTCATATCATTGATAATCATACCGGGGATACACTACACACAGTTCCGATCTGTACGAATTTAACGTATCGACTGTTTCTAAAAGCATATGAACTGGATGTCTCCTGTCGTGTATATACCGAAAATCATGTATATTTTAATTACAACGATATTCAATTCGACCGCTATAAAAAGGGCGGCTGTGACTGCAGATTCGTCGACATGGGAAGCCCCGATCTCGGGCTTGCGGAAGCACCCTTAAAATTTTTAGTGACAAGTAATGACAAAGAAAAGCTGGAATGCTTTCAGCGTGAAATGTACGAAGCAACCAAGTCAAGCTTAAATGCCGAATTCACAAGTGAATATACTCTGGAATATACCTCGATCAACGCAAGTAAGGGTCTTGGCATGGAATATATCTGTAACCTGTTTGGCAAATCACCCTTAGAAGCGGTTACCGCCGAAGACGGAGAAAATGAAATTTCAGAGATCATTCAAAAATTCTTTTTAGTTTAATTATATTAATTCGTAGCAAACAAATGGCAACAATCGATCGAAAGGACAACATACTTTCCCCACAGAGTGAAGGAATACATGTTGTCCTTTCTTATTACTTAACCTAATTTTATCTATGCCTATATTCTATAGTGACAACGATCTTCTAATCTGTCTTCTTCTGATGATTCATCATTCCACACCGACTTCAACTTCCTCGGTGATAATCAAATCTTTTGCCGGCACGATCTCAGGCATCTCTAACTTATTTTTCGCTTTGAATAAAAAGCTAAGCTTTGTCTCCGATATGATAACCGCTATAAAAATAAAGCCAAAACCAATGAATAAGCGGGTTGAAATCACCTCATGATAGAAAATCACGGAAAACAGTGCACCAAAGACTGATTCCAGACTCATAATGATGGCCGCCGGTGCCGGATGTGTATATTTCTGACCAACATTCTGCAATAACAGAGCAACTGCCGTTGCAAATACTGCAAGGTATACAAGACCAATGATCGAATCGGTGCTCCAGTTTGTCGGAATATCTTCAAATATAAGACCAATGGTCCAGGAATAGATCGCCGCATAACCAAATTGCAAAATAGTTAAAAGAATTGGGTCTCTCTTACCGGAAAACTTAGCTACCGCGACGATATGGATTGCATAAACCACACCGCTGGCCAAGGTCAGTCCATCTCCCATGCGGATTGACAAATCACCGTTTAAGGAAACCAATCCAATTCCTATAATACTGATAAAGGCAGCGATAATATTGAAGCCATCCGGTCGTTTCTTATCCACCGGCCAGAAGAAAAAGGGAACCAGAACGCAGTAAATTGCAGTCAGAAAGGCATTCTTTCCCGGTGTTGTATCAGTAATACCAATGGTCTGGAGGCTATAGGCGATAAAAAGTAAGGTACCCAGAATACCGCCCTTGATAAAATACTCTTTATTCAGCTTTTTTAATCGTTTATGGAAAAAGATGCATAGAAGAATACATCCAATGGTGAAACGAAAAGCTAACAGCATATGAGGCTGCATTACGTCCATTGAATTTTTCACAACAAGAAAGGAACTACCCCAGATTAATGTTGCTATAAATAGTGCTATCTTGGCTGCAAAGCTGTGTTTATGATTGTTCATTTTGTGTTCTACCAGGCTTTCTTAAAGTATGATATTTATGATGTTATACATCCGTTTGCCTATTCTACCACAATTTTATTCATCCTTCAATCTTTAATGTTATTATGTAATACCAAAACCTGCTATAGTCAGATTTTGGTATAAAGCCTTATGGAATACGATAATTCCTTCTACTTCTGCTGGGATACATGGACGGATAAGGTAGGATCTCCTGCTCCTGATTGCAGGGCATACAATTGGATTGTCGGAAGCAGAGGAACCAGTCCAGACAATATTGATTATCATAAACCTGTTCTACCCGCTCCATTGCAGCACCGCAGGTTCCCGGTGGTGGAAGGATAACATCATCACAGGGTACCCAATTCGCCGGTGTTGCTATTTTCTCACAGTCCGCCTTTTGCAACGCCATGATAATTCTCATAATCTCCTGCATATTACGCCCCGTGGAAGCCGGATAATATAGAATTGCACGGATGACTCCGGTCGGATCAATGATAAATACCGCTCTTACCGTTGCTGTCGTCGAGTTATTCGGATGCAGCATTCCGTACCTCTTTGCGATATCCATCGAAATATCCGCAATAAGCGGAAAAGTGACATCAACATGCTTAATGTCCTTCCATACTAATTCTCTTATTTTTCTAAGCCATGCAATATGCGAATATAAAGAATCGATGGAGAGTCCGACCAGCTCTGTATTCAGTGCCTTAAAATCATTTATCATTGTTGCAAAGGTCATGAATTCGGTAGTACACACCGGAGTAAAATCAGCCGGATGACTGAATAGGATAACCCAGCTTCCGTAATAATCCTCCGGAAAATCAATCTCACCCTGAGTTGTAACTGCATGAAATGCAGGTGCCATATCTCCGATTAGTGGCATATGAATTGCTTTGCCTTCTTCCATAGCTACCTCCAGTAAAAAGCACAATATGACATCGACAGACGATATATTGCCTATAACACACCATACTTTCAAATATCTTGATACTACAAAGATATGTCAAATAAGTTCATCTGCTACTGTAAAATAGAAGAAAGGAACCGATATCTACTGAATGAATCAAGAAAGGACATTCGCTTCTATCCTGCAATGCAGGAGGGAAGTTCGATTGTCCTTTCTAGAATAGAACATAAAATAAGCAGTTATTCTTGCTACGTTTAAAAAATGTATCACATTGTGATTAGTCTTCAATAATGGATCCGTCCGTACCAATGGTTACGACTCTCCAAGGGATCATTACCCCACTGTTAGCCATTGCCGTCTTTACAGCATGAACGATACCTCCGCAGCAGGGAACTTCCATACGGATTACGGTCAGGCTCTTGATATCATTCATCTTAAGAATCTGTGTCAGCTTTACGGAATAATCAACCTCATCTAACTTAGGGCAACCGATCAGTGTAATCTTATTCTTCATAAACTGATGAAAATCTCCGAAGGCATAAGCGGTACAATCTGCTGCAATTAAAAGATTCGCATTCTGGAAGTAAGGAGCATTCGGGGGTACCAATTGTATCTGTACCGGCCATTGTCTCAACATAGAAGGTGTAGAGACCGGAGCAGTAACCGGAGCCTGAGAAGTCGCCTGAGCTTCCTCTCTCTGAAGACTCATTGCTCTGGAGCCGGGACAACCGCCGCCGGATAAACCATGCTGATGATGTCCATGATGAGCATGTGCCTTCTCTTCGTTCTGACTATGTCTTGCCTGCTCTGCTTTCTTCATCTCAATATTTCGATTTACTTCCTCTTCATTATATTCCAATGCTTCTCTCTCTTCAAAGCTGATTGCATTCGTTGGGCAGACCGGGAGGCAATTCCCAAGACCATCACAATAATCATCTCTAAGCAGCTTCGCTTTTCCATCTACTAAACCAATCGCCGATTCATGGCAGGCATTTACGCACAAACCACAGCCATTGCATAATTCTTCATTGATTTTGATAATTTTTCTAATCATTTTATATCCTCCATTGACGATAAAATTGTTATTTGTTCTATTTTCAATCTAAATAATTGCTTTGCTTTATCAACTGTTGTACCCATTATATCGTCAATCGAAGGCTGATGATGTAGCTATGGCTACATTTATAAGAATAAAATGCTGAATGCTGCAAGAAACACTCCACCTAATAGAAAGGAGAAGCCGTTGATCACGAACGCTAAAATCGTATGCTTACGGGTGTCTCTGTCAATATTGTTGCTTTCCCGTTCCTGTAAGGTAGTCTGCAAAAGCCAATGATTTGCTGCCGTTGCACTTCTCGACCCCCAACTGCTTAGTCTGTCGCCCGATGAGCTTTTGTGCATCATCATAAAAAGTCCCAATACCACGATGAGACAACCTGTACTAAAAACGGCATCCTGGAGCTTATAATCATTACGGTTGGCAATCAGATATGCTATTAATAATCCAATGCCGGCATAGATCAAACCGACTAGTAAGGTAATAATCGTTTGAATGAACAGCATCTTGATTTTAACCTTAAGATCTACTTCTTCTTCCTCGTATTCAACCTGCTTCTTGTTCCATAATCCCATAATTATTCCGCCTTTTCGTATTTATTATCTTCCGATTATAACTAAAAATAATTCGCATACAAATATTGTAACATCAAACAGGGATGGAAGCATTAGAAATACATTAAGAAATATCAAATGAGAGAAAACCTGTACCTAACTTATATTACTACGAAGAAAGACTCCTTTTCACGAAACACTGTAAAATTGTTCAGTGTGTTTAAGAAAAGGAGCCAATCATATAAATTGAGTTATTTCTTATTTTTCGCCTCGTTGTTCTTTCTGTTTTTCAATGAAGCATTGATAACACATGGCTGTGTAACAATCATTTCCACCGATTAGGATTTGTTCACCCTCGGTGATAATCTTTCCGTTCTGATCCAGACGTACATTCACGGTTGCTTTACGTCCACAGGAACAAATCGTCTTAATCTCAGTAATTGAATCAGCAATCTCCATTAAGCGCTTGCTGCCGGGGAACATCTTAGTACGAAAATCTGCTCGAAGTCCGAAGCAAAGCACGGGGATATTATAATCAATTACAATCATGGATAATTGGTCAACTTGCTCCTCCGCTAAAAATTGACTTTCATCAACGATAATAACATCCACTTCGGAGGCCAGCCTTTGGAAGCTCTGATAGATATCCTCTTCCGGTGGAAATACATAAGCCGTAGCGGATAACCCCGCCCGGGATTTCACAATACCAACACCATCTCTGCTATCAATCTGCGGTTTAAGCAGCCACACCCTCATTCCGCGTTCTTCATAATTAAACTTCGTAATCAAAGCCTGCGCTGTTTTAGAGCTACCCATCACGCCATATTTGAAATATAATTTTGCCATTGTATGCTCTTTACCTTTCATTTAATACGCCAAAGAACAAGGAGTTCGCTCCAATGGGCGAACTTCGTAGTTCTTCTTATGCTACCTTTAATAAGTTTGTACATAGTGTGTTCTTCACACTTTAGGATGACGCAGGTACAAACTTGGAAATACTCGGAAGAACAAGGAGTTCGCTCCAATGGGCGAACTTCGTAGTTCTTTCATATCCTTCCTATAATAAGTTTGTACCGAGGATGACGCAGGTACAAACTTGGACATGTGAAATTATGATTTATAATTTCACATTTTTAGCGAGTACTCTTATCGTAAGGGATACCCTCTGCCTTCGGTGCTCTTGATTTCTTCGAGGTGAAGACAAGCACTACCATGGTAGCAATATAAGGTAACATCTTATAAAAGGCTTGATTGAGCTCCAGCTTATGCAGGAATGGAATTAATGCAACCGAATAAGCCAGGGTTCTAAGGAACGCAAAGAATAATGCTGCAAACAGAATTCTCCAAGGCTTCCACTGTCCAAAGATCATAACTGCTAAAGCAAGGAAACCAAAACCTGCCACACCGGTATGTCCGTTTACATTACCATCCATAACACCAACCGAATAGAAAAATCCTCCGATTCCACCAAGAATACCGGATAACCCGACACCGTAATATCTCATGTGGTGGACATTAATACCAACGGAATCTGCAGCATGTGGATGCTCACCACAGGCACGCAGACGAAGTCCGAATTTCGTCATGTAAAAAATAATCACCGCGATTAAAAGTAAAAGGAAACCAATATATACGGTAATATAGGTATTCTTAAAGAACAAATCACCTAGTACCGGAATCTTACTTAATCCGGGTACTTCTCTCAGATAGAAATTAATACTGGTTGTTATACCATCACTGTTGAATTTCATTTTAGCAAACAGTAGGATTACTGCAGGAATTAACATATTCAATGCAGTTCCTGATATCGTCTGGTCTGCCTTCATATTGATTGCGGCAAAAGCAAGAAGCATCGAATAAAGAATACCTGCTACGGCCGCTACCAGCATTGCAATTAATAGTACAATCTGAGGATGTATTCCGGTTCCCTGAATAAAGAACACCGTAAGACAGCCAAAGAATGCTCCAAACAACATAATACCTTCCAAAGCAATGTTTACAACACCGCTTCGCTCACTGAACATACCGCCGAGTGCTACTAATAATAAAGGAATTGCCACCGGAAGCATATTCTGAACCAAATAAAATAAAGTATCCATACCTACGCCTCCTTACCATTCTTATTATCGTCTGACTTATTCTTTGTATTATGTCTCTTCTCTCTTCTCAGCTTGATAAATCTTGCAAATGCAGCATTCATGATCAGCGCAAAGGAGGAGAAATAAATTATAACAGCAATAACTACATCGATGATTTCTGGTTTGTAACCAAGTAAGCTTGCTAACGTACCACCTCTTCCGATATGCGATATAAAGATCGCTGAGAAGATTGTTCCAAGGGGGTTGGCAAAGCCAAGCAATGCAACCGCAATACCATTGAAGCCTGCTGATGCTATTACGCTGATCGGTTCATAGGTCATACTGCTTCCTGCGATGGTAGAGGGTGCGAGAATTGCAAAAGCACCACCAAGTCCGGAAAGAGCACCTGCGATTACCATGGTTAAAATAGTATTTCTCTTATCACTCATACCGGCATACTTACTTGCAAACTTATTAAAACCGGTCGCCTTCAGCTCGTAGCCGAAGGTGGTTTTATTCAAGGTAATATGCAATAAAATTGCAATAACGATGGCAATAATAATTGCTATATTCGCATTGGAATAGGGTATTCCAAGGGATGGAATCTGAGCCGAAGCCGGAAGATAGGCGGTTCTTGTCTTCGTGGAAACATACATAACCGAATTTCCCTGAACCAGCATATCCACCAGATACATTCCGATATAATTGAACATAATGGAAGTAATAACTTCATTTACATTAAATAATGCCTTCAGGATGCCTGGGATAAAGCCCCAGATCATACCGCCGATCAGACCAGCCAATACACACACGATCCAGTGAACGGAGGCAGGCATAGGCCACATAAAACCAACGTATAGAGCAAAGAACATACCCATGGTATATTGACCGGAGGAGCCGATATTGAATAAGCCCATCTTAAACGCGAAGCCAACACTCAAACCGGTCATAAGAATTGGTGTTGCAAAATAAAGCACATCACCTAGCTTCGAAAATCCTCCAAATAAAACTCTGCCGAAACCGGCTAAGGAATTGGCCGGAAGAGCAACTATCATAACGATAAATCCGAATATCAAACCTAATGCGATGGCTAACAGTGCTGCTGTAAAGGAGGAGAAGCCCTTGGTCTTAGTGATACTCTTCACTGAAAATTTATTAATCTGCATGTTCGTTCTCCTTTCCTATATTGCGTTTTGCACCGGACATGTAGAGACCAAGCTCTTGAACAGTAGTTTGCTTCGGATCCAGTTCGCCGACAATCTCACCCTCATACATAACAAGGATTCGGTCACTGACATTCATAACTTCATCCAACTCCAGGGACACTAACAAGACACCCTTGTCCAGGTCACGGTTACCGACTAACTGTTTATGGATGAATTCAATCGCACCGACATCCAGACCACGGGTAGGCTGTACCGCCACCAACAGCTCATGCTTCTTATCCAGCTCTCTGGCAATAATGGCCTTCTGCTGGTTACCGCCGGACATACTTCTGGCTGTGGTGATTGGACCTTGTCCGCTTCTGACATCATATTGGTCGATTAATTTTTCTGCATAGTTTCGTACTTCAGGGCGCTTAATAAAGCCGTTTTGCTGGAACTCAGACTGCCAATAGCGCTGTAAAACGATATTATCCTCCAAAGAATAATCCAAAACCAAACCATATTTATGACGATCCTCAGGAATATGACTCATACCGGCTTTGGAACGATTACGGATGGAGGCTTTTGAAATATCCTTGCCTAACAGACTAATCTCACCCTTGCTCATCTTTTCCAGACCGGTTAAGGCAGCTATGAGTTCAGACTGCCCATTTCCTTCAATACCTGCAAGACAGACGATTTCTCCCGCTTTTACCTCGAAGGATACATCCTTTACTGCATTCTTTTTGCTGGTTTTTGAAGGAACCGTAACATTCTTGACCGATAATACGACATTGCCTACATTAGTCTCTTTCTTATCAACGGTAAAACTGATATCGCGTCCTACCATCATTTTAGAAAGCTCTTCTTTTGTGGTATCCTTTATCTCAACAGTACCGATATACTTACCCTTACGAAGTACACTGCAGCGATCGGCAACCGACATAATCTCATTTAATTTGTGTGTGATGAACAGGATTGATTTGCCTTCCTTTGCGAAGCCTCTCATGATTTCCATAAGCTCATCAATTTCCTGTGGTGTTAAGACAGCAGTCGGCTCATCAAAAATAAGAATATCATTATCTCGATACAACATCTTTAGGATTTCAACACGTTGCTGCATACCAACCGAAATCTTTTCAATCAGGGCATCGGGATCCACCTGCAGGCCATATTTTTTGCTTAATGCAAGGACCTTATCTCTTGCTTCCTTCTTCTGAAGAAATCCCATCTTATTCGGTTCAACGCCAAGAATGATGTTCTCTAGAACTGTAAATATTTCTACCAGTTTAAAATGCTGGTGTACCATACCGATACCAAGACTGTTGGCATCATTCGGGTTGTTGATCTTAACAACCTCTCCATTCTTCTTAATCTCGCCCTTTTCCGCCTGATATAAACCAAACAGAACGCTCATCAGGGTAGATTTTCCCGCACCGTTTTCTCCCAGCAGAGCATGAATTTCGCCCTTTTTAAGCTGGAGGGTGATATCGTCATTGGCAATAATTCCGGGAAACTCTTTCGTTATATGAAGCATTTCAATTATATAATTTTCCACGTCTACCTCACCATAATCTTTTTTATAGTAATGTACAAAAACTGTTTGAACAATTGATTCTTATCATTAATAATTACAGTCAAAAACAGATCATCCGATTCATCGGTTCTTATTATTTCGAATAGAAAGGGGGAAAAGGTAGATGCCTTTTCCCCCGAAATTACCATTACTTACTTAAGGCTCAGGCCAATATTCAGATACAAATCATTTTACTGCCGCAAGACGGCATCTGATAGCCTGGAGTACACAATTACTGTCTGGTTGTTACAGCAACCTTAGCAAGCTTTAAGTTTGCAGTAAGCTCTTCTGCTGTAGCATAACCATTGGGATCTGCAACAGTAAAGGTTCTTACAGGAGCAACAGAACCATTTGCAAGAGTAGCAAATACTGCATCATAAGCAGCCTTATCAAAGGAAGTGAAACGATCAAATGCATTGCCCTTTTCATCACCAATAACGATGGTAGGAAGACCTACACCATTATTCGATGCATTGAAGGTTGTTGTCTTTCCTGCATAGGTATCCCAGCTCTTGTTCTTGTAGATAGACTCAAGAACAGCAACTACAGATGCACCAAGACCCTTGGTTG
>JAEZUM010000064.1 GCA_023421075.1 Bacillota bacterium
AATGATGTTCCCGAATAATCTACCAGACCATGAATTGCCATTGAATAAAACGGAACCATATAATCAATAATCTGATAATTGTATCCATTCAGATCCATGTCTGAGATGAAATCCACATAAGGCAGAACGTAGTCATTTCCTCCGGTTACAAATAGGTCGGTTCCTTCAGATGCAATTTTCTCTAATTCCTTTTGCTGCATTTCTACAACCTGCTGTCTTGTGGTAAGGTTCTTTGGATTATAATCTGCACCTAATATGTGACCCACATCCGCTAATGCAATCCCCGTTGAATTCTTCTTCCCATAATCAGCCAAATTCTGTATATAGCTGATAGTGACCTGGGGCTTTACAAAATAGTAGCAGTCATTCCAATCCTCCAATCCAAAATAGACCGGTGAAAAATCATAAAGCTTAACCACTTGCCTACTGGAGTATTTTGCTGCATCTCTGTTGATGATAAAACCATCAAACAAATTCTTATCATATACATTCTCAACCATTCCATCCAGATAGATAGGTACACCGACTTGATTTCCATATTGCAGGAATTTCTTGAGATTACTTTTGCCTCCTAATTCATTTAATGGTGATACTGAACTAAGATTAGTTTGCTTCAAACCTCCGTTCATCCATCCACTAAGTTTAATTGACAAATTATCATATCCATCTTTTTTCAAATCTTCAAGAATTTTTAAGGCATCATTATAAGTAGTTAGCGCAACCGGTACAGATACCGGTAACCCCAAGCGCTGTTTTACTTGATCAACAGCACCGATTAAGGTTACATTAACCGGGAGGCTTGTGTCCGTCTTTTTCGTTAAACCGGGGTATTTATCCATCAAATAATTACGGTAAGCTTCCGACATTTTTGCATACGAGTCGGTATTCAGAAATAAGTATCTTTGCTTTATACTGCCGGTAGGCTTCTGTTTTTCATACACTATTACAGAGCGGTCTGTCTTTGCAGACATTTTTAATGATGCATCATGTAATGTTGTATAAGTAGCATCGACGTAATTATAACTGTGATTTCTCCCACTTACATCAGCCTTAATGGATGCTACCGAAGCATAATCCTCCAAGATACAAAGCATTGAGCTTCCATTTTTCGACATACCGAATACAGGAAAAGCGGCATCATTTTCATCCGTCATAGAATCTCTTTGCTCTCCGTAATCCCAACCATATACTTGGGCATAATATGGGTTTTGCTCGCTTTTATTATTATTGAAGTTAATCACACCACCATTACCTTCAGGTACCAGAATATAACCTTCATCACTGGTACTTCCAGCACCAAGATATGGTAGAACCTCTATTTTGGTAATTGGATAATCCCTTTTCCATTGCATGTTTTCAAAAGGTATCTCTACAACTAGGTGATTCCCTTCCAGACGATAAATGATTGAAACATTGAAATAAGGTTTTTCCTCTTCCTTATGCCCGGAATACCTTGCAAAATCCTCCTCATAATCCTGCACTGTATATCCGGCATCCGCAAATATCGTTTGTATCTTTTCTTTCAGATATTCCTGTGTACCATCTCGCAATTCATAAACAACTTCATTTGCTAGGTCAGGATATTTGGCCAGTAATTCTTCCTTATTATCCGTTGGACGCAGATTATTTATATCGATTTTACGATAATAATTATTAACCTTCTTCTGATTGCCGGAATCCATCTTATCCATGAAAATCTTCATTCTGCCGGCAGGTACTGCTGTAGGTATGTAATATACTTTCTGAAGATCACCTATGGTATAATCCACCTGTATGGTATCGTTGTTCTGACTTATTTGATATGTCCCTTTTTCAATACTATATTGAAAATCATTATATAATGTCTTAATACCCGTATTGTCACCATATTCAATAATTAGCGTAGATCTCAGATACTTTTTACTCTGTTCATCTGCTTTGCTGTCATTTTCACCGCCTATGGGATTTGATGTCCAAGTTGCATTACTAGATTTATCTAACACTTCAAAATAGGTAGTACTTGTATCCAAGGTAAATTTTACATCACTATTTTCTAAAACATAAAAAGCCTGATCCTGTTCATAAGAATAAGTAGGAATTGACTCTTCCTTTATTTCTTCTTGCGCACACCCGATGAATAACACTGATAATAAAAGGATTATGCCTAACATGGTAAATTTCCTCATCTCTAACCCCTCCAATCAGTACAATCGAAATGCTATTTCTTTATATAAAGAAATAAAATAAGCAGTTGCATCAGTAATTAAGCTGAAAAATAATAATATTACAAATATTATCACTAACATACCTATGATTGTCGCTATGATCGTAGCAAACGCTTTCCCCAAGGTATAGTCATGGATCATCATAACTGCACAGATTATCAGTACACCACACCAAAGTTCAGAAAACGCAGTTAGATAATAGTAAAAGGCTCCTTCTTGCACCGTCATCAGATTACTGATAAAAACTAACGGTAGCTGGATCAGTACGAAGGGTGTTAAAGCATAACCAAGGGCCATATAGATATGCTTCATCGTACCCTTACCGTTAAAAAGAGTAGTTAAACCCCAGTTAGCAACTGTGGCTAATGCAATCGGAGCCATAAATCCCAATATAACTTCAATGAGATTTACATATTCCCAGATAACCTTAACAAATAAGAAGCTAGTAAACTGTAGCTTGAATATCGTTGTAATAAGTGCTAAAAAGTATATGATATTAGCAGCAGCGATTGAACCTCTATTTTCGTGAGTTAAATCCCAGAACCCATCAAGTGGATGAGATATTACATATAAGGAGTAACGCAAAGTATTTCCGATATGCTCTGCTTTTTGCTTATTAACCAGCGCTGTTACCTTCAAATTTCATCCACCTCTCTCTTGATTCTTTTAACGAATTTCATGATGCCGTAAATTAATAATATTGCCGCAAAAGCACCCATAATCAATCCAATATGTTTCTCGATCCATTCTTTCCTGTATAACTGAAAGGCTTTTGAATAATTATCGTCGTCGTACTTTAATTTAAAATACTCCATTGCTTCCTTATATCTTCCTTGCCGGAACAAAGAACGTCCGATACCAATATAGGCCAGATCGTAATTTCCGTCTTGATTTAATACTTGATCCCAGTACTGTGCGGAAATTTCGTAGTTACCCTTCCTATACTCAACCAATGCATCATTGATCAACTTCCCAAATTCCGTAAAAGTAAAGATGCTAATTCCGGCTGTCTTAGAATCTAATACTAACAAATCATAACCCATATGATCCAACGCTGTTGGATATAAAAAATGTCCTAATTTATTTCCGACACTTCCGAATGCATATAATAGCTTACCCTGGGAATCATAGCCAAAAATTCTTCCTCTTTTTTGGTCAATTGCATAATAAGTATCGTTATCCATAGCAGTAACATCAATAAGCGTCGATGCACCATTGATACCGGCAGCATTGTCCCACCAAATATCACCAATCGGTGGATAAGTCCCATTTTTGATCAGAATATCAGTTCCCATGGCATTCAGTTTTCGAATAGGCTTCGCTTGGTCACTCATTAATTCTGCTTCATTGAAAACCGAGGTGGTACAATAGACAAATCCATCCTTATCAAGGGAAAGGTTATTATACTCCGTAGGAACAAATTGTATCATTCTGGAGCGTTGCTCCTTCGTCGATATGAGCTTCCACATATAATCGATCATATTGAATTTAACTTCATTCGCTCCAATAAATCCTGCAAAATCACCGTTAACCTTATATTGGATAAAACCTTTATTATAATTCTTAACTAATACCAAAATTCTGCCAGATGCATCTACAACCACCTTCTGTGGAAGAAAATCACCCGCTTGATCAACAGTCTCATCTACCGGACGTACTAATTCTTTTTTTAATTCACGATCTGAACTCAACTGAACAACTCTCTGATTGTTCGTATCACATATATACATGTCACCGTTATCGGCAACGTAAATATCACTGGGACTCGAAAGCGTGTGAATCGAAGTATCCCCTAAAAATTCATAGAACTGATCGACAAAAACCACTTTATGATTAGCCCTCTCCAGTATTACAATTCTGTTATTTCCAGAATCACAAACATAGATCCGATTATCCTTGGTGAACATTCCCTTTGGCTCTTTGAAATCACCAATGCCTAATTGGTCTCCGGTTATGAAGTCAGTCGCTCGATATGCATCAGGTGCTTCTCTTTCTATTCCCCAATAATCGTATGTATATGTATAAATCGTCTTAGCTGCCTGCACTGTGATCGGCGGAAATAATAGTACTGCAGTGAAGCAGATAAGTACAGCTGCTATACATCCTCTCCTCATTGTTTCCTCCTTAATCCTTGATACCGGAACTTGCCATAGTTTCAATAATATTACTTTCCACTATGATAAAAGCTGTGACCGGCACGAACATCATAACTAATGAAACAGCAGCACCCACACCTGCTCTTGCGATACCTCCGCTTACGATCTGCCCAAACGCGTAGGGAAGCGTTTTTAACTCCTCTGAGTAGATAAAATTTGATGCTCTGGTATTCCATAAGCTCTGAATCGAGAGAATCATCAGTGTTAACCATGCAGGCTTAACCATCGGCATTACAATTGTTGTATATACCTTCCATTCCTTAGCTCCATCAATTTTAGCAGCCTCAATCAATGCATTGGGTATTCCCTCCATATACTGCTTCATAAGGAATAAGCCCATCGGTGCGGCAAAAGCAGGAACAACAACAGCCCATACTGTATCAATCCATCCTATTTTCGACATAACCAAATAATTTGGTATCGCAGTAACATAACCATTAAACATTAATGCGGTAATAACGATTCGAAAGAAGGTTTTGCTTCCCGGAAATTCGTATTTTGCAAGTACATATGCTCCCATAGAAGCTATGAGAAGATGCCCTCCCGTACCAACGATTGTTATAAACGCCGTGTTAAACAAATACCTTGAAAAGGGCACCCACGACTTACTCATTATGACAAATAAGTCTTGGAAATTATCAAAAGTTGGATTCTGCACAAATAGTCTGGGAGGATAAACAAATATTTCATCCAACGGCTTGAAAGCACTATTTATTGCATATACAAGTGGAAAGGCCATAAAAAGACCAAATAAAATTAAAAAAGTAAAAATTGCGAAATTACCACCTGCAGAACGGTTTGGTTTATGCCGTTTTCGATGTCTTCTCATTTTCATGATCATTATCTCCCTTTTTCTTGTCTCAAGTTCCTACTCGCCGCAACATTGCCTGTATTCCTTTATTACATAAAATCATTGTAACAAACAGAAGTGAAGCAATCGCGGAAGCATATCCCATCTCAAATCGAATCGCACCATAATCAATTAAATGTGTTGCAACTGTCTGAGTTGCATAATCCGTACTCGGAAAGCCCGTTAATATGATCGGAACCTCTGCGATACCGAACGATGCTGTTATAGTCATTACGGCACCGAACATCAGCATCGGCTTCATGCTGGGTAATGTGATAAACCAAAGCTCCTGCCAACGGTTTTTAACACCGTCGATATAGCCAGCCTCGTACATCGCTTTATCGATTCCTTGTAATCCGGCTACAAATGCGAGGAAGCCTGTACCGAGACTCATCCATAAGGTAACAATGATTACTACTGTCATCATGTATTTAGGATTAGTGAGCCACAATATCGGTGCATTCGTAATCCCAAACTCAAGTAAGAAGGCATTAATATAACCGTATGCATCTCCGGAGAACATGATTCCCCAGATCAGATATACCTGACCTGAAATTGTTGGTGCATAAAATATTACGATAGCAAACGCTCTTAGATATCTTGGCAGTTCATTAATAAACCACGCAAATAAAAAGGCTGCCAAATATCCAATCGGACCTGTGATTGCTGCAAGTAAAAATGTATTCGTGACTGCCTTTATGAAGACATCATCTGCCAGAAGTAAATTAATATAGTTTTGTAAGCCTATGAATTTAGGTGGTTCCAGAATATTAAAATATGTAAAACTTAAAAATAAGGAGGTTATAACAGGCAGAATATAAAATATTGTAAACAATATAGCAAAGGGAGCCAGGAATAAATAATAGGTCTTGGATTTTTTGGCTAGCTTCCATGCTATGAACGCCTCTTTCTTCTTCTTATTAATATACTTTTTCATAAAACTCATTACATATCCCCCCCTATCTTACATCCAAGCCAAATTCAAGCCGTTTCTTCAAAATCTCGTCATTGATTTTTGTTGTATAATCGAGCAGCGTCTCACGAGGGTCTTCCTTTTGGTTTATTACCCTACGTATTGCATTCGTAATATGTCTAGAGGTATAATAACCACCAGCAACTTCTCGCATACCAATCGACCAATTTCGTTGCTCCTTTAATACCTCAAGCTGGTCATGACTCCAGGAAAGCTGATCAAAGGCGTTGATGTTGGCAGTAGCATATCTAGCTGATGCGCCCATAATACTTTCCATTTCTTTTCCAAAACGTACTTGAGTATCCGTGCTGACCCACCACTTCATAAACTTCCATGCATTTTGCTTTTTGCTCTCATCCTTCTGCTTAAGCATAATCGCACAGGTACCCCAGGTATGAACCGAACGATTAACGGAACCGTCCGCCTGCATCGTTCCTGGAATTAAAGTAAAATCCCATAACCCCCTGATTTCAGGAGCAAATACCACAAGTGTATTGAATAGATTGTAATCCGCTATACCAATTGGCATCTGACCGGAACGGAAGTAATTAGGAAAGTCATAGATAGTCGGTAGTTTGTATTGCATAAACATTTTCGTGTAAGACTCAAAAGCTTGCACTCCGCTTTCTGTATCAATTGCCGTACGATTTCCTTCCGGATTATACATGGTTCCATCATATTGATACAACAAATTATAATAGCCTGACAAATCCGGATTTGACACATTATTAAGCACACGCTCCGTTGTAGGTATTGCCACAGTCATATTATTCTGTTGAATTGTCGGAAGCATAGCAAGAAAATCATCCCATGTACTTGGAACCTCAAGACCAAGCTCCCCCAAGATATCTTTTCTATAGAATAGTACATTAAAAATCTGGGTTTCAGGCAATGCGTATATTCCGCCTTCAAAGTTATAGGGATTATAAGCACTCGGATTAAAATCCTTCAATACCTCCTGATAATCCGAAAACTGAGTAAGATCCTCAACTGCATTTCTTAATGCATAGTTTACCGGCTCACCCTGCATAGCAGATAATACGATATCCGGTCCTTTCCCCGCAGTAACAGAATTTAATACAATGGTAGGATCAACCAGCTTAACATTTACCTTTATTTTCTGCTCCGGTGTAAAAGTATCATCGATCATCGTCTTCAATATTGTACTCTGATCACGTCCGGATAAAATCCATACCTGAATTGCTTCCTCTTTATCATAAACATCACCGACCGCATTATAATCTATGATAAAAGATGCACTGAAGGATTTAGCCTCATGTATTAGCCTGTCTAAAAAGGTTTCCTTCACCTGATCCGGCTTAGCATTACTTCCGGTAATTGTGATATAATCGATATCCAATGGAGCTTCACTCATCGTAAGGATTGAAGTACCCATCGCGCTGATATTATCCTTAAAGTTCTGAAAGCTCTTTGGAATTCTATCCGGGTTATCCACAAATCTGGCAAGTTGCTGCGCAAGAGTTAGCATCGGAGCGGTCTGACTTGCCTTCTGTCCTGAATAAGCTACCGTTTCATCTACCATTTTATAAAGTCGTTTGCTCTCCAGATCCATAGCATTGATAACCTCAGGATATATCTGGGCTATTTTATAGTCTCTGTATCGATCCGGAGTAGTTCCTGTTAAAACAAGAATTTTTCTGTAAATAGAATTCAACCGGTATACCGAATCCTGCATCTCGTTCAAAATATGACCCAAATCTCCAAGAGTAACTTCTAGGCGAATCGTATGCTTTCCCTTTTGCAGATAAAATTCATAAGCGTTATCTTCTTTATCAGAAAGAGTATAGTTATCCCATTTGTTTTTGTATGTAAAACCGATTTTCTCTAATTCTTGGAAAGGAATTTCACCATCAATGTATACCGTACGATTTGAAACAAAGCCCCTGTTATAATTCTGTCGTCCCTTAATAGAAATATTATAATAACCATCTTCCGGTACCTCAAATTCCCATTCGATCCATTGTCCCGGAACTCTCCATGCATATCCTCCAATCGTGTTCAAGCGTATATTATAAACACTGTAGGGTACAGTATTTGAGGATGCTCTGTCATAGATCGCATAAAGGGATGGAGAAGAACGAAGTGTAGATGTTTCACCCTGTATCACTTTTTTATAATTAGCTGCAACTGTAGTAGCTTTGATGTCAGGTGCATTTTTTTGATATTCAGAATAAGTCTTCTCATCCTTAACAGCACGAAAAGCCAAAGATTTAATAATTAACGGCTCATTTACCGCTTCGAGCCCGATCGTATTAACACCCTCTTCAAAATAAAAGCAATAGGGTTTCGTAAAATATCCTAAATCATCTTTAAAATAGGCTCCTGTCCAGTCCGGTAGATCTATCTGAGAAGGTCTGATATCATTACCCTGATTGTCCCTGGTCGGTTCATTCTTATCAGACCATAGCCTTGTGAAGGTAAGGGCATCCGCTCCCAGAAAAGGTATTTTACCATTGATATAAAGCTTTCTTTCTATATCAACACCACGGGCTTTTACCGGATAATACTCAATATATCCCTGATACATTCCGGCTTCCGGAACTTGTACCTGCCATTCCACATAGGAATTCTCTGTTGTAGAAATCACATTTTCTTTTCCTTCATATTCCGGAAGGCGCTCAACGCCTTCTCCTTTCGAATAATCAGTTACAATTACAGTAATATCTTCCTTAGGATAAAGCGCTGTTTCATGAGCTTCTAAATATTTTGAGTAGGTATTATCCCGCCCAATCCCTTCAACATCAACGTTTAAATCATCTATGCCGGTATATTTATCAGCATAATTTTGTATTTTATTTTTAGGGATCAAAATAAATACTGTCACTAATGCAGCAATAACAATAAACCCTAATACGAACTTTTTCTTTAATCTCATAAAATACCTCCATGCTGTCGTTGGGCAGCGTAAATTAGTAATATGAAAACACGCCATCGTGCTATTTGAAGGAATACATTCAATTCCTGTTCTTGATTTTAGTTATCATCATTTTTATACATATTTAATAACATTGTATGGATTTTACTCTCTCTTTTATACACTTTATCAAACAAACTCTGCTTCATCTAACAACATATTGCTAAAAATTAATCATATATTGCCATTTTGCTATTAATCTTTTAGCATATTTTATTATTAATTATCGCTGATCTTTCAGTTCTTGATTAACCTGCAACCCTTCTTTTAGTACAAAAAAACAGAGCATCAAATATGCTCTGCTGTTTTACTCAATCAGTATTCCAAATAACATCTCTAGGTAATCTTTTATAAATCTTCAGGAACTTATCCATACTATGGAATAGATTTATTTCTCGTAAACTTCTCTTTTTAAGATACCGACGAACGGTAGGTTTCTATACTTTTCAGCATAATCGATGCCATATCCGATAATGAATTCATCAGGAACCTCAAACCCCATATAATCTACGGTAATCTCCTTCTCTCTTCTTGCAGGTTTGTCCAAAAGAGTACATATTTTTAACGATTTGGGATTACGGCTTAATAAGTTTTGTCTTAAATATGCTAAGGTTAGTCCTGTATCTATGATATCCTCTACGATAATAATATTTTTTCCTTCAATATTATCCTCTAAGTCCTTTATGATACGAACGACTCCACTGGTTTCTGCTGAATTGCCATAGCTTGAGACTACCATATAATCAATATAAGTAGGTAGACTAATTTGACGGATCAGGTCTGATATAAATACACTTGCACCTTTTAAGATTCCTACAAGCATAACCTCTTCACCGGCAAAATCCTTTGAGATTTCTTCTCCTAATTCATGAATTCTTTTTGCTAATACATCCTCGTCTAATAAAATAGTTTCTACATCATGCAACATATTTAACCTCTTTCTGTGGGTTTAATGCCTTGTCCCACTGACATCCTTTTACTAAATATTCTTTTCTTCCTTCATAATAAACAAAAAGTAATGATATCTGAGTTCAAGCAGCCCGCTGGAATTAGTTTTGTCCTCTTATCTATTATATTACCGACAAGGTCATCTGTATATATGAAATTTTTCATTCTGTTGTATTTACATTTATTGTTAAATATTGTAAGATAGAAGTAAATATTTTACTTTTTAGGGTTTTATTCTTATACAAGGAGGCTACCAGTGGGATATGTCCATTGACCAACGCAACTATTATTACCGTGCATTTGGTTTATATATTGTGTCAGAAATATATTTTCCGGATTTATTGATTGGTGAAGAAAAAATCTGTGACGTACATATCACTTACGGCGAGGTTCCTGATATTCTTAATGACGTAATATGGACCTACTCCGGTGCACAGTTATCGAAAAATGAATTATTACTAAAGATTGAAAATGTAGCTTCTTATCATGTAGTCCGTGGGAACAGAATAACCGTTCAGCCCGAGATCCATGCCGACGATAATTCGATAAAGCAATATATTCTTGGCACCTGCCTTGGAACCATCTTACTTCAAAGAGGATTGCTCCCGCTTCATGGAAGCTGCGTCATGATAAATGGAGCCGGAATCATACTTTCCGGTATCTGTGGTGCAGGAAAATCGACCCTTTCCGCAGCCCTTCATAAAGAAGGATTTCCTTTTTTATCCGATGATATCTCTGTCGTATCTCAAGATATCGAAGGTAATATATGGGTACAACCGGGTCTTCTCCATCAAAAATTAACCAATGAAAGTGCTAATGTCTTGGGTGTAGACACTGGGCCGCTGCATTATACCGATATCGATAAGGATAAATATTTATTACCGGTGAAATCAGGCTTTCTAGATATGCCGGTAAAGCTATCCGTTTTATGTGAGCTCTTACCCGAGGAATGTACGGATGTGACTCTGACACCTATTAATGGTATCGAAAAACTGAATACGATCATAAGGAATATATATCGATCAGAGTTTCTAAACGAAATCGGAATGGACCCGAAATTCTTTAAAGGATGCTTCTCCATCTCGAAAAAAGTAACGATATATCAGCTCAGAAGGCCACAGAATCGCTTCACCATAGAGGATCAGATTCAATTGCTAAAAAATCTTGTATGATTGCTTAGATTTGATAAGAGGAGAAAGTACAATATGAGCGATACATTATCAATAATGCCGGAGACGATCGTCTCTCTGAATGAACAGTTTGAAACGTTAGGATTGGATGATGAAAAAGTCACAATCGATTTTAGCAGTAGTAAGTACTATGGATTCAATTCGGTTGGGAGTCGCATCCTTGAATTAGCAGCATGTAATATATCGGTACAAGCTATCATCTCACAACTGTTAATTGAATATAAAACGGATGAAAAAACCTGTACAGAAGCTGTTCTATCCTTTTTAAATACAATACGGGATAAAAATATCATTAAGATATGTACAACGGATCATATTAACCATTGGAGAAAATTATGAGTGCAATCTGCGGGATTTATAGTTTATACGGCAATAGAATTTCATTCGAAGACTGCAACAAAATAATGGATGCCATGGACAAGTATCCATCGGATTGTTCCGATACCTGGTACGATAACAGAATTTTCCTCGGCTACTCCTCAAAATATATTACACCGGAATCAAAATCCGAGAAACTACCGTATTATAGTGAATTTGCCGGCTTGGCAATTACATCCGATGCCATTATCGATAATCGCAATGATTTAATACAACAGCTAAATCTTGACAGGGTGAAGCATCCTGTTATCACGGATAGTGAACTAATTCTGGCTGCATATCAGAAATGGGGCGAACATTGTCCGAACCATCTGATCGGTGACTATTCCTTTGTGATCTGGGATTCCCACAAAAACGAATTATTTTGTGCAAGAGATCACGTGGGAAAGCGTACTTTATACTATTATCATCAGAATGATATTTTTGCATTTAGTACAGCTATGAATCCCCTTCGAGAAATTAAGGATGAAAAAAATGAATTCAACGAATTATGGATTACGAACTTCTTGTCTATGCCTGGTGTAGCCCATGATTTTGACTGTGATCAAACGGTATACAAAAATATATATCAGCTTTTATCTGCACACAGCATGAAGGTCTCGGTAAGGGGGATAGAATTAAAAAAATACTGGTTTCCTTTGGAAGGGAAGAAAATTCGTTTCAAATCAGATCAGGAATATGACGAAGCATTTCTGGACGTGTTTGGGGAAGCCGTTAACTGCCGACTTCGAAGCATTGGCTCCGTCGGAGTAATGATGAGTGGAGGCCTTGATTCCGGATCTGTCGCTTGTTTGGCAGCGAAGCAGCTAAAAGCACGCGGAGAAAGCCTGAAAGCATTCAGCTCAATTCCGTACTCCGATTATCAAGACTGGTGCTCAAAGTCAGCGATCGCCAACGAGCTTCCATACATTGAAGCAATAAAGAATTATGCCGGAAATATTGACCTTACATATTGTGAATGTAAGAATAAGAATTCCTTGAGTGAAATAGAAAGGCTGATCGAAATATTGGAGCAGCCTTATAAAATTATTGAAAATTCCTTCTGGTACGATGAGATTGCTAGGTTATCTGCCGAAAATGGCTGCAGTGTATTACTGGATGGGCAATTTGGCAATTTAAGCATCTCCTTTGGAGATTTTTTTGTACATGCTTTATCCTTGTTTAAGAGTGCAAAATTTGTATCTCTCTTAAAGGAAATCCGGGGCTATAGTCAGTTATATCAACTGGGGAAAGCCGATGTAGGTGCGGATGTTCTTAAATCCTTTTCTCCCTATTGGTTTAAAAGGATGTTCTATCATTTTAAGCAAAGGACATATGACAATAAAACTTATCTTCCCACTAACCCGGATTTATATACGAAATGGAATGTCAATGAACGCTTTCAAAAAGAAGGTTGGGGCTTGTATCCCTATCCGGATTATGACTTACACCAAATGCGTAAACGAATCCTCAGACCTCAAAGTTACACTCATCTTGGTGCCCTTGAAACCATGGTCTCGTTGAATTATGGTATCGCGAAACGTGATCCGACGAGAGATAAACGCGTAATCGAATTTTGTCTCAATATCCCCGGTGATCAGCTGGTTCGTGACGGACAGGAACGCTACCTGATACGCAAATCCATGAAAGGAATCCTGCCGGAAAGTGTCCGCTTGAATTACATGGTCAGGGGGCAGCAAAGTGCTGATTGGATTCAAAGAATTGCTCCTGAGTGGGGTTCCTTTACCCATAAGCTAAATACGATGCTCGAATACGAGGAATTACAGTCCTATTTAAATATAAACAAATTGAAGGATACGATAGAGAATATTCAAGGTGACTTGAGAGAGGATCAATGGGGCGAGATTAGGATGTTAATAATTTCTTATGTATTTAGTCGTTTTATACTAAATAAATCCGAGTCAGAAAGGAAGTGAGATTATGAAGGAATGGGTTACCCCGGAAGTAAAGGAATTAAGTATTAAGAAAACAGAATTATACGATGCCGGTGGCGCTAACGACGGAGGATTCATCGCAAATCCCTCTGGTAAATCAACGCATCAACAAGTTCCCGGGCATGTAGGCGTTTGGAAATCTTGATCACGAGAATATAACAAATGAATAAAATATTAGAATGAGCTGTCGTACTAGCGGTTGATTGCTGCTAGTACGACAGCTCCTATTATGAATAGATCTTCTAGGTCTTTTACGAGTTACTTGATTAATTCTTGACTTCTAACCACTCTTGCCCCTTTTGGCATTCTGGCATTATTTAAGGCATCCTGATATTTAAGAAGGGAAGACTCCGGTACAAGGATGGTACATGCTTCATTCACCTTATCAAATATGCAAGGATAAGGCATTTCCGGAACGGTCAAGCTCAGGAAGGTTACTTTCGATATAGATTTAGAATGTGCAAAAGCACAGCCTTCCATTCTGGTAACTGTTTGGGGAAGGACTACTCCAGTTAAATATTTACATGCACTGAAAGCATAAGAGCCGATTACTGCTATCTTCTTGTCTATTACAATATTGCCTTTTGCTGACGGATATGCAATCAGTGTGGTACCCTCCCTATTTAAGAGCATTCCCTTATTTGCCGAATAATATTTGTTTTTTGATGACACTGTAAAGGTTTTCAAACTATCACAGGATACAAAGGCGGTTGCGGATATCTCCTCCACTCCGGCTGGGATCGCTACTGAGGTTATTTTATTCAGATTATAGAAGGCACTCTCATCAATCGAGGTCACCCTATAGGTCTTCCCCTTATGGGTTATCGTTGCCGGAATTACCACCTTATTTGGAAGGTATTTGTTGATCTGATTATTCGCCACGGCGACCGTACCTTCCACTGTATCCGTAGCCGTGTCAGTAATGCGGTAATTAATTTTATTGTAGGTTATAGTTTCATCATAGTACCGGATGAAGCCTACCTTGGTTCCTCCTGTGGCACTCTTAACCTTTACACGTATGGTATATAACGTCGTAGCACCACCATTGGTTACCTTCGCCATAAGAATTGCATTACCGGCTTTTTTGGTAAATAAGTTTCCGTCATTATCAATACTGATTAACGTAGGAGTACATACATGGTAAGTAATTACTGATCCTTCCTTTATCCCTTCAAGATCAACTTTCGTCACCGTCCCTGCAGTAGCAGTCAGTCTGGTACTTAAATTAGTAACAACGTCGGACAAGATTCCTGTGTCATAATCTGCCAGTTTATTGTCTTTGTCAATTACGATTGCATAAGGAGAAAAGTGTGTTGCCGTAAACTGAACACATAGTACTCCCTCCTTCGTTACCAAGGTTACTGGCAGCACCTGAAGCTTTCCGTCGATGACGCATACTACTACCAATTTATCCATGTTGACAAGCATTTCTGTCGGGAGGGGGCAAGTAATAATAACTGCCGTACCCTCCTTGGGTTGTACTTTGGTATCGGTGCCTTTCAGATAAATACTGATGTCCAATGGGAATATTTGTACATTATCTAAGTTCAAGGCAGAGGATACCGCTTCCATCGCGGTACGTATCTTATCTTCTGTAGTTGTATCTTCCTTCAGTCTTACCTCTACGGAATTGTCAAAGGCCTCTCCTACCGCTTCCACAGTCAGTAGCTTTTTATCCGGTATCCTTTGAGGAACCTCAACAATTGTGATGGTTTTGGTTTCCTTATTTGTATCCGTTGTCGTTACGCCTCCGGCAGGGGCAGGAGGAGCTGGGGCGACATTTACCGTCATGGTAAGGCTCTTATTGTCGTTAACGCTACCTTTATTCAGGGCGACGTCATACTTCCCTGTAACGTTGTTGTAGGTCACAGTTGCAGTTACCCCTAAGGCATCCGCCGTTCCACTTAAAATATCATTAACATAGGCTTGCACCGCTGCTGTTTTTGTGGCTTGATCGGCACCGAAAGCCACATTAACTGTGCCATCATTCAGTGTACTAATTGCCGCTGCTATTGCCTGTACATCCGTAATACCGTCGAAAGCCGTCGCTGTGATGCTGATGGTCTTTTGCATGGTTGTCTGCGTCTGTGCGCCCTTGGATACGGTTATGGTAAACACATAGCTTCCATCCGTGCCATCTGGGTTCGCTGAGGTTCCGGCGATCGGTGCGGTGTAGCTGACCTGATTGATTATGACAGTGACCGCACCATTATTCACTGATGCCTCGGCTGTGGCTTTCAGTGCAGTCGCAATGTGGGTTTCACTGGTTGTTACCGCCTGTGTCATGTTGGCGTAACTAGCACCTTCCGCTGCCGATTTAGCAGCAGCTACAATCTGCTCATCGGTAGGTATCGGTGAAAACTGAATGTATTTGTAACTTAAAAGATTGGAGGCAAGGGTCGCACTGTCGATTACCTGCGCATCTCCGCCATAAAGGTCATTGCCTGCTTTAATCTGCATATTATCATAACCGATAGGTACAGTACCATTCATTGCACCAGCATTGCCCCGAATAGTCACTGTGCCACTTTGGATCGTCACGCTGCCGGTTGGGCTTTTAATCGCATATTGAGCTGAAGCAGCTAACAGGCATTCCGAAATGATTACACTTCCGGTGCTCTTATTGTAAATTGCATGACTGTTATTTGCATACACCTCGCTTCCCGAAATGGTCCCACTTCCGGTGCCATTATTGTTAATTGCATAACCGGTCGTCGTATCTATCGTACTATCCAAAATGGTCACACTTCCGGTGATGCTATTGTAAATCACATCACCGTATTTTGCATTCAGCCTGCCTCCCATAATGGTTACATTACCTGCTCCGTTGTGTGTAATGATGTTTGTACCATAACTACTCAGCTTTTTGCCATTTAAATTGATGGTGAAGGAATATGCGCTATTAATTGTAATAGCACTGTTCTCGACACTAATATCATTCCCTAGGATGATGGTTGTATCTGAGGTCGCATTATTAATGGCAGTCTGCAACTCGGTTTGGTTGGTAACGGTAACGGGATCCGCCAGCGCAATAACCGGCTTTATCATAAATAATGTACACAGAACCAGTAACATCCCCAACCGTTTTTTACTTATGTGTTTCACTCTTTCATTCCTCCTTAAATGTAATTACATTGTTCCTTGGTCAAAACTTACTGATAGATTCGCCACTTTCTATTCTGCATATCTCTTCGTATTACAAATACAGCATAAGAACTGCTGCAAGAATAACAAGCATAGCGATTCCACCGATCACAATACGACGTTTCTCAGTGTCAAAGGAGACAAGATGCTTGCAGTTATCACAACTCTTGTCCTTCCACCCGATAGGCGCCCCACACGTCTTACAGTGAAATGGCTTCAGTTTCATGCCGGTACTCCTCCTAATTGGTATTTACTATACCATAACAGATGTAAGCAGATTTTTTATCATTTAGTCGAAAACAGCAGACTTAGCGTCGAAATTTGCTTTCTTCTATTTTAATAAACATGATATAATGAGAGCGTAGTGAGTATCATGCAAACTTGTTTGTAATGATACGATCGGAGCTGGCGATCATGAATACGCCCTTAATTTATGATATAATGAAAGCGTAATGAGCATAATGCGAGAAGTACACTCGCATATCAAGCTCGCTTGCAGGTATGTGAACAGAGCGAAAGTTCATGAACACACTTTATGTTCATGTTATAATTAAGGTATAAAGGTGAATTTGAAGGAGTTTAGAATATTATGAATTTTAGAATTGCGATCTGTGATGACAGCCCGGAAGATAGAACACAAATCTGCGTACTATTGCGACAATCCTGCCCCCATGCAGAGCTTGAAACCTTTTCAAGCGGCGAAGCACTTCTATGGAAGCTTGCGGATGGCAAACGATTCGATCTTTATTTTATGGATATTTTCATGGACGGGGCATCCGGTATTGATACCGCCCGCCAGATACGTTCCGATGATTATAATGCACTCATCGTGTTCGTCAGCACCAGCGATGATTTTTATCGTGAGTCATATGATTTGTTTGCATTTCATTATTTGATAAAGCCTATTAATATGGATAAGCTTTCTCCTGTCTTAGGACGAGCGATGGAGCAGCTGAAACGGGAAGCAGAGCAGACCATTCTGGTCAACTACAACAGGCAGGTGCGATCCCTTCGCCTTTCCAATCTGCTATACATTTCTAGCAGTAACCATAACTTAATTTTTTGTATGAAGGACAAGGAGTTAATCGAGGTTCGAGGCAAATTGGATCACTATATTGCGAAGCTGCCACAGGCTATGTTCTTTCGCTGTCATCAAAGCTATGTCATCAATCTTAGATACTGTTCTGCCCTGACTGCAGATGGCTTTGTGCTAGGTGACAAGGTCATTCCTGTCTCCCGCAGCTACCAGAAAGAAGCGATGTCGCGCTTTTCAAACAACCTTATTTCTGATTTTGGGGAGGTGACCTTATGAATTACCCTACCGCATTGGGACATTTTCTTGTGGAAAATAAATCGGCAATTGCCGCTATTACCGGGAATACTATGATTTGTATGGCGCTATTAACTCCAAGATGGAAATGGTGGACAATTCCGGTGTTCCTTCTATTGTTTATTCTTAGTTCTCCGCTACTCTTCTCCCTACTGTCGGAGACAAATTATGCGGTTAGCCTCACCATTATTGGATATTCTCTTTCCTTTCTTATTATACTATGGTTTTCCAATCCAATCTGGCAGACCTTGTCTCTATGCATAACACTGAGTATCATCAACCGCCTATGTACCTTCCTGGGCTATGCAATATCAGCCGGAACAAATATCAATAATTATGTAACGTCCGTCTTTGTTGTCATCTGCACAGTCAACTTTGTTCTCGCCTTTGTCAGTTGGTGGTGGATACGCAAATTCATTCGACAGTTGAAGCATTTAGTGCTCCGTCGCTATCTTTGGCCATTACTAGCAATGATGTCAATCACCTCCAAGCTGATAGTAGACTTTTTTTCTAATAACACCTTTAGTCTAAACCCTGCCAGTGATCAAACCATCATCTGGTCCATGATTGCTCTCTGTGTATTTGCTCTGTCCATGCTGATGCTGCTTTTGTATAATGCCACGTCCAGTGCTATGCTAGCCGCTGCGAAAAGCATCTCTGACCATCTAAGTTATGAGTTAGACACGCAGAAACGTCAATATGAATCACAGCTTCAGAATCAAAATGAGATCCGTCGTATGAAGCACGACATAAAGGGGCATCTCATCACAGTAACAAGTCTGCTGCAAAGTGGTAGGCACGAGGAAGCCGAGCAGTATCTTCGTAAAATCACAGAGCTGGCAAGCATTTCAACGGATCGGACTTATGCTGATGACCCTTACTTAGACGCATTGATCTCAGGCTACAATACGTTATTTGAACGCAACAGCGTGAAATTCATCTGCAACATTCAAATCCCACCAATTGAGAAATATCCGGTAGAACTGTGTCTCGTTTTTTCTAATGCTCTGCAAAACGCATTGGAAGCATCTTTGAAGTTACCGCAAGAAAAGAGAAGTGTAAGTGTCACAGCAAAGCTCAAGTTCGACTATCTTGTGTTACAGATTGCCAATCGCTTCGCCGGCCAGGTTGAACTAGAAGACGAATCTATCCCAAGAACCACAAAAGAAAGTGCTGGTCACGGCTATGGCCTAACCAGTATAAAAACAACTTTAGAAGCACTAGACGGTGTTCTTCATTTGAGGACCGACAATGATGTATTCATTCTTGAGGCCACCGCAAAGATAAAATGAGACGGCAACGCCGTCTCACTTGTTATAAACCCGTAAGAAACACTCTCACAAGTTTCTCCGCTTATCGCGGGTGTGCTCGTATCTAAACAATCTATATTGGTTAATACTACGCTTCTCCTTCGAGCGCATATAAGGCTTGCATCAAAATGATACAAGCCTATTTTATTATATTATTATTTGATTATGCTATTTTTTTACCTACTTCTCTATCTGTCTTCCCATCTGATCCACCTTATAATCTCCGGTAAATATCAGTTGTGACACCGGCACGATCTCATACCCCTTCTCCTGAAGACCAACGATAATCTTCTCCAGCGCCTCCGCTGTATACTTCGTACCAACATGCATCAACAGGATAGAGCCGTTCCCAAGCTTTCGATTATCAACGGTCTTATCAAGAATACTGTCAACCCCATAATCCTTCCAGTCATAGGAATCCACATTCCACTGGATGGTATAATATCCACAATCTCTTGCTGTACCGACTACCGTATTATTATAATCTCCGTAAGGAGCACGAAAAAGCGTCATATCAATTCCCGTCAGTTCCTTCACTCTCTTATGCGTAAGCATAATCTCTTCTTCACAATCTGCTTTAGGAAGTTCCGTCATCTGTTTATGATTTTCACTATGATTTCCCAGATCATGACCTGCACCAGCAATCGCTTTCACATCCTTCGGATATTTCTCCACCCATTCTCCCGTCATGAAGAAGGTAGCCTTCACCTTGTATCGGTCAAGCACTTCCAGTATCTCCTTCGTATCCTCATTGGTCCAGGCTGCATCAAAGCTAAGAGATACCTTCGGTTCCTCAAGATTAACACTATATATTGGCAGATCATTCTTAGTACTTAGATTCGTTACCGTTACTGCGGACGGAATAATCCTTATGCCAAAGCCTACAATCATAATTATACTTAAGACAACAATGCCAACCTTGACAAAAAGAGAGGCATAGCTTTCCTTCACGAAGGGTGCCTCTCCGGGTTGTTCGAGTTCCTGATTCTGCTCCTGTTCCTTTATTTCTATTTTCTTATCCATAGCCTCACCATAAGAATTCTGTCTTATTACAATATATTGAGAGGGCTAGGACGATATACATAGAAGAAATGCAAACAAGACTAAACTGCTTCGATCTCTTCCACCATAAATAAGGTTTCTGCTTCTTCGCCGGATGGTGCCTCTTGTTTCTTCATATCACGGGTATCCATCCGCTCTTTCATTTCTTTCTCTTTTCTGTTCGTGATTTGTTCCACAATTTTATCCTCCATCTTTATCACACTCCTACCTTCTAAGTAAGGTCTTCCCCCGGTGCTGACTTCCGAAAGAAGCCTTACTTCAGTATCATCCCAGATAAATCAGACTGATATAATGATTTGATTTATCTCAGCACAATCATACTAAAATGTTTACTCCAAGTATTTTTTTATAGTAGTAATGTTCTTCTGATTTAAATATACATAACTCATTTCCTCGGATGATTTCTCCTGAACGGTTATTCCAAGGGTTCCTTCCAATAAGTTATCTTTATTGATGGCTGATGTCTGTGTCAGTCCCTCCAGTGGATTGTAAGGAATTCCTTCATCAATAAAGGATACCTCTATGGCCTGCAATTCCTTAATATAATTTAGAGTGATCTTCACAACACCCTCTCTGGTAGGATAAGCATATTTTACGATATTTATGAATACTTTCTGTACTGTATCAAATAATTCCATCCAAAATTCGATGGAACAATTTACAACCTCATGTCCTAAACTAATGAAATCCAATACCCTGTCTAATTCATTCGAGCTCGATGGAATCGTTAATGTTACCATTGTCTTAACTCCTTAACTAATCTATGTGGGTAATACTTATGTTGCTTTCTGGCTCTACTATATTCGCAGATCCCTGTATCTGAAGGGTTTCCTGAATTAATACCAAATTCACTATAGATACATGTCCAACATTCTTTTCTCTGCAAAAACGTATCCGGGTGCTTCTCATAAAAATGACAATGATCGGTAGATTTGATTAGAATAGCACCCACATCACGCTCCACTTCCTGAGTTCTGTCAATATTGGAAAATGCCATCAGGTACCCTCCTTTCTCCATAGAAGTAATATTAAGGCCTGTAGTACTGTTAATTTTACTATAACTCCTGCCTTTAAAAAGACAATACGCTTGGCATGATTGGTCACATAATGGCATAATTGTGTATAAAGAAAAAGGACCTTCCGGCCCTTTTGTTATTCATCCAATAAATATCTTGTATACAACTCCAACAGTTCCTTATATTGTCTTCGTTGCATCGGTAACACTACCCCATTCTCAAATCGAATATGTTTTGTGGTAACCTCTGTTATCTTCTCCAGATTCATGATATAGGTACTTCCGCACTTATAAAATCGTCTGTCCGAAGAGAGTAATTCATATAGTTCACTACTGCTAATGCGAACCTGCAAACCCTTTCCTTCCATCAGATGAATATTCTGATTATGCTTATCCGTCTCACAATACAGGATATCTACCATGTTAACTTTTTGTAATCCGTTTGATGTTTTTAATAAAATATTGGCTTTCCTGGATTTATCAATGACGGTGATTGCTTTATCCAGGGCATCCCTAAGCTGCTCCCCGGTAAACGGTTTCAAAAGATAATGAGCTGCATGCAAGGAAAAGGCTTCTATCGCATGAGCCATCGAGGTAGTCAGAAATATTATCTGACAATTATCCTTTCTCTCACGAAGGCTTCGTGCCAACTCAATACCGGTGAGCTCCGGCATATAGATATCTAGTAATAGGACCTCATAGCAGATTTGTCCCTCCGTTATCTTTTTCTGAAGCTCTGTCGCACAAGTGTAGGTTTCAATTCGTATCTCAAGATCCTTATGATTATTCGCATAGCTATGGCATAGATCCCTCGTGTTATTCAGCTCTTTTAAATCATCATCGCAGATTGCTATCGTTATCATCCGTGTTCACCTTTATTACATGGTATTTTCTTTCCATTCTATTTTAGCTTATCGCAAAGAAAAAGCCAATCGGATTTTTCCGATTGGCTTATAAAATTTCGATGATAGCAATATCCCTCTCCTTCGAAAGGTTATGATATTCATTTTCACATCGTATTAACGGCTTGGTCTTTTCCTCCGGATTAATATATATGACCTCGCCGATCTGCTCGTTGCTAAGCTTAACTAAGCATTTATAGTAATAATTAATGGAATGATTGACAAACGTCTGGCAGATATACGGATCCAATGCCCCAAAGCCGGATGCTTCTATTTCCTCTACTGCTTTAAAGGGAGAACTCTTCTCATGATATGCTTTGGTTGCGGTTACCGCATCAAAAATATCTGCTATTGCAATGATTCTGCCAAAGAGGTTGATTTGATCTCCCCTTAACCCCGTTGGATATCCACTTCCATCAATTCTCTCATGGTGATGGAGAATACCCAGAAGAACCTCCTGCTCCAGCCCCTCTAATTTCTCCAACAATTGATAACCTATAATCGAATGGGTTCTCATTACCTCCATCTCGTTGCTGCTTAATTCTCCTGATTTATTTAACAGACTGTCTCTGATCTTTGCCTTTCCGATATCATGTAAAAAACCGGCACAGGTTAAATTAAAGAGTTCAGTCTTGGTTAAATTAAGCCATTTACCAATCTCATAGGATAGGAATGCCACATTAACCGGATGGGAATACAGATAAGGGTATTTATTTTGTACACTGTTCAAGGAGGTAAAAATATTCGTATAGGAACTCATATAACTGCAGATTTTATCCACACATGCTAACGTTGGTTCAAGATGCAATTCTCTGCTAAAACGAATATCCTCAATGACATTATGTGATGTTCGTATTGCCAGCTGATATAGCTCCTCAAAACTTAACATTGTGCCTGCCCCCTTCCAATGTAATCAGTAAGATAATACAATATTTATATAATATTGTGAATTAAAAGACAATCCAGATGGCACAATTGGTCATATTATAGCATATTTGGTCATAAAAAGAGCCTCTGATTTATAATTCAAAATCAGAAGCTAAGTACTCTCTATATATTTAATATAAACCTAGCGGTAAATATTCCATCCTTTGCTTCAAAGAATTTTGTCCCGGCAAACCGCTCCACGGTATAGGCAATACTTCGTGTTCCGATGCCTCCACCCTTCTTCATCGATACCGGCATATCATTCTCAAAGGGAACCTCGGGAAGACAGGAGTTGGTGATGCCGATTGCCAGACGGCCGGTCTTGTAAAACGCCTGTACACGGATAAACTTGTTCACTTCCAAGGGTAAACGTAAGCATGCTTCATATGCATTCTCGATTGCATTCGCAAAGAGTGCTGATAACTCCAACGGCTCTATCATCAATTGCTCCGGAATGTCTGTACTGATTTCTATGCTGATACCGGCACGTTTTGCTTTCTCAGCCCATAAGCAGAGCATACTGTTCACCACCGGATGCATACAATAGGTAATTTTCTCAACCTGAGCCTCTCCTCGTTGTTCCTTTAGATACTCCAGCGCTGTGTCAACTTTACCATCCTCAAGCAGATCTATGAGCTGCTGTGTTCCATGTCGTAAATCATGCCAACGACGATTTGATTTCTCCGATGACTCCCGCTGCTGCTCAAATTGATCCAACTGCGCTTTATTCTGCATAGCAAGAATTCGTCGTTGCTCCTGTAATAGATATTTTTCATGAAGCTGGGTCAATACATAATTGAAGACTAAAAACACTGCAGTCATCATCAATATGATAAAGATACAGTTCACTACTACATCCGAAAAATCTCCGGTATGGCTATAAATCACATATTGATAGTACATTACAAGACAAGATATCAAAGGTAAAATACTAAAGACACCCCATCCCTTCTCCAGCTCATCCTGTATCTGTATGTACCGTGCCCTTACAAACTGATGAAGAAGAAGAAATAGAAACGGGAATATGATAATTCGAATCAGGTTGTACCATAAGTAGTTTCCCTTCCCTCCGATCACTTGTGACAACCATAGAGAGGGAATTGATATCGCAAAGCTGATGAATACCGTAATCAACGAAGTAAAAATATCTCGAAAATCTCTGCGTTTCGATACGAATAGTAACGTAATTATTGCCGGAATCTCCATACAGAAGAAAAAGGAATATACATAGGCATCATATCCAAAAAGCAATAAAATTGCAGCACAAATCGTAACTTGAAAAACAAGTTCAAGGAATAGAATCGTATAAAGCTTTTTTGATCGAAATCGAAATTTACCCAGATCAAGCACGGTGATTTGTGCAGTGACCAGTGTAATTACAGGCATCAATATAATTGACCAATCCATGGAGGTACCCTCCGTAAATAGTATAAAAGTTCTAGTATCGAAGATATTATAGAATACATAATTACATATTTCAACAACTTTCGTTATTTTTTACCTATTTCCTGTCACACGTCAAAAATTTTTCTAGTATTAATAAGGTTGTTCCGTTTTGCAAAGAATGACATGTTCTATATAAGAAGGTCTCCACATAAAAAAGATGTTGTATCAGCATACTTTGCCGTACAACATCTTATCTCCACTCTATGATTTCATGAGATGACTCATTATTTCCTGCCCGGTAGGAGTTGCTGCCAATCCACCTTCTCCGGTTTCCCGTAAGGATCTGGGCAAGGATTCACCGATTTCGCGCATCGCATCAATTACTTCATCCGGTGGTATCTGACTCACGATTCCGGCTACCGCCATATCAGCACTGGCGATGGCATTCACTGCCCCAACGACATTGCGTTTCACACAAGGCACCTCTACCAGACCACCTACTGTATCGCACACCAATCCCAATAAATTCTTGAGAGACATTGCAGCAGCATGAGCTATACTCTCGTTATTACCACCATTCAGGTAAGCTAATGCTCCTGCTACCATCGCACTGGCAGAACCCACTTCAGCCTGACATCCTCCAGCCGCACCGGCTAAAAAAGCTCTTGCAGCAATGACCTCACCAATTCCCGATGCTACAAACATTGCCTCTATCATCTGCTGCATGGATGCATGATACTTTTCTTCATAAGTTAATAAGACTGCAGGAATAACTCCACAAGCACCGGCGGTCGGAGCTGCAACGATCTTCTTCATACAGGCATTGGATTCTCCCATTTTCAGAGCCTTCGCAATGACCTCACCGATAAATGGACCACTAAGAACCTTGTTGTCAAGCATGGCGTGGTTCATCCTGGCTCCATCCCCGCCAACCAACCCGCTGGCTGATTTTAAGTTTTCGTCATAAGCTGCATCCGCATGCTTCATCGCAAGGTATAGCTGCTCCATCTTCATCTTTGACTCCACTTCTGAAGTCATTCGCTCCTCCATATCCTCCTCAAGGATTACTCTCCAAAATGGTTTCTGCAGCTCTTCACATTGATTTATTATCTCTTCCAGGGATCTAAAACTCATTGTTCTCCTCCATACTAAGATAGGTTACCTTCTTTACCCCTTCCGCCTTCCGAAGCAGATCAATCACCTCAAGAGGTACCTCTTGATCGCATTCGATTATCATTACCGCATTACCGCCTCGCTTGTCACGATAGATACGCATTGTACCGATATTCACTGCTTTCTGACTAAGCACTGAGGTAACCATAGACACATGTCCGGGTTTATCTTCATTATTGACAATCAAGGTAGGATAACTTGCACTAACATCCGCTTCAACACCATTTATTTTATTGATCATGATTGCTCCACCCCCGATGGATGAAGCTACTATCTCAAGCATACCGCCTTTGATACCTTCCAGCTTGATAAGCACAGAATTCGGATGAGCATTCCTAAGCTCGATACCGGCAAAAATAAAATCCAGTCCCTGTTCCTTAGCATAACGGAAGCTGTCCGGGATACGTTCATCATCCGGCTTCATACCAAGTAATCCTGCGATTAAAGCCTTATCCGTACCATGACCTTTGCCTGTGGCAAGAAAGGAACCATGCAAATACAGCTTCACCTGCTTAATCTCTTCTCTCAGCAGCTGCCTCGCCGTAAATCCAATCCTTACCGCTCCGGCGGTATGGGAGCTGGAGGGACCTACCATAATCGGACCCATTATATCAAAAACATTCATGGCTATACCTACCTTTCTTTCGATTTGCATAGTTTTATTATATCCAAAATCATCTGCTTCATCAATGCTTCCTTCGACAAAAATTTTGGTCAGCCATATTGTTTCCTTTAAATAGAGCTATTTTTTTGCTTTATCGGCTTCTGCTGCATTTTTTCTTGCTTCTTCCTTGTTTTTACGCATCTCTTCAACGGATTTTTCTGGCACTCGGATTCCTTTATATACCTTGGCAGGAATTCGATTTCCGGAGGATAATCGTTCCTTAGCAAGCTTGATTTCTTCGTGATATTGTGGCAACCATGCTTCACCAGCTACTAGCATCTCATCTACCATCTGCCTGATTTCAGCCGGAGTGCAGACAGCTCCGGTTAGAGGATCCATGAGCATAGCTTGTCGCAGCAGATTAATATCTCCTGCCACCGCAGCCTCTACAGCCAGCCTTTGCACCCAGATACTTTGAGAGCATACTGCCGCACACCCCAGAGGCAGATCTCCCACCTTAGGTATATTAATCCCATTCGCATCCACATACCCCGGAACCTCAACAACACACTCATCGGGCAGATTGGTAATACAACCACTGTTCATCACATTGAAGTGACCACGGTATATACGACCGGTTTCCAAACCTTCTATGATATAAGAACCATGTTCGTGACTGCGATTCTCCGGTATGTATTTTTTGGCAGGCTCGGTCATCCAGTTGGGGTAATCATCCTCAAACCAATTACGGCCTTCTCTGCAGACCCGAAGATAACCTCCGGTTTCCCCGTTGATCCACACTCCCAGATCAATCCACTGTTCCAGCTCCTCCGGACGTTTACGATACCAGGAAACATATTCGGATAAATGTCCATTGGACTCTGTTGAGTAATAGCCAAAATTCTTAAGTACATCAATTCTGACCTTCTCCGTCCTGGATAACTCTTCATCTGCGAGATAAGCCGGCAGAATCTCAGGCAGCATGTCCTCACCCTTATATTTTGCAGAAATATACCAGGTCTGATGATTAATACCGGCACAGATAATATCAAGCTCCTCCATCTTAATACCAAGTGCCTTTGCTATTTGATTATGCCCCCCCTGTACTCCATGGCAGAGACCTATGGTTGTTACCTTTCCATATTTATTCGCTGCCCAAGTCAGCATCGCATTCGGATTGGAATAATTCAGCATGATAGCCCCCGGTGCTGCAACCTCTCTGATATCCTTACAAAAATCCAGTATAGCGGCCACACCGCGTTGACCATACATAATTCCACCCGCGCATAAGGTATCCCCTACACATTGATCGATACCGTAACTTAGTGGTATCTCAACATCCGTCTCAAAGGCTTCCAGCATACCGATACGGACGCAGTTAATAATATATTTGGCATTACAAAAAGCCTCTTTGCGGTTCGTTGTAGCATGAATTTTGATCGATATTCCGTTCTCCTCCAGATCTCTCTGACATAATGAGGTTACCATATCAAGATTGTGCTGATTGATATCCGTAAAGGCAACCTCAACATTACGAAATTCCGGTACGGTCATCAAGTCAGAGAATAAGGTTCTCGTAAATCCAACACTACCTGCTCCGATAAATGCAATTTTAAATGACATAAATTATATCCTCCTTAAATGCAATATTCTTATAATTTCATGATAAATCATTATATAATATAATCAAAATGCATATGGAAAGAATCCTATCCTCACTATCCGTATGTAAGATATTATGATATAATAAAAGCGTAGTGAACATACTACATGCTTGCATGTAAGTATGTGATCGGAGCTGGAGATCATGAACAGGATTTATGTTCATGATATAATAAAAGCGTAGTGAGTATAATGCGAGAAGGACACTCGCATAGCAAGCTTGCATGTAAGTATGTGATCTAATAAAAGCGTAGCAAATTAATCTATGGGGAAGGCATGGTGATTCGTATGAAAGATAATATAAGAAACTACAGGCAGAGTACCGAAAGCCTCTATGCTCCGGACGCGAAGGATTGCTGGTTGTCAGTAAACCGATATTATGCCATGAACTTTGATTGTTTTGAGATGTCTCCTCATATGCACGATGAATTTGAGATCATGTATGTAGTCAGTGGGAGCTGCAATATCTACAGCTGGACTGACGATAACAAGGAAGAACTATGGCAAATGAAAGAAGGCGAATATGTAATCATAGACTGCAATGCAAAGCATCAGCTGGATGTAGCAAAAGGAGCACGATGCCGAATGTTGAATCTGGAGATATCGTTAGAGCCTCAATATAGCGGGCTGAATTTGCAACAGCTCTGTGAACAGTCCAAATCCCTGCAGGACTTCTTTGAAATTCCGGCATCGATCTATAAATGTTATGATGATGAAGGAACTATTCATACCATTATGAAAGAGCTGCACAAACAACTACAGAATCCAATCGATCATGAGGAGCAAAAAGTCATGCAAAATCTTACTCTTGCTCAACTCCTGGTGGAGTTAGGAAGACAAAGAGCGAAAAAGCATCGGCCCGGTGGAGGAAGCAAGTATGTACGAAGAGCTCTTTCCTATTTATACGATCATTATGACAAGGATATCAAAATTGAGGACCTCTCCGGAAAAATTGGGATTTCGCCTGCATATTTACAGAGAATATTTAAGGAACAGACAGGATCCACCATCGTGGATAAAGTGAACGAGCTCCGAATTGAAAAAGCAAAGCTTCTTCTTGAGACAAGTAAGCTTCCTATTACAGACATAGCGGTTAGTGTAGGCTTTAATAATCGTCAACATTTTTCCTATACCTTTCATAAGCTAACCGGCTGTTCCCCTTCGGTATACTATAAACATAAAGGAGACTATCTTATATTATTATAGACGAAGTCTGGGATTTATTTTTTTGCTGTAAAAAGAGGTGGCGCCAGCAACGACTTAGTATGTTTATCACTTCAATCAATAAAAAGAATAGCGTGTGACTATCAATCCATAAAGAGACCGTTTGCCGCCATCGGTACTTAGGTTGTGGCAGTTGTTCTTATCTGTCACAACCTTATGTACCGCTACGTGAAATGTCATTAAGTTAGGGTCTTAACTTAATGACAATGCAACCGAGTGAGAACGTGTCTCTGATGGATTGATCGTCATATGCTATTTTTATAAAACTAATATGTGATAAACATCACTAACTTGAAAAGGGCGCCGTACATTTAGTGTAACAGATCCTTCTCATTCTGTAAGTCTCTTATTTTAGACGATAGCTAACAAATGCCAGCTTCTTGCCACAGGGTGACCAGGAATTCACATTCAGACTTCCTTGTCCTCCGAACAATTGAACCAGTGTTATATATTCTCCACCCTCTGAAGACATATATCGTATCTCAACTTCTTTGTTTGCAGGATGGTCTCCTGGCGCCACATCTTCTTTGCGATACGTAATATAAGCAACATATTTTCCATCCGGCGAAAGATGCGGAAACCAACTGTTACTTTCATCAAAGGTCATCTGTGTCTGCTCACTACCATCTGCCCTCATTCTCCAGACCTGCATCAGTCCACTTCGAACAGAATTAAACCAGATGTATTTACCGTCCGGGGAATATTCCGGACCATCATTCAGTCCCGGTGTTGAGGTAAGCTGAGTTTCGTTTCCACCCATAGCCGGAATTGTATAGATGTCATACTCACCATTTCGCTCCGCACAATAAGCCAATCTCTCTCCGTCCGGAGACCATCCATGCAGATAGCTGGGTGCGATCGGTGTAATCAGTATCGGAAGTCCACCCTCCATCGGAATACGATAGATTCTCGACTGACCGTCCTCATAGGTATGATGGCTGACTGCCAGCTCTGTATGATCCGGTGATAGTACATGATCATTATTACATTGGTTACAGTATTCTGTATTCAACCTTCTACTGTTCCCAGTGGCTAACTCATAGGAATAAATATGACCTTCGGCATTATAGAGGAGCTCTCTGCCATTCTTAAGCCAATTCGGCGCTTCAATCAGATAATCAAATTCCTTCAGTACCTCACGCTTTCCGGTCGCAACCTCAACTGTCTCAAGAATACTGATTACCTTTCTTTGCTCTATATTGAGATGCTCTGTTAATACCTTCAATGTATTACCCTCCTATTAATCCTCAGATTTCGATTATTTTCATATAAGTATACCATACCTATATTCTAATTGAAATATTCCTGATTGAGTTAATACACCAAAGGCTAAGTATTATTTATAATCACTTCCAACCGTAAAGCCTTGTCCGGTTCCCAGTTCAACGACACTTCCTGTCTTCTCATAAAAATGAATCGCATTCCTTTGGATTCCCGTAACAGTATAATATTCATCCTTCTGTGTGATTGGGAGTTCAACCGTTCGATGTTCAAAGCCTGCTTTATAAATTGCGGTAATAAGTTCTATGGTCAGTCTTCCGCTCTCTCCGGTAATCAGAGGCTGCCCGCCTGTTTCTATTGCTGCTAGAACATTGTCGATCTCTCCTTCATGTCCGGTATGCATCAGCTCCGGGAAGTTATTATAGTATTCGTCCAGTTCCTTCTCAAGCTCCGTATTCTCAACCGGGAAACCATTATCCAAAGAGGTACTTGCATAGATCTTCCAAGGTGCTGATATCCTCGCCCTCTCTCCCTGGAAGATAACCTGTTGCTCCTCTCCATGGTGAATTACAGAGCTGGTCACCTGAGCTACCGTGCCTCCCGGATACTGTAACGCAGCGATCGATATATCCTCGACCTCAGCATTGTCGTGAGCTGCATTGCTTAACAGTGCCTGAACTCTCTCCGGTTTTCCGAGCATCCATCCCAGCATATCGATATGATGTACCGCATGATTCAGGGTACAACCGCCGCCTTCCTTCTCCCAAAGTCCTCTCCACCAAAGATCATAATAACAATGCCCGCGCCACCAGAAGGAATCCACCTGTGCATGCAATACTCTTCCGATCAACCCGCTATCAAGAACCGACTTAAGCCTCATAACCGGGTCTTTAAAACGATTCTGAGCGATAACTGCAAGCGTTTTTCCTGATTGTACGGAAGCGGCTATCATTTGATCACATTCCTCTAAGGATGCAGCCATCGGCTTCTCAACGATTACATTTTTTCCGGCCTTTAAGAAATTAACTGCAATTTGGGCATGGCAAAAGGGAGGTGTACAGATACTCACCAGATCAATATCCTCCCTCTCTAACAACTTCTCATGATTATCCACAACATCAGCATCCAGGTTGTATTTCTCTCTCTTTTCCCTTGCCTTCTCGGGATAGATGTCGCATAATGCTACGATCTTGCATCGTTCTGGAAATGCAAGATATGCGCTGATATGTGCTGCCGATATATTACCGGTTCCTATCATTGCTACTCGAATCATTGACCTTCTCCTTTCATTGCATCCCATTCATTAGACTGCAACTTCGATGATTTTGACTGATAAAATGTCATAACACACATTCTTAGTATATAATAATCCCTTTTCAGTCATATTCCCATAGAAGAACTATTTGAATTTTATAGAAATTATTGATAATTATAAAGATAATACGTGAGAATGACTGCTATTGGGAAATTCTATTGTCATGAATAAAAAATGAGCTTTCCATCCTACACCCCAAGCGGTATGTAAATGAAAAACTCACTGTACTATTTCCAAATGATTACTGCAACGAATCATCTAAGCTATATCCGGTCATGCTCCTGGGAGCTTTTTCGTTCATTTAAGATAATTCGATCCAATACTGCTTTATATACGAGAATGATCTGAGCATCAATATAGCAAAATTTATTCGCTATGAATTCGTATGCCTTATAGATAAAGGCAACGTTAATCAGCACCAAAGCACCGATGGATAATGCCGGTTGATGTACCTTAGCTATGATGAAGACACACGCACAAAGATAAAATACAAACGCAAAGAAAAAGTTTTTGCTTATCTTAAAAGCAAGTACCATTGTGTCATTCAATCGGTTATGCATTTTTGTAATAACTTTCAAATCTCTATATTTCAGTTTTTCGTACATATCATTATAAATGGATTGGCTATCACTCGTTTTTGCTTCCAAATTCTTCTTTAAAAAAGAACAGTAACGATGGTAATTTGCTTCACCCAGTTCTTTGCTGATTAATTTTTTAAAAACATTTGACATAATATCACCTACTCTCATTTTATGTGGGCAGTATTCTTATTTGACTTTTATAACATATTCACTTTTTGTTGTCCAGTACCATTTTCTTTGAACTATATAATACTATTATTCTCTAAGGACATAAAATAAAACATTGCAATTCTTGTCACTATTGCCTAATGTATCTATATTTTTATTACCTTTATTTTTTATATCGGATTCAAACTCAGATTCAACCTCTAAATTTCGATTTTTTTTGATTTAAGTCGAATTATTAACAGAATGTTCATAATATATCCATACAAAAAACATATATGTCCATTATAATAAAGGTAAGTTAAGAAGATAACTTATTGAAGATCAAAAACTTAATATTGCTAACAAGATAATTTTTTTCATAAAATAAGCCCGGCAGCTACCCTCCCCCCTCTACCGGGCTTCTCCTCTTTTTATAGGTCGTAATAGAATGATTATTAATCCGTTTTTTTCGAGATGATATTATGTTGCATCTCTTTTTTTATGCCCGCCAGTCGAAGAAGGGTATTCTCATACTGAAAATCTTTGATATCTGTCAACGCCTGTTTCAGCGCTCCATCATATTCCGGAAGTCCTCTCTTGATCAGAAGCTCCAGTTCCTGCAGAATTGCTGCATAATCAAACCTCTTGATATAATATATGGCATTCTCAAGACTTTGTTCATATTCCTCTTTTGTCATCGGAAGACTGGGTGACTCCTCCTGAAGCAGCTCTTTGCATATTTTATCATATTTCTCTATGGTGGCCTCCAATTTGGCATAAAAATTCTCAATCCGTCTGGTAAAATAGTGATAATAATAATCCAAGGTATGAATGTCCTGCTTTAATACGATCTGCTCCAAATCCCTGGCTAAGTCAGCCAATTCCATAGCACCTATATTCGCAAATACACTCTTCAAATTATGCACACCGATTCTTATCATATTGGATTGATTATTCTTAAACCCATCCATAATGTGATTTTTGCAGGTTCTGATATCTTTCAGGGAAACCTTTAATATATTAATGTAATTCTTCGGATCTCCAATCGCATATCGAAGACCCACATTGTAATTTATTTCATTTATATCAAAAACCAAGGCTTTAATGATTGAATCTTCACCACTACTTAATATTACCTTCTCTTCACCGGTAAATTCCTTTATCGATAGCTGTGGCCACCATTGCTTCAAGATTGCAGCCAACTCCATGAGCCCAAGTGGCTTTGCATATACATCGTCAGCCCCATTTATCCGGTACTGGTTTCGAATCTCATCGGATATACTCGAAGTAAGCGCAATGATGATACAATCATTGTGTAAGTCTAGTCCACGAATTGTTTTCGTTGTCTGTACTCCATCCATTTCAGGCATCACATGATCGAGAAAAATGATATCATACTCCTTATTGACTACCATATCAATCGCTTGACTTCCACTACAAGCCTGATCTACATTGATATCAAATAATTCGAGCATATTTGCCAATACAATTGTATTCACTTCATTATCATCCACAACCAGTGCTTCCACTAAATTTTCTTTCATATATCGCTTAAATCTCCTATCAATAGGATAACATCCAAACAACTATTTAAACTGTATTATCATTCTAACTGATTATAAACAAAAATCAACATTTTAATATAAAAACTAATCTATATTTAATAATTTTTCAACCATATGAATAATGATTAAGTTGATCACTCAATTGATATACTCTATTAATAAGCTTCAACGATGCAACTAATAAATTTAATATGATAATAAATTTGAAAATATAATAAATTTTTCTTTTATGTATAGTAATAGTTTGATATAATGTTCGTTAGGAATTTAAGTATAAGGCTAATTTGTACGAATAAGCCAAGATAAAAAACACTCAGGAGGTAAAATAATGTCAAACGTAACTATCATGGATCACCCTTTAATCCATCACAAATTGGGTATTATGAGACGTAAAACCACATCAACAAAGGAGTTTCGTGATCTTGTATCCGAGGTTGCTATGCTGATTTGCTATGAGGCAACCAGAAAACTTGCTCTTGCTGACATAGAGATTGAAACACCTCTTGTTAAGACCACAGTGAAGGAAATCGCAGGCAAGAAGCTTTGCATCGTACCGATTTTAAGAGCCGGCCTTCATATGGCAGATGGTATCTTAAACCTAATCCCGAGCGCAAAGGTTGGACATGTTGGTTTATACCGCAACGAAGAGACCTTAGAACCCGTTGAATATTTCTGTAAATTACCTTCTGACGCTGCAGATCGTGAGATTTTTGTAGTAGATCCTATGTTGGCCACCGGTGGTTCTGCTGTTGCAGCCATCGATATCCTTAAGAAGAGAGGCATCTCCAAGATCCATTTCCTCTGTCTTATCGCTGCTCCCGAAGGTGTAGAGCGTTTAACGAAAGCTCATCCGGATGTTGAAATTTATATCGGAAATCTTGATGAAAGATTAAATGAAAAGGGTTACATTCTCCCCGGTCTTGGCGATGCCGGAGACAGAATCTACGGAACGAAATAACGAATCCATAGGGACACAAATGATAAATTCATAAGTAAGAAGGGCGTGCTACAAAATAATTTTGCAGCACGCCCTTCTTTTCTATCGTATTTAACGATGGTTCGTTCCTTAATCTCTGTTAAATTGTAGAAAACTTATAGATCGTTACGGAATCAAACTCCTTACCGGCCTTCAGCATACAGGAAGGAAATTCCTTTATATTTATAGAATTGGGGAAGAACTGTGTCTCGAAGCATACTCCGTATCTCTTCTCATATACCGCACCATTCTTGCTGTTATTTACAGGGCGCAGCATATTGCCTGTATAGAGCTGTATACCGGGAAGATCCGTATATACTTCCATTCTTCTGCCACTCTTGTCATCCACAAGTTCTGCCACTTTTTCTACCTGGGTTCCACTGATATCCAGAACATAATTATGGTCATATCCACCGGCCAGAACCAAGGGTTCATAATCAGAATCAATATCCTGTCCTATGGGTTTAAGTGTTCTGAAATCCATCGGTGTTCCGGTTACATCTCGAAACTCTCCGGTGGGTATCAGATCCGGAGTCGTAGGTGTAAACTGATTTGCTTTAATCCATACCTTATGATCTAAGATAGAACCGGAATCATGTCCGGCCAGATTAAAGTATGCATGATTTGTCAGATTCACAATGGTATCACGATCGGATACCGCTAGGTATTCGATGACAAGCTCATTTGCCTCAGTAAGACTATAGGTAACCGACACATCAAGATTACCTGGGAAGCCCTGTTCCATATGGGGGCTCAATCTTGAGAACTCAATGCTTGCTATGTCATCATCCTCATATACTTCCGTTTCGTATATAAATTTATTATAACCAACAAAGCCGCCATGAAGATTATTCTTACCATCATTCTTGTCCAGCTCATAAACCTTACCATTCAATTCAAACCGAGCATCGCCGATACGATTCGCATGGCGTCCGATAAAGGATCCAAAGCCCGGGGGATTCTCTTCGTAACCGGCGAGGTTCTCAAACCCTAAATTCACATCTGCAAAATTGCCCTTTGAGTCAGGAACAACAATACTTACAATATTCGCGCCGTAATTTGTGAAGGAGACCTTCATGCCATTTCCGTTTGTCAGAGTGTATAAGGTTGCTTCATCCCCACGCACTGTTTTACCAAATGATTTCTGCGTAATCTTCATGTTTCTTTCTACTCCTTATAAAATTCATAAAGTACTCTTAGCTTGTTATTATAACATAATAGTATGAAAATGAAAAGCAATTTTCACACAGCAACGGATACGCCTGTGCCCACCCCTGCACATAGATCATACAACAAAGAGAAGCTACATAATCTACGTCACTTCTAATCAAATAGTTACTGTGAGTCATATCACAAATTGCTTCTAAGGTTGACACCCCCGTACATCGATGCTATACTTTTATTCGTAATCAACAGATTATTATGGTATAAGTGGCTAAATACTATGTGTTTAGCATAATAGGGAAACAGGTTATAATCCTGTACGGTCTCGCCGCTGTAATTGGGGAGTTCGTTTTGGCAAGGAGATTCCTTGTAAAAGATCACTGGCAATGTAAGGATGTTCGCTCATCCGGATGCCGGGAAGATTCAAAACGAATGCTGATCCATAAGTCAGAAGACCTGCTTATACCGGTACCAAAAGGTTCCACGAGGTTTGGACAAGGGTGCAATAAAGTCACTGTATTTAACAGTCTTCTTTTATTGTCCTTTTTCCTGTTTGTGGGGAAAGGATTTTTTTATTGCAACAAGAGGGAGAAAAAAATCTCCCAACTATGCTATTATTGAGATCTATATTTGAAGGGAGCTTTCAGATGAAACAAAACAAGAGATTTATGAAACCATTGATTGCCTGCGTTGCACTTGCGGTCGTAATCATTGCAATGCTGTTGGTTTATAGCCAATTTAAGCCAGAAACCAATCAGGGTGCAAAAGAAATTAAGATTGCAGTAGTTATTCCGGAGGAAGATACAGAGGAATTCACAATTCATACCGATGCAGAATATCTTCGTCAAGCCCTTGAGGAATCGAACCTGATCAAAGGCTCAGAAAGCGAGTATGGTTTATTTATTACAGAAGTAAATGGACGAGTAGCTGACGATACCAATCAGGAGTGGTGGTGTATTACCAAGGAAGGTGCTCAGGTTAATAACGGTGTCGATACAATCGCAATCAATGATGGAGATCAATACGAAATCACCTTAACGGTTGGCTTCTAATGTTATGAGAATTAAAGATATTGCCTTAATCGGAATTATGAGCGCCATATTAGTAGCTGTTCAGGTAGCTCTTGGCTTCCTACCTAATATTGAGCTTGTGTCCTTGCTTATTATTGTATACACACTCGTATTTGGAAGGAAAGCACTTTACATTATCTATGTATTTGTGGCAATAGAGGGAATGATCTACGGCGTCGGGCTCTGGTGGATTAATTATCTTTATATATGGACCATCCTCTTTGTAATCGTTATGTTGTTGAGAAAACAACATTATACCTATATATGGGCTATCGTATCCGGTTTTTACGGATTGCTCTTTGGTGCGCTTTGTGCTATTCCCAATATATTCATAAGTGGTTTTGGTTCCGCAGTAAGCTATTGGATCGCCGGGATTCCATATGACATTCTTCATGCCGCCGGTAATTTTGTTGTTTGCCTTCTGCTATTCCGTCCCTTATATTATGTCTTAGACGGAATTTATAAGAAAACCATGAATGTAAACTAAGCTTTTCATCCTATACATTTCGCTTTCTTAAATACAATAGAAGGCATAAACAATAGATAGTACGCTTCTTGAACTTTCTATTGTCATGAATCAAAAAAAGGTTATCCTTAAGGAATACTCCTTAAGGATAACCTTTAATCAACTGTCTCAAACAATATAGCCATTTCTTTATAAACTTATTTCTTAACAAAACAAAATTTATAGTCTAGAAAAAGGTACACTGTAAACCCAACATTGATTATAATCTTGTTACGTTGATTGCCTGAGGACCCTTAGCTCCCTGAGTAACTTCGAACTGAACTTCCTGGCCTTCTTCTAAAGACTTGAAGCC
>JAEZUM010000015.1 GCA_023421075.1 Bacillota bacterium
ATTTCTTTTAATTGGATAACGACTATTTTCGTCTTTGCCATTTCTAACCTCCGAGCATGATTTGCTTCATGTCTTAATCTTAATATATATTATTAGACTCGTTTCTGTTTTATGCAGATATATTTTATTGATGGGGGGATAATTTATGTCCTTGCAATTATTTCTTGGAAGTGCCGGCTCGGGTAAATCTTATCAGTTATATCGTGAAGTAATCGAAGAATCAAAGAGGAATCCACAGACCAATTATCTGGTACTTGTACCGGAGCAGTTTACGCTGCAGACCCAGAAGGACATTGTGACAATGCACCCGGAGCATGGGGTTATGAATGTGGATATCCTTAGCTTTTTACGCTTTGCCTACCGTATCTTTGATGAGATTGGCGGTTATGATGCGCCGGTTCTTGAGGATACGGGTAAGAGTATGGTACTTCGTAAGGTGGTTGCCGAGAAGCGAAAAGACTTGATACTGTTTGGAGCGAATGTCAGAAAGCCGGGCTTTATCGGTGAGCTGAAATCTGTTTTGTCAGAGCTCTATCAATATAATGTCCGGCCGGAGGATTTTAACAAGATGTTCGAGATCGTGGGTAAGAAACCGGTACTTCAAGCGAAGCTAAAGGATCTCCTGACGATATATGAAGGCTTTCAGGATTTTATGAAGGAGCGTTACATTACGGCAGAGGAATTGTTGGTGGTACTAGATAAGGCAATCGATCATTCACAGTGGATCAAGGGAACCGTAATCTGTCTCGATGGCTTTACCGGTTTCACACCCTGCCAATACCAGGTATTACGAAAAATGCTCCGCTATGCGAAGAAGGTCATGATTACCGTAACCATCGATCCTTCGGAGGAATTGGAGGGTAAGGTGGAAGAGCACCAGCTCTTCGGATTAAGTAAGAAAACCATCCAAAAGCTACATCGATTAGCAGAGGAAGAAAGGGTAATGATTGATGAACCGGTTTATGCGGAACACAGAAATGGACTGGGAGTGCCTTATCGTTTTCTCGGATCGGAAAGCTTGGCGTCTCTGGAACATAACCTGTTTCGTTTTCCATATCAGCCCTTCCTTAAGGAACAGGAGGATATCGCGATTCATTCTGCAAAGGACACCAAGGCGGAGATTGACTTCGTGACGAGAGAAATCAAACGATTGGTTCGGGAGAAGGGGCTTCGTTATCATGATATTGCAGTGGTATCCGGTAATGTAGAGGAATACGGGAGAATCGCAAAGCGCAGCTTTGCTCAGGCTGGTATTCCCTGCTTTGTTGATTATAAAAAGGATATTTTAAATAATCCGTTCGTAGAGCTTCTACGTTCTGCCGTTACCATCGTGAATGAGGATTTTAATTATGAAGGGGTGTTCCGCTTCCTGCGCACCGGACTTACTGATCTGAGTGAGGATGAGATTGACCGGTTGGAGAATTATATTCTTGCGACGGGAATTCGTGGTCATAGACGGTGGAGCGAGACATTTACAAGAAATTATAAAAGTAGAGAGACTCTGGATCTGGAGAAAATTAACGCTTCAAGAGCTTATCTGGTTGATATGATCGGACCGCTATATGAGACCCTCAGGGATAAGGAGAAGACCTTAAGAGAGTATACAACAGCACTCTATGAGCTTGGAGTCCGTCTCAAAGCGGAGCAGAAGCTAGGTCATTATAGCAGACGTTTTTCAGAAGAAAATCAGCATTTGATCGCTAAGGAATTTGAACAGATTTATTCGATTATAATGGAACTTTATGATCAGATGGTACTTTTACTTGGAGCGGAGAAGTGCAGCTTGAAGGAATTCGGTGAGATTCTGGATACCGGATTTGTAGAGGTAAAGGTGGGATTAATACCACCCGGCGTGGATGAGGTTGTTGTCGGAGATACGGAGCGAACCAGATTAAAGGACATCAAAGCACTGTTTTTTGTCGGTGTGAATGAAGGAATTATCCCCAGGGCAATCAGCAGTGGTGGAATTTTCTCCGATATTGAGCGCGAGTTGTTGATAAGTAATGAGATAGAGCTTGCACCGACCAAACGGCAGCAGGCATTTACGGAGCAGTTCTATATCTATCTGAATATGACGAAGCCGAAGAATAAGCTATATATTACTTATCATAAGGTCAATGAGGAAGGAAAGAGTGTCAACCCCTCATTCTTAATCGGAAAATTAAAGCAGCTGTTCCCCGGATTATCGGTCATTGATGAGGATGAGTTCTTAGAAGATCCGAAGCATATTTTGAAGGATGACGGATTATCCTATCTTGCTCAGGGACTTCGTGGATATCATCAGAAGGATACCTCAGAGCTTTGGAAGGAATTATTTCTTCATTATCGTTTGGAGGAGCAGAAGAACCGTATTCTCCAGAAATTGGTCCAGGGGGCCTTTTATATCAATCGGGAAGACGGCATTTCCAAGGATGCAGCAAAACTACTCTATGGTATGGAGCTAAAAGGCAGTGTTACCAGATTAGAGCGGTATGCAGGCTGTGCCTTTGCGCATTTTATGAGCTATGGCTTATCCTTAGAAGAACGTAGGGAATACAAGCTCGCGATACCGGATATCGGTAATATCTTTCATAATGCAATCGACGACTTCTCCAAACGGTTGGATGGTTCGGAATATAGCTGGCATTCGATACCCGATGAGGTTCGGGAGGAGTGGGCAGCCCAAAGTGTACAGCGGGCAGTAGAGGCTTATGAGAATTCAATCCTTCGGAGTAATAAGCGAAACGAATATCTGATTACCAGAATGGAACGAATAACAGTACGAACTTTATGGGCGCTGTGTAATCAGATTAAACAAGGAGCCTTTGAACCGGCAGGCTATGAGATGCCCTTTTATCATGTTCCGGATGCGGCATTAACCTTATCCGGCAGAATTGACCGATTGGATCTATATGAGGATGAGGATAAGGTATATGTTCGCGTAATCGATTACAAATCCGGTAATACCTTCTTTGACCTCGGAAGTATTTATTATGGATTACAACAACAGCTCTCGGTATATCTAAGTGCAGCCATGGATTATCTGGCGAAGAGATATCCTACGAAGGAGATTGTACCCTCCGGTATCTTCTATTATCACATTGAGGATCCGATTGTCGCCAAGTCGGAGCAGGTAGAAGAAGATATCTATCGTAGTCTCAGGATGAATGGACTGGTCAATAGCGACAGTAAGGTAGTCGCGTTGATGGATACGAAGCTGGAGGGACCGGATCATACCCTAAGGCCCAGTGCAAAGTCAGAGATCATACCGATCGAGACAAATAAAGAAGGTGGACTTGCAAAAAGATCCCAGGTGGCGAGTAAGCAACAGATCAAAGCTCTGGTGGATTATGTGAATCATAAACTGGTAGAGGATAGCAGACAGATCATGTCCGGAGATACGAGGCTGAATCCTTATCGTTCGGACAAGCAGATCGCTTGTACTTATTGTGAATATCGATCTGCCTGCGGCTTTGATCAGAAATTGCCCGGACATGCCTATCGCAACCTGGCGAAGAAGTCTTCCGAAGAGATCAAGGCAGAGATCTTTGGAGAATAAAGAACATTAAGGTAAGGGGAGAGTAGTATGGGTTGGACAAAGGCACAACAGAAGGTTATTGATACGCGAAATAAGAATCTTTTGGTTTCGGCAGCGGCGGGTTCGGGTAAGACAGCTGTATTAGTGGAACGTATTATTTCTATGATTTCTGAGGGTGAGAAGCCAATCGATATTGATCATCTTCTGGTGGTGACCTTTACGAATGCGGCAGCGGCTGAGATGAGGGAACGTATCGGTAAGGCAATTGACAAGAAGCTTCAGGAGAATCCGGAGGATCGCCATCTGCAGAGACAGATATCTCTGCTTCAAAGTGCTCAGATTACCACGATACATAGCTTCTGCCTGAATATTATCCGTAATTATTTTCATCGGATTGATTTAGATCCATCCTTTAAGATTGCAGAGGAATCTGAGATTACACTTCTTAAATCAGATGTGATATCGGATATACTGGAACGCTGGTATGAGGAGGGCAGAAAGGAGTTCCATGATTTTGTGGAAAGCTACTCCTACTCCAAATCGGATTTACCGATCGAAGAGCTAATTCTTCAACTATTTGGATTCTCAATGAGTGATCCTTGGCCAAGAGCCTGGATTGACAGGATGAGACGCAGATTTGAGATCGGCTCCTTGCAGGAGATGAACGAGACCTCCTGGATGAATGAGATAGTGGAGTATGTGAAGGTGGTACTCAGTGATCTGATGAAGAAGAATAGGAAAGCGCTTGAAGTCTGCCATGAAACCGATGGACCGACTGCTTACGAGGCAGCGCTTCTTTCGGACCGTAAAATTCTGGAGACCCTTCTAAAAGCTGAGACCTATGAGGAATATGCGAAGCTGTTTCCCGGAATTACGTATGACCGCCTATCCAATAAGAAGGAAGAAGGGGTACAGCCCTGGAAGAAGGACCGGGTAAAGGAACTTCGGGAAGAAGTCAAGAAGGGCATAAAAGATCTGACCGGACAATATTTCTTCCAAACTCCCGAAGAGATGCTTGAGGATCATATGGCTGTGGGTAAGATTATGCAGGTACTCTTTGATCTCACCCTGGAATTCATGGAGGAGTTTGCTAAGAAAAAGGAAGAGAAGAACCTGATCGATTTTAATGACCTGGAGCATTTTGCTTTGAAAATACTCGTTGAGGAAGATTCAGAAGCAGGCAGTGGATGGATACCGACGCAGGCAGCCCTGGAAATTAGTGAACAGTTTGATGAGATATTGATTGATGAATACCAAGACAGTAATATGGTTCAGGAGACAATCCTTCGCAGTATTTCTCGTGAAGAGTCAGGAACCCCGAATCGCTTTATGGTTGGTGACGTAAAGCAAAGTATCTATAAATTTCGTTTAGCGATGCCTGAGATCTTTATGGAGAAGTACTCCAGTTATTCCAGCGAGGATATCACTTCTCAAGGAGAGATGAATTACTATCAACGCATCGATTTGGATAAGAACTTTCGAAGCAGAGATACAGTGTTGCAATATGTGAATGAGATATTTGAGCAGATTATGCAGGAATCGGTAGGCGGTATCACCTATGATGAAGCAGCCTCCCTTAAATATGGTGAGCTTTACGAGGAGATCTTACCGGAGGATATTAAGCCACGAATTGCCACTGAGGTAGAATTCTTACTTGTGACAGAGGAAGAGCAAAGTGAAGAAGAAACAAATCAGGCTTATCCTGTGGAAGGCGGTACTCTGAAAGGAACGGAGGGGATAGAGGAGAAGACCTCCGAAGCTGCAGATATTAATGATGAGAACGAAGAGGAAGCAGTTTATACCAAGAAAGAACTGGAAGCCAGAGCTATTGCAAAAAGAATTAAAGAATTGACGAATCAGGACAGCGGAATGTTAGTATTTGATCAGAAGGCGAAGGTGCATCGACCGGCAGAATTGCGAGATATTGTCATTCTGCTTCGTAGTATGACAGGCTGGTCCGAAGTGTTTGTCAATACCTTAATGCAAGAGGATATTCCGGCCTATGCAGATACCGGAACCGGTTATTTTCAGACAGTGGAGATTATGACGGTACTCAATATGCTTCGGATTATTGATAACCCGAGGCAGGATATTCCGTTGGTTGGCGTGCTATATTCACCAATGGTAGGATTATCGTCAACGGAGCTTGCCTTGATTCGTGGAGCAGAACGTAATGTCAGTATGTATTCTGCACTGCTTGCTTTTGCCAAAGTGCAAAACACTATGGATATGGGCTCTGTAAATAACGATAAATTGGAAGAAACCGTAGAAACATTAGAGGCCGTCAATATCCGCGAATCCGATGATACCGGTGAGCAAGAGGGTAATAATCTTACATTATCGGTATTAAGATTAAAGGTAAGCAACTTCCTGCAGCAATTGGAATATTTTCGAACCCTGGTCAATCATAAGCCGATTCACGAAGTGATTCAATTCGTACTTGATCAGACAGGGTATTATTATTATGCCAGTGCTATGCCCGGTGGGGAGCAGAGAAAGGCAAATATCGATATGCTCCTTTCTCAGGCAGTAAGATTTGAAAAAGGCAGCTATAGCGGACTGTTCCATTTTGTAAGGTATATTGAGAAGCTCCATAAGTATGAAGTGGATTATGGCGAGGCTGCCACCTCCGGGGAGAAGGACAATACGGTTCGTATTATGAGTATTCATAAGAGTAAGGGCTTAGAGTTCCCGATTGTCATTGTAGCAGGTATGAGTAAACAGTTTAATACACAGGATCTTCGCAGCAGTATCGTTCTACATAGTGAATTGGGTGTTGGTCCTGAATACATTGACAGTAAGAATAGAACAAAGGTAGCCACGTTACTCAAGAAAGCGATCCAGAAAAAGGTACAGGTAGAAAATCTCGGTGAAGAACTACGAGTTCTCTACGTAGCCATGACGAGAGCAAAGGAGAAGCTGATCCTGTCCGGATATCTTAAATCAAAGGAGGAGATCCGGGGTAAGGAATTCTCTTTCTATGAGCTTCTTGTGGCTAAGAGTTATCTGGACTTTGTACTTCCAGCCATGGTCAATCGAATGGGAGGAGCTCCAGAGCTAAAAGAGTCATCCTTTACTTGGAAGAATGAGAATAGGTTGATTACTGTTCTTACTAAGATGTCATTATTGCAGGAGGAAGTGAAGAAGCAACTATTCTTACAGAAGGATCTTCAGGAGCTTGATGCGATAGATCCCGAAAAAACATATCATACCGGGCTCAAAGAGGAAATTAAATCTAGATATAATTATCAATATGCCTATCGGAATGAGGCAGAACTTAAGGTGAAGATGACAGTGTCAGAGCTAAAGAAGCTGGGACAATTCCAGGATGAGGAGCAGAGTGTTAACCTATATGGTTCCGAGATAAAACGAATAACAAACGTATCCGAGGCGGATGGGGAGATGACAATACCGGGATTTCTTCGCCAACAGGAAGCTGTGATATCGGGTACGGATCGGGGGACCCTATATCATAAGGTCTTGGAGTTGATTAATCTTCAGAGTGTTTATAACAGAGAAGACCTGAAGCATGATTTGGAACGTTTGGTCGCTATAAACAGGCTAAATAGTAGGGATATAGAAAAGTTAAAACTAGATTATATATTTGGGTTTGTCTCAAGCAATGTAGCAAATCGCATGAGAGAAGCGGAAAAAGAGAATAAACTTTACAAGGAAAAACAGTTTGTAATGGGAATTAAGGCATCCGAGGTTCTTAAGGCTGTGGATAGTGAAGAGCTCATTCTAATTCAGGGTATTATCGATGTTTTCTTTGAAGAGAATGGGGAGTTGGTACTTCTTGATTATAAGTCGGATATTGTATCGGATGAGGAGCAGCTCATACATCGTTATAAGGTGCAGCTTCAATATTACAGAAGGGCTCTGGAGCAAATGCTAAATAAAAAAGTCAAGGAGATGATCATTTATTCGCTCCCTCTCGGCAAAGAGATTCGAATAGATGATTAGAAGTTGGTTACACTCTAGTCAGGATCCGGTGTGACAAGAATAGAATTCACGTTGGTTCCATACTACATTGAAGATGTAGTATGAGATTCTAGAATGACAGAAAGGGTGACCACTATGAGCAAAAAGAAGGAAGAGATAGATTTAAATAACATAAAACCGGAAGAAAAGCTGAAATACGAAATTGCCGAAGAGTTGGGTTATTTGGATAAGGTGATGGAAACCGGATGGAAATCACTGACAGCGAAGGAATCCGGGAGGATCGGCGGACTCATAACGAAGCGTAAAAATGAACTGAAGAAAGAAGAATTGTAATCGTTAATTACATTATAGAAGAGATCAAGGGAGAAACGAATGAATAAACCGAAGATGATTATGTTCGATTATGGACAGACCTTAATATCGGAAGGAACCTTCAATGGAGAGGCCGGTACGAAAGCAGTTCTAAAACACGCGACGAAAAATCCTTATCAAATATCGGCGAGAGATTTGCAGGAATTTGCTAAGACCCTTAACAGAGAGATCGGACGATATGATCCGGATGTCAGGAAAGCAACTCATATCGAAGTTCATAATCACTTATTTCAAAAGTACTTATATGAGTATTATGATATTGAGATTGGCTTGTCCTCCGAGGAGCTGGAGCGGGTATTTTGGGAAAATGCTGCGGATAAGAAGCTGACGAAGAATATTGAGAAGCTTTTGTCCTATCTAAAGGAGCAGCAGATTAGAACCGCTGTCATCAGTAATATTTCCTTTAGCGGAAAAGCCTTGGAGGAAAGGATTAAAACGATGCTTCCGGAGAATGAATTTGAATTTATTCTAGCGACCAGTGAGTATGTATTTCGTAAACCTCATAACCGTATCTTTGAATTGGGTCTCCGAAAGGCGAAGCTGAATCCCGGTGAGGTCTGGTATTGTGGCGATAATGCTTACTATGACGTGGAAGGTGCCTTGAATATGGGGATTTTTCCGGTATGGTACAAAGGAGCCCTTCAGGAGCATAATAAAGTGGTACCGGATAAAGATTGTCTTGCCATTAACGATTGGGAAGAGTTGATTGATTTTATTGATAGAATATAAGAGGATTTGAATATGGCTGTTATAACCGGAATACTCCTTGGCAGAAGTGTCCGGTTATAACAGCCTATTCGTATACTTATATATTGGTGATACCAATGCATCCTAACAATCAAAGGATGAATTTGTTAGGATCTGAGATCAATATGGTTTAATTTGAGGTTATCAACTCCAAGGAAGCCCTTGATCGCAACACAGATGCCACCAAGCAAAATAGAGGTATCTTGAAGTATGCTAGGAACGATGCGGATATAACTATTCATCCGACTAGTCAGTGCCGCTTCGATCTTCTCAGTGATATGCGGAAAGAAAATAGTAAAGGAGCTATTAATGATAACAATATCCGGATTGTATGCATTCAAAATATTATTGACTCCGATAGACATATATTTTACGAAATCGTCCATAATCTTATATGCATCCGAATCTCCTGACTCATAAGCGAAACGGAACTGTTCAAAATTTACTTCTTCGACGTTTTTCATCTTGGAATACTCGCGTAACAGATTGCGCTCCGAAGCGTACTGCTCGAAGCACCCCTTGTTGCCACAGGGGCATTGTCTGCCATCGATTTCAATGATAGTATGTCCAAATTCACCGGCTCTTCCGTTATAGCCTGCATATAGCTGGTGATTAACAATAATACCAAGACCGATACCGGAGTGAACACTGATATTAGCGATATTGGCATAATCATATTGGAAGGTCTTCTCGCCGATTACTGATAGATTAGCTTCATTCTCAAGATATACCGGAGTATTGAAGTGGCTCTCAAGACCCTCAGCAATATTAATTCCGGATAGATTATAATAGGGAGCAAAGGATACCTGGTTATTGGCGATTACTCCATGGATACCAAGTGTAATGCCTACCAAATCATAGGGAGTATCCTTCGGAAGCTTCATGGATTCTATTAATTCAATCAAAACATTAACAATATTTCTTGTATTCTTTGGAGTCTTAATCTGTTTTAAGCTACAATCTTCTCCGATTAAATCGGATACCAGTGCGGAGATTGTATCAACACCGATATCGATACAGATTACAAAGCCTGCTTTCTTATGAAGACTAAGAAGGATTGGCTTTCTTCCCAGATTGGTATCATCACTTCCGATTTCGATCACGAGCTTCTTATTGATGAGCTCCTGCACAATAGCGGATATGGTTGCTTTTGTCAAACCCAGATGTTTTGCAATCGCAGCTCTTGATATTGCTGTATTATTAATAATCGTCTCTAAAACCAGATTCGTATTGATATCTCGTATGAGTTCTTTACTGCCTGTTACCATCACAGTCACCCTTCGTATTTAAATTATATGAACTATTACTATTACATTGCTATCATGTTAACATAAATTGCTTTTTTTGGAAAGAGAAAATATGATATTTGTTTAATTATTGTATTATTATTCATTCAAATTCTTTGATTGATAGGATCCCTCCAAGCATCGGATCGACCTGATGATGTAAATCATCTCTTGACATCGTTAATACAAGTTGTTATAGTTAATTTGGACATTAGTTTATTCATCAAATCAATTGGTAAAAGACTTAATATAAAAGGAGATTATGCTATGTTATATGTAGGTGTAGATTTAGGAACCTCTTCCGTAAAGCTTCTTCTGATGGATGAAGCAGGAGACATTAAGAGTATTGTTACAAGAGAATATCCGCTTTATTTCCCGAAGCCCGGTTGGTCTGAGCAAAATCCGGAGGATTGGTATACCGCTCTCGTTGACGGTATGAAGGAACTTACAAAGGACTGTGACAAATCACAAGTGGATGGCATCAGCTTTAGTGGACAGATGCACGGAATGGTTATCCTGGACGAGAATGATAAGGTGATTCGTCCGGCGATTCTGTGGAATGATGGTCGTACCCAGGCAGAATGTGACTATTTGAACAACGAGATCGGAAGAGAGAAGATCTCGAGCTACACTGCAAATATGGCATTAACCGGTTTTACTGCTCCGAAGCTATTATGGGTGAGAAAGCATGAGCCTGAGAATTTTGCAAAGATCAAGAAGGTTATGCTTCCCAAGGATTATATTGCCTACATGCTTTCCGGTGTTCATTGCACCGATGTATCCGATGCTTCCGGAATGCTGTTATTTGATGTTAAAAATAAAAAATGGTCCAATGAAATGCTTGAGCTTTGTGGTTTAAAGGAAGAGCAGATGGCAAAGATTCATGAATCCTACCAGGTTGTAGGAACCATGACAGAAAAGGCTGCAAAGGAACTCGGATTATCCACCAATGTAAAAGTAATTGCAGGCGGTGGTGACCAGGCAGTGGCATCTGTAGGAACCGGAACCGTAGGTGCAGGAAAATGCAATGTATCCTTAGGTACCTCCGGTGTAGTATTCATCTCCACCAAGGAATTCGCGGTTGATGATAACAATTCCCTTCATGCTTTTGCACACGCTGACGGTAAGTATCACTTCATGGGTGTTATGCTCTCTGCAGCGGCTTCGAATAAGTGGTGGATGGATGAGATTATAGGAACTAAGGAATATGGGAAAGAGCAGCAGGCGATCACAAAGCTGGGCGAGAATAATGTGTTCTTCCTACCCTACCTGATGGGTGAGAGAACCCCTCACAATAATCCGAATGCAAGAGGTACCTTTATCGGTATGACAATGGATACTACCCGTGCAGATATGACTCAGGCAGTGCTTGAGGGTGTTGCCTTCGCTCTTCGTGATTCCTTTGAGATTGTTAAGTCCCTTGGTGTAAAAATTGAGCGTATCCGTATAAACGGCGGTGGAGCTAAGAGCCCGTTATGGTGTAAGATTATAGCAGATGTCCTCAACGTAAAGGTTGACAAGATTAATTCTGCCGAAGGTCCTGCCTTTGGAGCAGCTATTCTTGCAGCAGTTGGCTGTGGAAAGTATGCAGATGTGGAAGAGGCTACCAGTAAGTTGATTAAGGTAATCGAGACTACCGAGCAGAATGCGGAGGAAGTTGAACTCTATAATAAGAAATATGAGGTATTCAAAGAGTTATATCCTACCCTGAAGAATATCTATGATAAGATGGCATAAAGATAACTATAAAGAATAAAGACAAGAAAAGGGTACTGCAAAGATAAGCAGTACCCTTTTCTTCATGACCATAGAGGATTCGCGAAGCGTGCTTTCTATTGATTGCGCTTAAGGAAGGGGAGCATTTTTTTAGCATGCTTATTAGAATGCAGGCGCGCACGCGAACCTAAGAAAATCGTTGACGTGTTTCTTTGGCTGTTGTGGAATGGTAAAATATGGTGTATAATGGAGAAAGATGTTATTCCGGAGCAACAGATGTACAGAAGAATCGGAAAAGAAAATACGAAAGGTATATTCTATGGGAGCAAAGAAAATAATTTTATTAATGATAAGTTTTATTCTTGTGATCAGCGTCATAGTCACGAATACCATTACAGTACATAAGGATAGTGAACCTGAGTCAGTGAATGGTATTATGAAGGAAGATAATGAGGAATGGGATTTGGTATTGCAGAAACAAAAATATCTTAAATCCGACCGATCCGATGAGTCATATGTAGCGGTCATCGTCTATCATAATAATGAAGCAGAAATGAAACAGTTTTTAGTTGAAAACAAAGGAACGATAAATATAACAGTACCGAAGGATTCTAATTATATTATATCACTTCCGGCAAACAGCACTGTAGCATATTCCTGGAATAGAAAGAATGAGATAAATGATCGTGTCGTTGCCTTCGATCAACAGTCCTGGACCGAGAATCCGATGCCGAAGAAGGACATGGGGAAAGTTGGAGTGAGTTACGCAAGACAGAATTTCTATTTCCATACGAAGGAAAAGGGGAAAGAGAAGCTAATAATGAGATATGAGCACCTAACAGAACAACGGGAGGAATTCTTAGAAGTTACCTTTCACATTAAAGTCAAATAAAAGTGGAAGGGATAAACCATAATAGATGACATCAACCTTAGTAAGTGAAGATATTTTTGTAGGCCTTAGTAAGTGAAGATATTTTTAAATTGATAACAACTTACAGTTATGGTAAAATAGCTTAATAGTGTAAAGGGTATTATAATAACAAAATATTTATCAATTATGGCAGCAGGGCGTTGTTACAGATCATCAGCCTGCTGCCTATTCATGATTAGAAAGGAGCTGCAAGCGATGCAGCCTTACAGTGGCTTTGCAACCGTCTATGATCTTTTTATGGATAATGTTCCATATGAAGAATGGGCCGATTATGTACAATGTTTATTGAAGAAGAATAATATCTCGGAGGGCTTACTTCTTGAGCTGGGCTGTGGAACCGGAAGTATGACGCGTCGTCTGGCGGACCGCGGCTTTGATATGATTGGAATTGATTATTCTGAGGAAATGCTTGCCATCGCCAGAGAAAACAATGCCGGCGATTATAATATATTGTATTTGTGTCAGGATATGCGAGAATTTGAATTATTTGGGACCGTGGCAGCCGTGGTCAGTGTCTGTGACAGTATGAATTATATACTGTCAGAAGAGGAGCTTCTGAAGGTGTTCCGTCTGGTGAATAATTATCTTGATCCGGGTGGAATATTTATCTTTGATTTAGATACCAGGTATGCATACGAAGAGATTCTGGGTGATAATACGATAGCCGAGAACCGTCCGGAGGGAAGCTTTATCTGGGAAAATACTTATTATGAAGAAGAGACGATGAATGAGGTGAATCTTACACTTTTTATTCCGGAGGAGGATGGCCTTTACCGGAAGTATGAGGAGACACATTACCGTAAAGCCTATTCGCTGGAACGAATTGCGGAATTAATCGAAGAATCCGGCTTGGAGTTAGTGGCTATCTATGATATGCTCACGGAGAAAAAGCCCGGAAAGAAATGCGAACGAGCTTATATAGTTGCCAGGGAAAAGCACCAGGAGAATAAATTATATCTGTAAATGTTAAGTGATCATTACACTTTCGTATCTATTCTTAAGTAAATGAATTGAGGTGTTTGGGATGTCTGAGCTAGTCCGTAAATTATTGCCGATTTTGATCTTATTGATTATTGGGTATGTGGTGAAAAGAAAGAATTTATTTTCAGAATCCTTTATTCAAGGATTAAAGGTACTGATCATTAAGATTGCACTTCCGGCAGTGTTATTTGATGCATTTTCCACAATGGAGTTACAGGTATCCTATTTACTCCTGTTTGTTTTGATTTTTCTATACTGCATAATCCTCTATGCGATAGGGTATGGGCTAAATAGGTTATTCCCAAGAATGTTTCGTTGGGAAAAAACCAAAGGCTATATGACCGGGTTTGAGTTTGGGATGATTGGAGTAGGTCTATTTGGAGCAATATGGGGAATGGAGCATCTTTGGATTATCATGCTGATTGCATTTGGCCATGAGTTATTTATATGGTTCTTCTATGTATTATTTGTATCTAAAAATAATGAGGAAACCATCCGCTTCTCTGATACAATGAAGCATTTTCTTAAAACTCCTACGATTCTGGCAATTGTGTTCGGTGTAGTTACCAACCTGACCGGAATAAGAGCAATGATGGAGATGAATATCTTTGGACAGAGTATTTTATCGGCAATTGAGTTCCTTAAGCCATTGACGTCACCATTGATATTAATCATAATAGGGTATACGTTGAGTTTTCGCTTGACGAAGCTGCGTGAAATAGGAATCTATCTTATTGCACGGATGCTGTTTGTGCTTGGCATTGGAATAATCGTTCTTTTACTTATAAAACAGTTGGTGTCGGGGCTCGATCCACTTTTTACTATCGCCTTTTACGCATTTATTCTACTACCGGCGCCCTACATTCTGCCTCTTTATATCAACGATAAAGAAGAGACAGAATTCTTTACACAGTTATTATTGTATTCAACGATTGTGTCGTTTGTTGGGTATGGTATCCTGATTGTAGTGAATACAGTATAATACATAATATGGATTAATCTCTGCATGTCAATGGTCCGGCTAGTATAATACGCATTGATCTATATTACAATAAGAGAAGAATAACGTCCTTGGAGAGGGACTTAAATCACTACTACTTTTGAACATGGAGAAAGTATGATATAGATGATATGTATATCATAGATGGAAATTATGACCGATTATATAATACGAGCAAGTGCTGCCGATAATCAGATACGCGCGTTTGCAGCAACGACGAGAGAGTTAGTAGAATATGCGAGAAGCATTCATGAGACAAGTCCGGTGGCGACAGCGGCACTTGGAAGACTTCTTACAGCGGGAGCTATTATGGGTAGTATGATGAAGGGTGAGGAGGATATTCTTACGCTTCAGATAAAGGGCAGCGGACCGATCGGAGGATTAACCGTAACGGCTAATTCAAAGGGGACCGTGAAGGGTTATGCCTATAACCCGGAAGTAATTCTTCATGCCAATGACAAGGGAAAGCTTGATGTGGGCGGAGCATTGGGAGCAGGTATATTAAGCGTGATTAAGGATCTGGGCTTAAAGGAGCCATATACAGGGCAAACCCATCTGGTATCCGGTGAGATCGCTGAAGATATCGCATACTATTATGCAACCAGTGAGCAGGTACCATCCGTGGTAGCGCTGGGGGTTCTGATGAACAAGGATAATACCGTAAAGCAGGCAGGAGGCTTTATCATACAGCTGATGCCCTTTGCAGAGGATGCTGTCATAGATCGCTTGGAGAAGAAGGTAAATGAAATTACAAGTATCACCTCACTATTGGATCAGGAGATGTCGCCGGAGATGATTCTGGAGCATATACTGGGAGACTTTGGACTGGAGCTTATGGACAAGCTTCCGGCATCCTTTGAGTGCAATTGCACGAAAAAAAGGGTGGAGAAAGCGATTATTTCAATCGGACAGAAGGAGATTACAGAAATGATTGAAGAAGAGAAACCGATTGAGGTAAATTGCCATTTCTGCAACACCCACTATCATTTCTCGGTAGAGGAATTAAAGGACTTATTAATCAGAAGCAAGAAGTAAAATCCTAAGTCAAAGCCTTGTAGCTCATAATTATATGATGTCCGATTACTTCAATTAATTAAACCAGATATCACAAAAAAAGGATAAGGAACTCCATTGTGAACGAAGGAGAGAACGTATAAACTATTTTTATTGCGCAGGTTACCAGGGCGTGAGGTGTCAACAAGTTGACACTAGATGAAATAGGGACGTACAAAAATATGGAGGTATATCATGAAAGGTGCATTTTATACAGGTGAGTACCGAAATCTGTTCAAGGAGTTCGGCTATGACGAAAAAGAGATTGATCAACGATTAGAAGAGGCATATCAGACGATATTCTACGGACCGGAGGACGAGAAGTTCTATCATGAGGTTGGTGAGGATATGGCTTATTTTGAGGACACCGGTAACTTTGATGCTAGAACAGAAGGCATGTCTTATGCCATGATGATGTGTGTTCAGAGAAACTGGAAGAAGGAATTTGATAAGCTTTGGAAGTTTACCAAGACCTATATGTGGATGGATTATGGTTGGAATAAGGGCTATTTTGCTTGGTCTGTTCAACCGGATGGAACAAAGAATTCCGAAGGACCGGCACCGGATGGTGAGGAATATTTCGCTCTTGCATTATTTTTTGCATCAAACCGATGGGGAGACGGCGATGAAATCTATAATTATTCCAAAGAGGCCAGAGATATCCTGCATGCCTGTGTTCATAAAGGCGAAGAAGATTTTCCCGGAGATCCTATGTGGGAACCCTCCAATAAGCTGATTAAGTTTATACCAAATTGTAATTTCTCGGATCCATCCTATCATCTGCCTCACTTCTATGAATTGTTTGCTTTATGGGCAAATGAGGCGGATCGAGCATTTTGGAAGGATGCAGCTGCTGCCAGTCGTGAGTATCTGAAGAAAGCATGCCATCCTGTAACCGGACTTGCTCCCGAATATGCTCATTATGATGGAAGCCCTTTCATGAAGGATAACAGAGAGCGCTATTACAGTGATGCTTATCGTGTTCCTGCAAATCTTGGATTGGATTATGAATGGTTTGCAGCAGATGAGTGGGAAAGGGAATGTGCCGATAAGATTCAGACCTTCTTCTGTGATACAGTGAAGGGCAGAAATGATATGGTATATGAGTTGGACGGAACAATTATAGAAGAGAAGGCGCTGCATCCGGTGGCTATAATAGCAACCAATGCGGAGGCTTCCTTAGCAAGTAAGGGAAGCTTTCAGAAGGAATGTGTAGATCTCTTCTGGAATACACCTCTTCGTAAGGGGGAACGCCGTTATTACGATAATTGTCTGTATCTGTTTGCTTTTATGGCATTGAGCGGTAATTACAGAATTTATAAATAGTAACGAACTCTTACAATAGAAGGCTCGCTATGCGTGCTTTCTATTGTCATAAACAAGTGGTATTACACGATCAAATCGCTTGTCATGAAATTGGAAATTGCCCTTCGGGGTTCTTTCATAAGAATTAAAAGTGCTTAGCACAATGAGGGAGTAGAGTGAAGAAAAAAACTTCACTCGGAAGGAAGTCACTTACGGCTTCTTTCGCGATAATTTATGATGGCGCTATGCGCCATAATGGAGGGTTTGTATGAATTACGGTTATTTTGATGAGAAAAAAAAGGAGTATGTCATTACGAGACCGGATACACCGGCGCCTTGGGCGAATTATTTGGGTTCACCGGAATATGGTGCAATCATCTCGAATAATGCAGGTGGTTACAGTTTCGTAAAGAGTGGTGCCAACGGAAGAATAAGCCGTTACATCTTCAATCAGGAGGATAAACCGGGGAGATATGTTTATCTGCGTGATGATGATGCGGGCGATTATTGGTCTGCGTCCTGGCAGCCAGTGGGGAAACCTCTTACAGAGTATTCGAGCCAGTGCCACCATGGTACCGCTTATACCACGATTAAGGCACAGTATAAGGGGATTGAATCAGAGGTGCTTTATTACGTACCTCTGAACAAGACCTATGAGGTTTGGAAGGTTACTTTAACGAACACGAGTGACAAGCCTCGTAATCTATCGGCCTTTGGTTTTGTAGAATTTACCAATGAGGGTAATTATGAGAATGATCAGGTAAATCTACAGTACACATTGTTTATCACGAAGACATATTTTAAGGGAAATAAGATATTACAGACAATCAATGAAAACGTTCATAAGAATGAAGACGGAAAGAGTGCTACAACCCGGTTCTTCGGTTTGGCAGGAGCAGAGGTTACGTCCTATAACGGCGACAAATCCCATTTTATAGGCAGCTATCACAGCTTCCACAACCCGATCGCCGTTGAAAAGGGAATGTGTGATAATGTGCTGAACTATAATTCCAATGCATGCGGAGCACTTCATACCAAGATGGCGTTGCAGCCCGGTGAATCCAAGGAGTTTGTATTCCTACTCGGTCAGAAGAGTGATAAAGAATCGAGTGATATCCTTGATACTTATGCTGATAAAAACACAGTTACCACAGAGATTAATGAGTTAATCAATTACTGGCATGGTAAGCTATCCAACTTCCAGGTGAAGACTCCCGATGAGAACTTCAATGCAATGTTGAATACCTGGAACGCTTATCAATGCTTTATTACCTTCATCTGGTCCAGAGCGGCATCCTTTATCTACGCAGGTCTTCGTAACGGCTATGGTTATCGTGATACGGTTCAAGATATTCAGGGTATCATCCATCTGGATCCGTCTATGGCGAAGGAAAAGATACGTTTTATGTTATCCGCACAGGTGGATAATGGCGGTGGACTTCCCTTAGTGAAATTCGATCACAACGCAGGACATGAGGATACTCCGGATGATGCCTCCTATGTACAGGCGACCGGACACCCGGCATATCGTGCGGATGATGCACTATGGCTATTCCCTACCGTATATAAATATATGGCGGAGACCGGTGATAAGCAGTTCTTAGATGAGGTGATTCCTTATGCAAATAAGGAGGAAGGTGATGTTTACGATCACTTAAAGCGTGCCATCAATTTCTCCATGGAGCGACTTAGCGTGCACAACATGCCGGCAGGTCTTCATGCTGATTGGAATGACTGCTTAAGACTCGGTAAGAAGGGAGAGTCTACCTTTGTTGCCTTCCAGCTATATTATGCAATGAATGTAATTCGCAATATTGCCATGGATCGAAATGACCAGGAGTATATTGCTTATCTCGATAGGGTTCAAAAGGATCTGGGTGAGACATTGAATGTAAACTGCTGGGAAGGGGACCGCTTCATCCGTGGTTTCAAGGAGGATGGACAGGTCATCGGTTCCAAGAAGGATCCCGAAGCAAGCATGTGGGTAAATCCTCAGTCCTGGGCAGTAATCAGTGGTCATGCAACAAAGGAGCAGGCGGAGCTGGCACTGGAGAGTGTTCATCGGGAACTCAATACCGAGTATGGCGTCAGGACCATGGCTCCCTCCTATGTGGATCATGCCTTTGAAGGAGCACTGGCAATCCTGTTCAATCCCTCCACGAAGGAAAATGGCGGTATCTTCTCACAGCCCCAAGGTTGGATTATTCTTGCGGAGGCTCTGATGGGACACGGAAACCGTGCTTATGAATACTTCACGGAATGCTGTCCTGCAACGCAGAATGATCATGCAGAGATTCGCGTCATCGAGCCCTATGCTCACGGCCAATTTACGGAGGCAACCGACAGCCCCTTCTTCGGACGCTCCCATACTCATTGGTTAACAGGAACCGCATCCACCGTTATGGTAGGTAGTGTGGAAGGTATACTAGGAATGAGACCGGATCTGAATGGTCTTCTGATTGCCCCCAGCATTCCGAGTGAGTGGAAGGAGTTCTCTATTGAGAAGAGCTTCCGCGGTAAGAAGCTGAATATTAAGGTTCAGAACCCGAATGGTGCCGAGAGCGGCTTTAAGGAGTTCTATGTAAACGGCGTGAAGCTGGAGAAGAACTACCTGCCTGAGAGCATGATGAAGGAAATAAATGATATACTTCTAGTGATGTAATAATCAATATAAAGATAAAACAACAAAACGTTTCACTTGTCATGAATGGTCAAGCCCTGCTGAGGATGAATGGTCCTCTGCAGGGCTTGACCATTCATGACATAGAAAGTTCGAGCAGCGTGCTTTCTATCGTTTGTATTTATCTGGTATTTATGCTAAAATTGTAAGTATATACAGCAATAATGCGAAAGCTAAAATTATTGGAAGATATCACATATGAGGAGTATTATGATCGATACAAGGAGTGAAATTAATAATATACTAAGGAATGCAAAAGCGATAACAATCTCTCAACCAATAAAAGCCTATAACATGTGTAAAGAAGCCTTTGAACTGTCACAGAGGAATGACTTAAGGGAAGAAGAGGGGTATTCCTTGCTCGGTATGTCATTGGCCTGCCGTGCAAAATCGGAGATTAATCAAATGCTGGAGTATTCCTTTAACGCGCTCGAATTGTTTGAGGATTTACAGCATCCGGATGGGCAGGTTAGAGCCTTAAACATGATCGGCATTGCGTATTTCTATCATTCGGAATACGAACAAGCACTTGACTATCTGTTGGCTGCACAGAATATCTTAAAGGATCATAAGGACAGTTATATGCTTAGCTGTATATTAAATAATATGGGGGAAGCGATGCGTGAATCCGCCAGGTACGACGAAGCACTGACCTTTTATCATCAAGCACTCAGCTTAAGCTCCGAAGCTGCTTCGCAGGTTAACACAGCCTCTTTGTTGGGCAATATCGGTGAGGTATACTATCTTCAGAATAAAATTAAGGATGCTCTTGAATTCTTTATGCAAAGCTATCATATACTGCTGGAAGAAAAGGACGATATCATTCTTGCTGAGATAGAAAATAAAATCGGTAAGGTTCATTCAGTCAATCAAAATCAAAGTGAGGCTGAAAAATTCTATCAAATGGCTCTTCATCGACTGGAGAATAGTGAAAATAAGTTCTATGAAATCGATGTCTTAATCAATATGGCACAGATGAAATTCGATATCGATAAGAATGCCACAAGCGATTACCTTGAGCGTGCCATGCAGTATGCAAGGAACACAAATGCTAAGAAAAAGCTGAATATAATTTACAAAGAGATGTCTGAATATTATGAGAGCATCCATGCGTATAAGGAGGCATTGCTCTATTATAAAAGATATCATAATAACGAAAAAGAAGTGTCCGTCTCCATCGTGGGCAATAAGTTTGAGGCTCTGAAGCTGGAGCTGGAGCATTATAATGAAAAGCAAAACAATCTGGAGGTTAGCTTGCTGAATACCAGGCTGGAGCTGGAGATTGCCCGTCAAAAAAACGAATTAGAGAAGATACAGAAGTTAAATGAGACTCTGGAAGAAAAAGCATATCTGGATGAACTTACCGGAGTATCCAATCGAAGAGATATCAATAGCCGGCTATACCGGAATTGGGAGGATACCGTTCTAAGGAATCAAATCATCGCTCTGTTCATTATTGATATTGATGATTTTAAAAAATACAATGATTGCTGGGGGCATATGGAAGGAGATATATGCCTACAGAAGGTAGCAAAGCGAATGAAAGAAATTCAGATAAGCAATAAGGATGTGTTTGGCAGATTCGGAGGAGAAGAATTTATCTATTTCTCCTTAAACAGAAGCTATGATAACACCTACAGATTGGGAGAGCTTCTACGGTCTGAGATCGAAAATATGAATATAACCTACCTGAAGGATGATAAGCCGAGTAGGCTAACAATTAGTGTCGGAGGAGTATGGGGAAGAATTTCAGAATTCGAAGGTATCGATGAAATACTCCAATATGCCGATCAGGAATTATATAAAGCAAAAACCGCCGGGCGAAACCAAATTAGTATAATGAGAAAAAGTACTCCGGAATAAGGTATAACCACGGACTGACATAAATAGAGGACTGTTGCGATTATGTGTTTTCTGCAACAGCCCTCTTTGATTCTAATGTTCGGTTATCGCCCGGTGTAACTGCTCAAGGGCCTTCGCTAAGGTCTGCCTCTGGCAGGCAATGTTAATTCGTTCAAAGCCTTCGCCTTCGGGACCGAAGATATGACCGGGATCCAGCCATAGCTTTGCCTTATGGACAATTAACTCTTCCAATTCCTTTCTCGATAGCTGTAATGCACTAAAATCCAGCCATATCAGATAAGTTCCCTGTGGCTCGATCAGCTTGATCATAGGAAGCTTCTCCGTTAAGAATTCTCTGACATAATCAAGATTACCAAGTAAGTATGACTTAAGCTGCGTCAACCAGGGCTCCCCGTATTGATAAGCGGCTTTACATGCAGCCAGTCCCAAAGTATTCAGTTGGCTATATCCGCTCTTGGCTATCTCAAGCTTAATCTTCTTTCGAAGAGCTTCGTTTTGTATGAAAATATTTGATACCTGCAGGCCTGCAAGATTAAAGGACTTGCTGGGGGCAGTGCAGGTTATTGTATTTGATGCAAATTCTTCACGGATGTTTGAGAAGACTATATGCTGATAGCCCGGGTAGGTAAAATCACAATGGATTTCGTCGGACACGACAATGACCTGATGTCTTTGACAAATCTCTCCCATATGGATCAGCTCTTCTCTCGTCCAGACTCGTCCTACCGGGTTATGAGGGTTTCACAATAGG
>JAEZUM010000067.1 GCA_023421075.1 Bacillota bacterium
TTACACAATAGGAAGAGTTTTACCCTGTCCGTAATGATCTTTTCTTCAAAATCCGCAAAGTCAATGGAGTATTGATTATCTTGATATACCAATGAATTCACAACAAGCTTACGGTTATTTAATCGAATGGTCTCTGAAAAAGGGTAATAAACAGGTTGCTGTATCATTACCCCATCCCCCTCCTGGGTCAGAGCTCTGACTGCCATAGTGATCGCGAAGACAACCCCAGGAGATTTGATCATCCATTCTTCTCTGGTATCCCAGCCGTAATGACGATAAAACCAGTCGTGGACTACTTCAAAATAGTCCTGTTTCACTTCACTATATCCGAATATACCATGTGTTACTGCCTGATGTATCGCTTCCTGAACCTCTGAGGGGACTGAAAAATCCATATCAGCTACCCATAAAGGCAGAATATCATCCGGCTTACCCCGTTCTACGGCAAAATCATATTTTAAGGAATTGGTATTCCTACGATCAACCATCTGATCGAAATTATAATCCATATGCATCCTCCTCTCTATAGATCCTCATCATCAAAAGCTTGTGCTAAATCGCTAATTAAATCATCAATATGCTCTATTCCGACGGACAATCGAAGCAGGGTATGATTGATACCTTTTGCCTCCCGTTCTGCCTCCGGAACATCGGCATGTGTCTGGAGCATCGGATATGTGATCAGACTCTCGACACCACCAAGACTCTCTGCATATTGTATCAGCTGTACCTTACGTAAGATACGAACGGCAGTCTCAGGCGTATCAACATGAAAGGAGATCATGCTGCCGAACCCTCTGGATTGCCTCCGATTCACCTCATAACCCGGATGGCTCGGTAAGCCAACATAATAAACCTTACGAACCTGCTTCTGGTTACTCAACCAATCTACAATCGACAGGGCATTCATTTGCTGGGCTTTCATCCTTATAGAAAGTGTCTTAATACCGCGTAGCAATAACCAACTATCAAAAGGTGAGAGACCGGATCCGGTTGTTTTCAGGATAAATCGCATCTGTTGGGATAAGGATTCATTTGACAACACAAGAAAACCGGCCAGGGTATCGTTATGACCACTTAAGAATTTGGTCCCGCTGTGCAGAACTACATCGGCGCCAAGCTCAATCGGATTTTGATAATAGGGTGATAAAAAGGTGTTGTCAACCAGCAACAGTAGATTATGATGACGGGTAATCTGTGAAATCATTGCCAGGTCAGTCACGTTCATCATAGGATTGGTCGGAGTCTCCACAAAGATCGCTTTCGTATTGCTTCTGATCAGACTCTTTACGTGATCTGTGTCAGAGGTATCAATATATTCAACCTCGATACCATTTTTCTTATTAATATGGTTGAAGATTCGAATGGTTCCCCCATATAGATCATCGGAAGCCAAAATATGGTCGCCGGGCTTGAAAAGCTCCATTAGTGCGTTCATAGCTGCCATACCGGAGCTGAAGGCAACCGCATCATACCCGTTTTCTAAGGATGCAACAACCATCTCCAGTTGTTCTCTGGTGGGGTTTTGCAGGCGGGAATAATCATATCCCGTACTGCTGCCGACATCAGGATGAGCAAAGGTTGCTGTTTGATAGATTGGGAAGCTGATTGCTCCGGTATTGTCAACAGGGCTTTTCTTTTGATTGCCATATAGGCATTTTGTGTTTATGTGATAATCCATACCAAGGAACCCTCCTTTTACCATAATTCATATCTGTTTAGTATAATTTATAGCATTATAATATATGGTGATTCATTATTCAAGTGATTCTTTATGGGATTCATATTAAAGCTATATTTGGTAACCCTATTCTTAAGATTGGAAACAGTTTTGTCACGCAAAATCTTGCTTATGACTGAACTTTTCTTAAGATTTATTTACGTTTTTGGCAAAAGATTGACTTTGAATACCCCGGATGCTAACATCAACATGTAAATATATACCAAGAATCTGCATATCAGGATGAAAAGAATATAAGAAGAGGAAGAACGATATGAATAATACAAATGGAAGCAACGGAGACAATCCGAAGGAGCAAGAGCATTCAGAAGCTCTTGAAGATATGACGGATGAATTTCTGGAGAATCTCAAAAAATCGCTCAGCGATCAAGTGAATGAGACGATTAGAGTAGAGGGAAGTGCCAGCTTTAATAATAATGATCCAATGAATGATAAAAGGACTTCGGCCATAAACACAGAAAAAAAGAACCATAGGAAGATCTTGAAATATGTGGCGCTTCCGCTTGTGATTATAATACTTGTCGCATTATTCCTTACCAAGACGGATTATGGAAGAAGTCTGATTATCCGTATGATTAGTGATTACAGCTACGGTAAATTAGACTATGAAGCATCGGAGGAGCGAACGGAAACGATTCAAAAGGATGATACTCCGGTAGAAGAGGTAGAGGATAACATAGACAAGAAACCGACCGAGGAAAAAGTAATATCCAACATCCTGCTAATCGGAGTAGAGACCTTTGAAGGAGCACAAAATACAGATACAATGATTATCGCTTCCTTAGATTCTAAGAATAAGGTAATTAAGCTCACCTCATTGATGAGGGATTTGTATGTATCAATACCGGGACATAGGGATAATAAACTGAACGCTGCGTACGGTAATGGAGGGATCAAGCTTCTTTATGAAACAATTGAGACCAACTTTGGGCTGACGCTGGATGGTTATGTACTCGTTGACTTTAATGACTTTGAGCAAATCATAGATTATCTTGGGGGAATCGATCTGGAATTAACAAGAAAGGAAGCAGAGTACCTGAGAACGACAAACTATATATCCGATCCGGCAAACAGAGATGTTGTAGCCGGTGTTCAGCATATGAATGGAAATCAGGTGTTGGGTTATTGCCGTATTCGTAAGGTGTCAACCAAGACTGAAAGCAGTGACTTTGGACGTACCCAGAGACAAAGAATTGTTTTGGAGAAGATTTTTGAGAAGCTTCGGAAGAAAAATGTAATTCAACTGGGCTTAATCATGAATAATATTTTGTCTAATATAGATATCAAGACGGATATTACCAAGGCGGATTATAACAGCTATCTGCAGCAGGCAGTCTATCTGGAGAAAAATGAGATCAAGACCTTCCGAGTTCCTAAGGATGACAGCTTTTACAGTGAAAGGGTTCAGATTGGTCGCTATAAACAGGATGTTCTTGTGCCAAACAGCTGGGTGGATACCAGAAGGATGCTCCGGGAATTCGTGTATGGAGATGTGAAATGAATGATTTTTAAGTGGAACAATCCTGATCCTGACATCGTCTAAGTATTATAACAATAAACTACGATGCAGAAATGGAGAATGCAATGAAAAAAATAATAAAATTATTATCAATCCTAATGATAGCTATAATTGTACTTGGAGGCTGTGGTACAAAGGAGGAGGTACCGGACCAAGGGGAGCCTTCAACCGCGGATCAGACTCCCTCGGGGGAAGGGGAAGAAACATATTCCTTCCAGGCAGAGATTATTGAAGTCGGGACTACCTTATTAATTACACCCGGTGAGGACAGTAACGAAGCCAGATCCTCCGATAAGATTGCAGTCAGCTTTGGAGATGCTACTTTGGTCGATGAGAAAGGGCTTACAATTGCTTCAGAGGAGCTTCTTGTTGGAGATATTCTTGTAATCACCTACAACGGAGTTATCCTAGAGTCCTATCCGGCACAGATCACTGCGAGTAGGATAGAAAAGATAGATCATAATAATCTGATCGATGGATATCTGGCCTTGATCGATGATATCTACCGCGAGGATGACGGGTTAAACAGCGATATTAAGACCATTGCCTTTGATACTTCCGCTTGGATTAATTTGACCGACATTGAGAAGGAGATGATCTTTGCAAAGGTTAAGGAAGCATACGGTTTAGAGGTAATCGAAGGAACTTTTGAGGAGTTGACAGAGCAGGGGATCATTGATAAGGAGAATTTGTTTTTTCCGGAAGGAGTTTTGATCGAAATCTCTGAGCTTGCGTATGATGAGAATAAAGAAGAGATTACCTGTGCGATCAGTAAGTGGAGAAGCGGCTTAGGTGCCATCGGAGCTAGCGAAGTAACGGCGGTTCTAGTGGACGGAAACTGGGAAATTACCAAAGACGGTAATTGGATCAGCTAATGAGACAGTTATATTCCGGGCGAACAATAAAAATCATAATAATAAAACAAATAAATAATAGCTTAAGCATAATAGAATAAGAAAGATCAGATTATATACAGTGAAGCTACCCAGAAACTTTTTCGCATCAGCGCCAGGTGTTCTGCAATAAAACTTATAAGATATCAGGCTGGCCAGTGAAGCAACCAAGGTTCCTAAACCACCGATATCGGTACCGAGAATGATTGCTTTATAATCATCAGTAAAAGAGGATAATAATACAGCGGCTGGAACATTGCTGATCAGCTGGCTTGTAAGCACAGAGATAATGAACTCCCTCTGATAAAGAAGAGAAGCCAGAAAATCTCTGATCATAGGAATGCTACCGATATTACCGACAAAAATAAAGAAACAGACAAAGGTAAGAAGCAGCGAGTAATCAATCCTTTTTAAAACCCGATGGTCAAAAGTAAGAACACAAAGAAAAACGATCAATAGAGTTATGCGGTAATCGATGAACCTCAAGACACATGCAAGACAGACAAGAAACAGACCACTATACAAAGCAATTGTATATGGCTTATGCTTGTCTGATTTTTGCGTATCGGATAAGGTGAAGCTGATATGTTCCTTCGGAATAAACATTACAGCAATACATACAAGTACCAAAGAGATTAGAGTAAAAGGAAACGTAATCCGTAAAAACTCGGTCATCGTTATATTATATTCCGAATATAGGAACAGATTCTGAGGATTTCCTACCGGAGTAAGCATGCTTCCCAAATTTGCCGCAATTGTCTGAAGAACGATAATCTTTATAAGGTGCTGGGTATGCCCGGTCATAGTGAGAATGAGGATCGCAAAAGGCACAAAAGTAATCAAAGCGACATCATTTGTGATCCACATAGAGGAGAAAAAGCAAAGAAGAACCAAAACCATGGTAATGGACCTTACATTTGCCACACGCATCAACATCTTTTCAGACAGAAGAACGAAGACACCTGTTTTATTGAAACCGGATATCACAGCCATCAGACAAAACAGTAAACCGAGTACACGAAAATCAATATAGGAAAGATAACCGATCGTTGGTGGAACGAAGAGCATAGTAAAGATAGCTGCAATTCCGGCTATACAGAGGACTGCTTCCTTTTGTATAAAAGCAAATAGCTGAGTGCGAATTTTTTTCATAAACCGTATCCTTTTTCCTTGCATTTTATTGAATTAATGCTAAAATACATATTTGTATGTTTTGCATATGATAGAATTCTACAGCAAAAAAGTGGTAAAAGCAATGGAAGAATAAAATCATTGCAGGATAGTATAATCTTTGCTAAAATCAAGTTGACTATCTGTATTTTTAATAGGAGTTACTATGAAACATAGATTTATTCATCAAAAAATGTCGAATGAGAATATAGAGGTCAGATTCGATAATACGAAAGAGAATGTCAGGGATTATTTATTTGATAATCTAAAGGCAATTTTAATTATATTAGTGGTGTGGGGACATCTACTCACCTCTATGAAAAAAGAACATGAAATTATAATGGGTATTTACATATTTCTTTTCTCTTTTCATATGCCGGTCATGGTATTTATCTCAGGATATTTCTCAAAGAAAGTTGAGAAGATCAGAAATAATGCCTTTGTTACAATCCTGATACCGTATCTGATATTGAATACGGTAAACTATGTCTACAAGATGCTGATACTGAAGGAGGAGTATTATGCCTTCCGCTTTTTTAATCCGAATTGGGGATTATGGTATCTGTTGACTTTATTTTTGTGGAAATTTTTTCTGAAGGATTTCATTAAGATCCGTTATATTTTACCGTTGAGCTTTGTCGTAGCACTGGGTAGCGGGTTTAGCAATGAGTTTTCTGAATTTATGGCTCTCGGAAGATTTTTATGCTTCCTGCCTTTCTTTCTTGCAGGCTACTATTGCCGGGCAGAGCAGATTAGTAGAATTAGACGGATACCGAAGTTTGTATCGGTTATTTTAATGTTGTTTGTAGGAGTTTGGTCGGCATTTGCTGCCTACCGGGATCTATTTGACACGGAGATTCTGTTCATGAGGACTTATTATCCGCAGGGGGAAGAGCTTCGAACAATGTTATACCGCTTTGTGATATATATTGTATCCTTTGTGATGACCTATGTACTACTTAATCTGGTTTCCTCACGAAAGACAGTTCTATCTAATGTCGGTGCGAGTACCATAACTGTGTATGTTCTTCATATTTTTACCATACCGTTGCTCGAGAAGCTTAAAATATTCGAAGACAAGCCAATACACTATTTGCTCTATTCTGTCCTGATGACAGCAGTAATCACATATGTATATTCCCGGCCGATTGTAAAGCATGCTTACGACTTAAGTATGGACAAGCTGTCGAGCCTATTTATTAAAAATGAAGTAATGTAGATAACAAATACAGCTTAGGCTGCTTTACACCGGAAGAGAACGTCTTCCGGTACTCTATCTGAGAAAGGCAAGGTGCTATCGTGAAATTAAGTATTATTGTTCCCTTTCATAAGGGAAACCATTTTCTGGGGGATTGTTTGGAAAGCATCCGGGAGCAGGGGTTAACCAATTTCGAAACTATCCTGGTTCTTGACCATGTTAAGGAGGATGTCTCGGAACTGATTAATGAATATCGGGATCTGAATCTGAATGTGATTGAGCTGAGTGATTCGCAATTGGCAAATCGCAAATTCGGTAAGGCTAAGATAGAGGAGCAGTTTCGAGGGTACAGTGGTGTTGCCAGTGCCAGAAATGCCGGACTGGAAGCAGCCGTCGGAGAATATGTCTATTTCCTGGATAGTGATGATTATATCTTAAGTGATTCCATGGCTATGCTAATTCGTGAGGCGGATGAGCAGGTTGCAGACTTCACGTATGGTAAAAAGAAATCCACCTGGTTCGGACGAAACGTCTATCTTGCATCCATCCTGCCGGTGGATGAACAGGCTACGGATGATCAGGATCCGAGCGATACAGAACAAGGGGATCAGGAACAGGGTGATCAGGAACTGATGAATACTGTAGCGGAGGAAGGGGACACACCGAAGCTTACCCGCCGTCAGAAGAAGATCATGAAGGTACAGGAAAGGCTGGCTGCCGTTGCCAATGTGGAAGCCGAAGTTCTGGCTAAGATTGCGGAAGCATATCATTCTCTTTTTGTAACCAGAAAAGGATTACGTAATGTATCTGTTCTGGGAGTGCTGTTTCGCAGAAGCTTCTTGAATGAGAATGACATTCGATTCAATGATAATTATATCTTTTTCTCGGATGCGCCCTTTATGGTTCAAGCCCTGCAGCTTGTCAGAAGCTGTTCCTATGTACCGGAAGCCTTTTATATTAAAAGAAAGCATAACGATCCGATCCATTATCCTGCACTTTCCCAATCCAAAACAGAGGATAAGTTTGAGGAATATATACAGTCATATCAGCAGGCAAGAAGTTATACCAATGAGAATACTCCGTTAAGAGGTTATCTGGAGGATAAGCTGATCGCTTATTATGCAGGAACCTACGCACCAAGGCTTCGTCGAAGCGAGAAGGATATCTGGCGTAAGGAGCGCTTCCAGTTGATGCGTAAGGCTGTGTCAGAGGTTAATCCAGAGAAAATAAAAAGCCTGAAGAAGTATAGAAAGAAAATTGTGAAAGCCTTGTTGAGTAATAATGTAACGAGAGCAACCGTAATTGTCACCCGACATCTGGGAATTAAGAAGTTTCGGAAGATTAAGAAGAACAAGCGTGTATTTGCCTATTATCTATATAATAAGTTGTTTTCCAAGCTTTCCATCAAAGAGAACTGGGTATTCTGTGAGAGCTTCTTCGGAAAAAGCTACTCCGATAGCCCTAAATATATCTACGAATATTTGTGTAAAAACTATCCCGGAAAATATCGCTTTATCTGGGTGACGAACAGTGGGACCAAGATTCCCTATGGTCCGACTAGAGTAAAACGCTTCAGCTTACGCTATTGTTATTATCTGGCTCGCTGTAAGTATAATATTTTCAATGTAAGACAACCGGAATGGATGAGGAAAAGAGAAGGAACCGTATTCCTTGAGACTTGGCATGGAACACCACTAAAGAAGCTGGTATTCGATCAGGAAGAGGTAATGGGAGCATCCCCCCTTCATAAGGCACAGTTCTACAGACAATCCAGAGATTGGGATTACTTGATTGCAGCCAATCAATTCTCAACAGAGACCTTCCGCCGTGCCTTTCTCTTTGACAAAGAAATGCTGGAATTTGGTTATCCGAGAAATGACATCATGCATCATCCACAGAAGGATCAAATTGCAGCAGAGATAAAGAGAAAGCTACATATTCCGGAAGGTAAGAAAACCATCCTCTATGCACCAACCTGGAGGGATGACGAATATTATGGACATGGAGCTTACAAATTCGCTCTGAAGCTGGACCTTCATATGCTAAAAAAGGAGCTAGGCAAGGATTATGTAGTTTTACTACGTACGCACTATTTTATAGCTGATTCACTGGATGTTACCGGACTTGAGGATTTTGCTTATAATGTGAGTAAATATGATGATATATCAGAGCTTTATCTGATTTCTGACCTATTAATCACCGACTACTCCTCCGTATTCTTTGATTATGCGAATCTGAAGCGACCGATTCTGTTCTACACCTATGATCTTGATAAATATCGTGACATGCTTCGTGGCTTCTATATGGATATTGAGACTGAGGTACCAGGACCATTGCTCTTTACCAATGAAGAGGTGGTGGAGGCAATTAAAGATATCGATCATATCTCTGAGCAATATGAAGAAAAGTATAATCGTTTTTATGAACAATTCTGCTCCTTAGAGGATGGAAATGCATCGGAAAATGTTGCCAAAAGGGTGTTTCGCTTAGACTAAAATCTTCAGAAAACTTGATCTATTATATTTTCTAATGAATGAAGGATGATATACTTATCATCCTTTTTTCAAGTTTAGCAGTAATTATGCAACTATTTCTCTCTTTGATATGTAATTTTGTGCATTAAGCCAAAAATTCGTTTTATGATAATTTTCAGCGACAAAACCTATTGCGTAATTGCGACCTTCCATTATAATAAAAGAGTAATCAAGGTTGGTTTAAAATTTGTACTTGCTGCGTTTATGAGAAAATTTAGTAAAGGATAGGTGGCATTTAGGATGAAAAAATTAGACATGCTCTATGAAGGAAAAGCAAAGAAGGTTTTCATGACTGATGTGGAGGACGTTTTAATCGTAGACTACAAGGATGACGCTACAGCATTTAACGGTTTGAAGAAGGGCACCATTGTAGGCAAAGGAGCAATTAACAACAGAATGTCAAATCACGTATTCCGTTTACTTGAGAAGGAAGGCGTTCCGACACATTACATCGAGGAATTAAGCGACCGTGAAACCGTAGTGAAAAAGGTTGAGATAGTTCCGCTTGAGGTAATTATCAGAAATGTATCCGCAGGAAGCTTTTCGAAGAAGATGGGTATGGAAGAAGGAATCCGTTTTATCAGCCCAATCCTGGAATTCTCTTATAAGGATGATGCTCTGGGTGATCCAATGATCAACGATTATTATGCGATTGCAATCGGTGTTGCTACCAGAGAAGAGATTGACTTGATTACCAAATATGCTTTTAAGGTGAATGAGGTTTTATGCAAATATTTTGAAAGCATCGGAATTGAATTAATTGACTTTAAGATTGAGTTTGGCAGACATAAAGGACAGATCCTTCTTGCGGATGAGATTTCTCCTGATACCTGCAGACTTTGGGATATTAACACACATGAAAAATTAGATAAGGATCGCTTCCGTAGAGACCTCGGTAATGTTGAGGATGCTTATCAGGAAGTGTTCAAACGTTTAGGAATTCAGTAATCGATAGACGAGGCTGTTTTAGTGCGTTTTTTCAACTTCAATATTTGATATCGGTAAACTTATGAGAATAGGGACTTACTACATTTATCATCAATGAGGTCGAAGAAAACCTTAAAACAGCCTCCTCTTAATTAGTTCGAAGCTGAAAGGATTAGCCGGTCTGGAAGGAATAGAAAGGACGAAACTTATGAATATGGAATACGATAACTATTGTCCGGATGAGTTGCACGAGGAATGCGGTGTCTTCGGAGTCTATGATTTGGATGGCGGTGATGTTGTGACCTCGATTTATTATGGCTTATTTGCTCTTCAACATAGAGGGCAGGAGAGCTGTGGTATTGCGGTTAGTGATACAAAAGGACCTAAGGGAAAGGTGAAAGCCTGGAAGGGTATGGGTCTCGTCAGCGAGGTATTCAGTCAGGAGCATCTGGAGGGTCTCGGTGGTGGTAATATTGGTGTTGGCCATGTTCGTTACTCTACCGCAGGTGGAAGTAATATTAACAATACCCAACCTTTGGTATTAAACTATATTAAGGGTACGCTTGCACTTGCTCATAACGGAAATCTCGTAAATACACCCGAACTACGAAGAGAACTGGAATATACCGGTGCGATATTTCAGACTACTATAGATTCAGAAGTAATTGCATATCATATTGCCAGAGAACGATTGAACAGTGCGACGGTCGAAGAGGCAGTGGCCAGAGCCATGAAGAAAATAAGCGGTGCATACTCTCTTGTTATCATGAGCCCGAGAAAGCTTATCGGAGCAAGAGATCCACTCGGTTTCCATCCGCTTTGTATCGGAAAAAAGAATAATGCATACTTCTTAGCCTCTGAGACAGCGGCTCTATATGCTGCAGATGCGGAATTTGTCCGTGACGTGTTACCCGGTGAGGTAGTAATGATTAATGAGACAGGAATTCATTCCGATACCTCCCAATGTGGACCAAAGGTAGCGAAGTGTATCTTTGAATATATTTATTTCGCAAGACCGGACACTACCTTTGACGGTGTCAGCGTCTATAATTCCAGAATTATGGCAGGAAGAATTCTGGCACAGTCCTATCCTGTTGATGCGGATGTGGTTGTTGGAGTGCCTGATTCCGGTAATGCTGCTGCCATGGGTTATTCCTTTGAATCAAGAATACCCTTTGGTATGGCATTTGTGAAGAACAGCTATGTGGGACGAACCTTTATTAAGCCAAAGCAGTCCATGCGTGTCTCCAGTGTACGCATTAAACTGAATGTACTACCCGAGGTGGTTCGCGGTAAGCGTGTTGTTATGATTGATGATTCCATCGTTCGGGGAACCACCAGTGCAAAAATTGTTAAGATGCTGAAAAAGGCCGGTGCAACGGAAGTACATGTTCGAATTAGCTCACCGCCCTTTCTCTATCCCTGTTATTTTGGTACCGATGTACCTACCGGAGATCAGCTGATTGCACATAATAATACAATCGAGCAGATCTGTGAGATGATCGGTGCGGATTCCCTCGGTTATCTTGAGGTCGAGCGTTTAAGCGATATGATTGGCGGAGATAAAGGCTTTTGTGACGCCTGCTTTACCGGTAATTATCCGATTACTCCCCCCATAGAAGATATCCGCGGAGAGTACGAAGAGTAATCATTACGTTTAACATCACCGCGAGTAATGCAGTATGTTCTCAATCAGCATTTTCAAAATCGGACTAGCTGGATCTTCTGATATCGGTTATACTGGTAACACCCCTTGATATTCATGGGAACAGATACGAATGTTGGGATAGCAGCGAAGCTCGTAGCTAAGATCTGAGAGCTGTTAAACTGGTAATTCATATAAATTAAATAATATTTATCGATATAGGAGATCAGAAAGGGGTAGGAGAGATGAGTAATGATAAATACATGTCACCCTTATCGGAGCGTTATGCCGGTAAGGAAATGCAGTATATCTTTTCACCGGATATGAAATTTAAGACCTGGAGAAGGTTATGGGTAGCACTTGCCGAGACCGAAAAGGAATTGGGCTTAAATATTACACAGGAGCAGATTGATGAGCTGAAGGCCTTTCAGGAGGATATTAATTATGAGGTGGCAAAGGAGCGTGAGGCTCTGGTACGTCATGATGTTATGAGCCATGTTTATGCTTATGGAGAACAATGTCCAAAGGCAAAGGGAATAATTCATCTTGGTGCAACCTCCTGCTATGTGGGAGATAATACGGATATTATTATAATGACTGAGGCTCTTAAGCTGGTGAAAAAGAAGCTGGTTAATGTTATGGCGGAGTTGTCCAAGTTTGCGATGGAGTATCGTTCCCTGCCTACGTTAGCCTTTACTCATTTTCAACCGGCTCAACCGACTACAGTCGGTAAGAGAGCTGCTCTCTGGCTCATGGAGTTGAAGCTGGATTATGATGATATCTGTTATCTGATCGACGGGATGCAGCTGCTTGGCTCAAAAGGAACCACAGGTACCCAGGCAAGCTTTATGGAGCTTTTTGACGGAGACCATGAGAAGATCAAGAAGCTGGATCAGAGAATAGCGGATAAGATGGGTTATAAGAGCTGTTTCCCCGTATCCGGCCAGACCTACTCCCGCAAGATGGATCTTCGTGTGCTGAATATATTATCCGGTATCGCTGCCAGTGCCCACAAATTCTCCAATGACATTCGCCTCTTACAGCATCTGAAGGAGATCGAAGAACCCTTTGAGAAGAATCAGATCGGTTCCTCTGCCATGGCATATAAGAGAAACCCGATGAGAACGGAGCGTATTGCATCTCTTGCCAATTATGTTATGGTAGATGCACTCAATCCGGCGATTACCACTGCTACTCAATGGTTTGAGAGAACCCTGGACGATTCGGCAAATAAGCGGATTAGTGTTCCCGAAGCTTTCCTTGCAATTGACGGTATTCTGGATTTGTATCTGAATGTAGTGGATGGCCTCGTGGTATACCCGAAGGTAATTGAGAAACGTCTGATGGCAGAGCTTCCTTTTATGGCGACAGAGAACATCATGATGGCAGCAGTAAAAGCAGGTGGAGATCGTCAGGAATTGCATGAACGAATTCGAACACTTTCGATGGAAGCCGGAAGAAATGTTAAGGAGAAGGGTTTGGATAATAATCTGCTGGAGCTGATCGCAGCCGATCCGGCCTTTAATATGAGCCTGGAGGAACTAAAGGCTACTATGAATCCGGAGCTGTATACCGGTAGAGCAAAGGAACAGACCGAGGAATTTGTACGTGATGTTATTGAGCCAATTCTGGAGGAGAATAAAGAATTATTGGGAATAAAAGCTGATATTAAGGTCTGATAAATGCAATATTGAAAAGACGTAATAATAAGATTGATACGAGAAAGGGAATGTTTCAAAATTGAAACATTCCCTTTTTAGTTTGCGCGCCATGGGCGCGCTCTAATGGGTGAAAGTCCCGAACATGCCCAGGTAGTGGGAAATGTATAGCCGAACAGCAAGGGTGTCCATCGTGAGATGAAATCTGAAGGAAGCTGTAGGCAAACCTCTGGTCCGACGGACAGAAATCGCATATAAGGCTAGGCTTCGAGAGATAAGTTGGCTAAAAGCAACGAAGTCTGATAACTACCACCTTTGTGGAAGCAGAGTAAATGCGGCGGATTTATGGAGGGAAAGAGCGTGCACCTTAAGCGTGGAGGTCTCACAGAGGTTCCATTAGCCTAGTAACAACGAACTGTGAGAAGTCAGCCGAGCCCATAGTAGTGAGGAAATCTCTGTAATGGAGATGGAGTGAAGGGGTGAACAATCAATAAGTTTGAGTAGGTCTCGTATTGCAGAGAAGACAACATCTGCCGTAATCAATCGGGGAAAGATGGTCAGAACTAGCGAGATGGAAAGGAAAGAACGCATGGAAACAAGTAGTCTAATGGAGCAGATACTATCTAAAGAGAACCTCAACAGAGCATATCTACAAGTCGTACGAAATAAAGGTGCAGAGGGCGTGGACGGAATGAAGTACACGGAACTCAAGGAACATCTTGAAAAGAACGGCGAAATCATCAAGGAACAGTTGAGGGAAAGGAAATACAAACCTCAACCAGTACGAAGAGTGGAGATACCAAAGCCAGATGGTGGTGTCAGAAACCTAGGAGTACCAACCGTAACAGACAGATTTGTACAACAAGCCATTGCACAGGTATTAACACCAATCTATGAGGAGCAATTTCACGACCATAGTTATGGATTTAGACCGCATAGATGTGCACAGCAAGCAATCCTGACAGCACTTGACATGATGAACGATGGTAATGACTGGATTGTAGACATTGACTTGGAAAAGTTCTTCGATACAGTAAATCATGATAAGCTAATGACTTTGATTGGCAGAACAATCAAGGATGGAGATGTTATCTCTATTGTAAGGAAGTATCTTGTGAGCGGAATTATGATAGACGATGAATACGAGGACTCTGTTGTAGGAACACCGCAAGGAGGAAATCTCTCGCCATTATTAGCGAATATCATGCTGAATGAACTTGATAAAGAGATGGAGAAAAGAGGTTTGAATTTTGTGCGATATGCAGATGACTGTATCATTATGGTCGGAAGTGAAATGTCTGCTAATCGAGTAATGAGAAATATCTCCCGGTTTATTGAAGAGAAGCTAGGGCTCAAGGTCAACATGACAAAGAGTAAAGTGGATAAACCACAAGGACTTAAATACCTTGGATTTGGATTTTACCTTGACAGCCGAGCACATCAGTATAAGGCAAAGCCACATGCTAAGTCAGTGATGAAGTTTAAGAAGAGAATGAAAGAGCTCACATCTCGCAGCTGGGGCGTAAGCAACAGCTACAAGATAGGGAAACTTAATCAACTCCTCAGAGGTTGGATTAACTACTTCAAAATAGGGAACATGAAAACCCTATGCAAAGAACTCGATTCAAATATCCGTTATAGACTTCGCATGTGTATATGGAAACATTGGAAAACTCCACAAAACAGAGCAAAGAACCTTATGAGACTAGATGTGCCAAGATGGGCAGCATTTAGAATTGCGTACTGCGGTGACCGATATGCCCGCCTGGCACATAATGGATGGGTTCAAAAGGCAATAAGCATAAAGAGACTAACCTCATTTGGATTAGTCTCAATGTTAGATTACTACACCGTAAGGTGTGTTACTTGTTAAGTTGATTGAACCGCCGTGTACCGGACGGTACGCACGGTGGTGTGAGAGGTCGGAATTTCTCGTTTAGAAGAAATTCCTCCTACTCGATTGAGGTGTGCATAATTTAAATAATGCGGCATCCGACATGTTCTATCTCAGTTCTGATTTCACTTTCCTTAGCAGGTTCATTGTAGTCAACCTCGACAGAGCCTCTGTGAAGATCAATGTTCACCTTCTGGACTCCATCCATTTTCTCTAAAGCGTTTTTAACCTGCGTCTTCATCGGTGTGTTAACAAGACCGTTTACCTGATAATGTACTGTATTCATTATGTTCCTCCTATTATTAATTTATGGCTCCATCATAGTTTTCGATGAACTGGGATGAAATATCAGCGGACGAATGATTTCAGCGAATAATTCACTGGAAATAATGGAAAATATTTGATTTTTATTAAAAGTTACATTATAATGATTAAAACTTTGGAAGAAAACGGGAGAAAAGGAAGGTGAATTATGAATATTCACATTAGGGAAGTTGAGGATCAAGAGCTGGAGGAATGTGCCTCGGTCATTCGGCAAGGCTTTCTGACCGTGGCAGAGGAATTTGGGATAACAAGGGAGAATGCACCTACGAACGGAGCGTTCTTACAGAAGGAGCGCCTCTTTGAGGAAAGAGCAAAGGGACATATCATGTACGTGGCAGTCAGGGAAACAAGATTGCTTGGTTTTATGCAGTTGGAGCGGAGTACACCGGAATTGTACTTTCTTCAGAAGTTAGTTGTATTACCGGAATATCGACATTTCGGAATAGGAAGAGCGTTGCTGGACCATGCAAAATGTATGGTGAAGGAATGGGAAGGGAACAGAATATCAATCGGTATCATTGAGGAAAATACGGTTCTTAAGAATTGGTATCTGTCCTATGGCTTCGAACCGACGGCAGTCAGGAAGTTTGAACATCTTCCTTTTACCGTAGGGTTTATGGAGCTAAAGCTGGATGAGCAGCTGTGAGGAGGTAGTAATATGCAGTTTGGAATGCCTACGTTAATTGAGACCCCGAAGATTGAAGAATGTGCAAAGCTATGCAGTGATTTGGGGTTGGATTTCATTGAGCTGAATAACAACTTTCCCTGGTATCTTCTCGATGTCATCGATCCGGAAATATATAATGAAATTAGCCGTAAATATCATATTTTCTTTACCATTCACCTGGAGGAGGAACTGAATGTCTGCAGCTTCAATCAGAAGGTGGCAGAAGCATATCTTAATACGGTGAAGGATGCCATTGAATTGGCGAAGCAGTTAAATGCTCCGATCATCAATATGCATCTTAATTCAGGAATCTATGTTACTCTTCCGGAGCGTAAGGTCTATCTGTTTCAGGAATATAAAGAACTCTTTTTGCAAAAGCTTACAGACTTCCGCGTATTTTGCGAGCAGGCAATCGGTGATTCCGGTATAAAGATATGCGTTGAGAATGCAGGTGGTTTTATGGACTTTGCACGTGCAGGTATAGAGATGTTGCTTGAGAGTCAAGTCTTTGCTCTGACCTTTGATATCGGTCATGACCACACGGAGGAAGGTGTTGATGAGCCTTTTATCAGGGCTCATAAAGATCGTCTGATTCACATGCATCTCCATGACGGACTGGGTAAGAGAAACCATATGGTTCTGGGGGATGGGGAGATTGATCTAAAGGATAAATTTGCTCTGGCGAAAGAGTGTAACTGCAGATGTGTATTAGAGACGAAGACCATCATCGGGCTTACCAAATCAGTGGAACGATTACATCAATATCTATAATTAAGGGACATCTTAATATAGTGGTTACGAATTAGCATGGGGAGGGTATTATGAAATCGAATAATAAGTTAGAGTTCTTTGTACCGGATAAGTATGTAAAATGTAATTTCTATCATCCAACGAAGGATGACCCATTTATCGGAGCGATTAAGTACTTGAGAGATCAAGGAAGAACCTGCGAATTTCTTGGGTTTAACGAACGGGATAACTATATTGTCGTGATTGATGGAATAAAGTATTTTGGGAGGATAACCGGAGAAGTTGATTCAAATTATAATGCGTCCTTTCATGTTGTTGAGGATATAGAACAAGATTATCAGCAAAATCATTTTAGAAAAAGAGTTGACCAAATTTTAAACTACCTTTCAGAAACAACTCTATAATTCCCATTAAGAAGATAATATAAACGGAAAGCTCCTTACTGTAATAGACCTTTTTCTTAGTGATCTATCAAAGAAAGGAGCTTCTTCGGTTTGTAATATTTGTTATGGTTAAAGCCTAAAGAGGAAGGTCTCTCTTCCGGAATACAAGAATTCCGGCAAGGTAGAGAATGCATCCGATAACTGCAAGTATGACAAAGGATAATAGATAATCCTCACCGGAGGTTATTTTCGCAGGGTCAAACAGGGTATAAAGGGAGAAGTAGGAGAGAAACTCAAACTTCTCACCGGTATCGGAGATCATCTGAAGCAGAAGAAAACCAACGGGGAGCCCTGCACCCAGTGCCAGGGAATTCTTCGTGTCGTTGAATAAGCAGGATGCGAAGAAGCTAATTCCTGTCAGAGCAAAATATAACAGGAGTGCACCACAGTTTAATAATATAAAGCCTCTGATATCCAACTCTCCTGGGAACATCAACTCGCACATCGTAATCCCGACCAGAGTAAGGAAGGTAATCATCAAGGTAGTGCTTGCAATGAGGAAGAGAGCTTGAGTCCCGGCAATCTTCGATCTTGCATTCGGTGTGGATAGCAAATATGCCATGGAGCCCTTATCGACATGGGATGCAATACTACGGTTTGCAGAGATGATGGTGTAGATCATGGGCAGCAAAAGAATGAGGAAGCCGTAGAAATAAGTAGCAATAAACTTAAGCAGGGTACCCATATCTCCGGTAAAACCCATGGCTGCGATCAGCTGCTGAGGCATCATAGCAAGCATATCATTAAGACTTTCCTGGGTCTGTGGATTAAACATACTGATAATGGTAGGAAAATAGATCATTAGTACGCCAATGATAATTAGAAATACAATATAGTTCTGTTTTATGGTTGCTTTCAATAAAGGTCTACTAAACATAATGGCACCCTCCTATTTCACTACGGTATTCTTATTCGAATCACCGTAATATTGCATAAAGACATCTTCCAAGCTGCTATTTTCAGTATCAAGATCTAACACGGTATAATGACCAAGCTCTTGAACAAAGGTGGATACATTGCCGAGGATACTAACCTTGGCAGTAGAACCATTTATGACAATACGGTCAAAGCCGTCCTTTTTCTCGAAGGCCATGGCTGTCTGTGGGCTGTCGAAGGTCACCAGATAGGTCTTTCTTCTCTTTTCCTTCAACACATGAATATCCTCGATAGCGACCAGATCACCACGGCGTATGATACCAACGCGGTCACAGGTTCTCTCGATTTCTTCAAAGCTGTGGGAAGACATCAGTATGGTCTTGCCTTTCGCTTTCTCCTCAAGAATCAGTTCGGCGAATCTTCTTTGCATCAAAGGATCCAGACCACTGGTGGGTTCATCCAGGATCAGTACCTTCGGGTTGTGCATGAAAGCACAAATGATTCCGAGCTTCTGCTTCATGCCCTTAGACATCTTGCGGATGCGACCTCTGGTATCCAGCTCAAATTGTTCAATCAGCTTATCCCGGTAAGTGGTATCGCTTAACCCACGCATCTCCCCCATGAATTTGAGAAAATCCATTCCGTTCATGCCATCAAAAAATGCAATCTCGGCCGGCAGATAACCAAGCTCCTTCATGATATCGGAAGACTCGGTGCGACAATCCTTACCAAGTATTTGTGCGGAGCCTTTATCCGGTGTCAAAAAGCCCATCAGATGTCGTATGGTAGTAGTCTTTCCGGCGCCGTTGGGTCCGAGATAACCAAAGACTTCCCCTTCTTTGACCTGGAAGGACAGGTCAAAAATTCCCTTATGATTACCATAATCCTTCGTTAATTCATTAATCTCAATGATCGACATGTAATAATCCCCTTTCTTTGAATCCCTTTATACTAGTTACATTTTTCTTTACGTAAATCCTTCTAAAAGGATAATAGCTTACAATATTTCATATCACCACACCTTGTAGCATTGTTGATACATGCTACAGAAACTCTTCCTTATAGAAGTTATTACGAAATAATTCAACATAAGCGTAATAGAGCTGTACAACTTCATTAAAATCCGGCGTTTGTTTCTTTGTGTTATTGGTTAGTAGTCCCTTCTGCAGAACTTGATTGGCGCAGCCTTCGGAGGTCCAGGTAAGTAGTTGGATTACCATCATTGGGTCAACTCCGTCCTTGAACTTTGAGTAGTCAAGTCCTTGGAAGAAAAGCATGGCTCTTTCTTTTGTATACTTATTGTTAACCTCACTGATCCGTTCTCTGATGATCGGAGCACTGTCAAAAACTGCTTTCTTCATGTAATTAGACATGTGTGGATATGCAAGTGAGCACTCCATTTTTAGAAGCTGAATTGCCTTCAGACGTTCGAAAAAATCAGAGTATTGCATATAGGAGGGTCTTCCATCCGGACCCGGTGAATCTACCAGCTTCTCCAGCTGCTCTCCGCTGTACTCATACAGATACATATAAAAATTTTCTTTTGACTCAAAATAATAAAATAGGCTTCCTTTTGATATCTCTGCTTCCTTCACAATTTGATCCACAGACGCTTTTGCATAGCCATATTCTGCAAATACCTTAAAGCCGGCATTGATGATCTTCTGTTTTTTACTTTCCTCTAGGTTCTCAAAGGTTTCGTAACGAATAGTACCACCTCATTTTCTATAATTGATAATGTTGACTGATCTGGTCAATATCATAATATCACGATTGACTGAAATGGTCAATAACTTAATGTAATTTTAATCTGAAAATAGCAATTTTTGGCATTGATTTTGGAAAATACTTGTACTATGATAAAAACGGTACAAATGTTCGATTTTATGAGGTTAGGGGTGTTAGTAATGAGGGATGCAGAAAAAACAATCGGCAATCTGATCGATAAACAAGGTACGGTATATATTAGCTCGGTGGACAGTGATGGATATCCGAATACAAAGGCAATGAATTCTCCGAGAATGAGAGTGGGGATCCGCGAATTTTACTTCTCGACGAATACCTCCTCGATGCGTGTGAATCAATACCGCAACCAACCCAAAGCCTGTATTTATTTTAGTGATAAACGATTTTATCGCGGTGTTATGCTGAAGGGCAAGATGGAAGTATTAGAGGATGATGAAAGTAAGGAATCCATCTGGTTGCCCGGTGACACGATGTACTATCAAAAGGGAGTGACAGATCCGGATTACTGTGTCCTCAAATTTACAGCGGAGGAAGGCAGATATTATAGTAACTTTAAATCTGAGTCATTTTCTATAGTATAGGTTGCAGAATAGACGATACATTCAGATCGTTCTGTGAAATGGAATGAAAGAGGGGATTAAAATGGCAGTTACTTTTAGAGCATATACAAGTGAGAAAGGATTTAGTGAGGATTTCAACCGAGTATGGGAATTCCTTGTACGAATCAATCAGGAGAAGGTAATTGATGAAGGCTTTCTCTGGGGAAGATGGGAATGGATGTTTTGTTTGAAACGTTACCTGGATCAGGAGAAACTGTCCAAAATCGGGGTATGGGAAGATGAGAATCTCATCGTTGCCCTGGCAACCTACGAGAATGGCCTCGGTTATGTATGGCCTATAATCGCACCCGGTTATGAATATCTATATGATGATATATTGAACCATGCATGGGAGAATATGCGTAAAGATGGCAGTGTTAAGGTTCTCATCGATGACAGGAATGAAGCTTTTCAGACCGTTGCGGCAAGAAATTGCTTTCTTCCTACGCAGGAGAAGGAGAATAATTCTGTTATCCCTTTAGAGGAAGCAGATTTGTCCTATGTATTACCGCTTGGATATCAGGTGGTTAGTCTTGCAGAAGAGTATGATTTGATGAAATATCATCAGGCTTTATGGAAGGGGTTCAACCATGAAGGGGAACCGGAGGAGCCGGTAGAAGTACAAATCGAAGGTAGAAGAGATGAATTATCAGGACCGCATTGTAACATCAACCTAAAAATTGCTGTAAAAGCTCCGGATGGCAGCTTCGTTGCTTTTTGCGGAATGTGGTATGAACCCGGCATGAATTATGCTCTGGTAGAACCGGTTGCCACGGTTCCTGCGTACCGTAAAATGGGAATGGGAAAGGCTGCTGTGCTCGAAGGGGTAAAGCGTTGTAAAGAGCTTGGTGCCAAGAGAGCTTATGTCGGTTCTTCCCAGCAGTTTTATTACAGCATCGGGTTCCGTCCCTGCTCTACAAAAACCTGGTGGGAGAAAAGGCAATGTAAATAATAATTTAATTACAAATACCGGAGAAACAAACAGAGTTACTGTATGAAGCTATGAATGCATATATGGAGAGAAGAGAATGAAAACAAGACGTATTATGACCTTGCTGTTGCTAAGTGTAGCCAGCATCTCATTGATTATATTTAGCTGGCTGGATCTGAATTCTGCATACCGTATCAATCGTATGAGTACGTTTATCATCGGGCAGGCCGATGGGCCAACCAGTGTTTTAGTTGCAGATACATCTTATAATTATGTATTGTATGGAATGACATTTGTTGTAATCGTAATCACTTTAATTTTATCTTTAGTCTATGGAAGAAATAGAAAATAATAATGATAAGATGATAGGAAAAACCATTGTAGAATACTTTAATACATGTAATAATGGATAGAGGTCAACAATGGTATTATATGATACCAGTTACTTTATAACAGTAGCTTTAGGAGGGTATTAATATGGAGTTAAGAAAACTGGAGAAATTGGGAATAGACACTTCCCTTTTGGGATTTGGATGTATGCGTTTTCCCAAGAATGCGGATGGCAGTATTGATGAAGTGACGTCCGAGAGGATGATAGATCTTGCATATCAAAGCGGTGTAAATTATTTTGATACTGCTTATGTGTATCATGAGGGAAAGAGTGAGATATTTACAGGAAAGGCACTTGACCGTTATGAAAGAAGCAGTTATTATCTCGCTACCAAGCTTCCCTGCTGGCTTGTGGAGAAGACGGAGGATGCAGAGCGCCTTTTAAAGGAACAGTTAGAGAAGTTGAATAAGGATTATATTGATTTCTATCTGTTACACGCGTTGAATCGTGCCAGCTTTGATAAGATGGTAAGCTTAGGAGTGCTTGAAGAAATGGATCGTCTAAAGGCTGAGGGTAAGATTAGATATCTTGGCTTCTCCTTCCATGATGAATATGAGGCCTTTGAACATATTATTAAGTTCCGTGACTGGGATTTCTGCCAGATACAATTAAACTACATGGATACAGAAGAGCAGGCTGGAATGAAGGGATATGAACTGGCAGAGGAGCTGGGAGTTCCTGTAATTGTTATGGAGCCTATCAAAGGGGGTTCCCTTGCCAAGCTTCCGGAGGAAGCCGCTCAGTATCTTGAGGAGCAGGAGACCGGAAGATCAGCTGCTTCTTGGGCACTTCGTTGGGTTGGTAGTTTTGAGAATGTGAAAGTAATCCTCAGCGGTATGTCAGACGAAGAACAGGTTCGGGATAATCTGGATACCTTTGAGAATTTCAAGGCGTTGAATGAGAAAGAGATGCAGGCAATTACAAAGGTAGCAGAGGTCTTAAGAAGCAGAGTGAAGAATGGCTGTACCGGCTGTGCTTATTGTATGCCGTGTCCTGCCGGTGTAGATATTCCGAAGAATTTTAGTATCTGGAATAGCTATGGAATGTATAATAACGAGGGCGAACTGAACTGGTTATGGTCTCATGATATTGCAGAGGCTGCCAAGGCAGCGAGCTGTGTGGATTGTGGTCAGTGCGAAGAGGCATGCCCACAGAGGTTAAATATTCGTACGGACTTAAAGAGCTTGCAGCTTGAGATTGATACTGTATTAAAGAAATAAAGGAATTTAAGGTAATCATCAGAGGATAATCCAATAAGGCAAATCATAATTTGAATATTATGGTTTGCCTTGTTATTATATAGATGATATACTAAAGCGGAGTGAGCATCTTGCAAGCTTGCTTGCATAGATGCGATCGTAGCAAAAGACCATGAATATGGTTTTATTCATGGTATACTAAAGCGGAGTGAGCAAAATGCGAGAATAACACTCGCATAACAAACTTGCTTGCATAGATGCGATCGTAGCAAAAGACCATGAATATGGTTTTATTCATGGTATACGAAAGCGGAGTGATTTGCATTGCTTTATTAGGAGGAACTCTATGAACATAGATTTAGAGTATTATCGTATCTTCTATCATGTAGCCAAATCGGGCAGCTTTACAAAAGCGGGGGAGGAACTGTGTATTTCACAACCTGCGGTCAGCCAGGCGATGAAGCTTCTTGAGACTACTCTGGGAAGCAAGCTTTTTGTCCGAATCCCAAAGGGAGTCAAACTTACTCCGGAAGGGGAGGTACTTTACAGCTATGTTCAGAGGGGCTATGAGTATATATTAATGGGAGAGGCGAAGTTTCAGAAGATGCTTGATCTGGAGAACGGCGAGATTAGAATCGGTGCCAGTGATATGACTCTACAATTTTATCTTTTGCCCTACCTGGAGCAATTTCATGAGAGATTTCCTCGGATAAAAGTTATGGTAACGAATGCACCGACTCCGGAGACCTTAGAATATCTATATGAGGGGAAGATTGATTTTGGTATCGTAAGCGAGCCCTTTGAAGCCAAAGCTGAGATTGAGATTACAAGGATTATGGAAATTCAGGATATCTTTGTAGCCGGTAATCGCTTTCGACATCTTAAGGATCAGACCTTGAGCTATAAAGCCTTGGAGAACTTGCCGATTATATGTCTGGAACATAACACAAGCACCAGGAGATATATTGATGAATTTCTAAGGGCAAATGATGTAGAACTGAAGCCTGAATTTGAATTGGCTATGAGTGACATTATTGTCAGATTTGCGAGCCGTAATCTGGGTATCGGGTGTGTGGTAAAGGATTTTGCCAAGGATGCGCTGGAGAACGGGGATCTTTTTGAATTAAAGTTTAGCCCAGAGATTCCGAGAAGGCATTTTTGTATTATTACAGGCAATAATAATCCGATCTCTACCGCAGCAAAGGAACTCCTTAGAATGCTGGACAGTAGCATAAGCCAGGTAGATGCCGGATATGATAAATGATAAATTGCATCAAAACAAACAGTAAGAAGGAGATACTATGCCAAATATAAAGATAAAATATTTTAATGAACACATCGAAAAACTACAATATATTAAGAATAAGTCCGATTGGATCGATTTGCGTGCCGCTGAGCAGGTAGAGCTAAAAGCAGGAGAGTTTAAATTAATCCCTCTGGGTATTGCCATGGAGCTGCCCAAGGGCTATGAAGCACATATTGTACCAAGAAGCAGCACCTTTAAGAATTTTGGGATTCTTCAGACGAATTCTACCGGAATCGTGGATGAAAGCTACTCCGGTGATAACGACCAATGGTTCTTTCCTGCTTTAGCGATGAGAGATACCGTCATCAATGTGAACGATCGTATCTGTCAATTTCGAATCGTGGAGCATCAGCCCAGAATTGAATTCACTGAAGTAACTGAGCTTGGGAATGCGGATCGTGGCGGACATGGAAGTACCGGTAAACAATAATAATAGCGGTTATTTAACTAATTTAGACTTTTGGTTGGAGGTATACTATGGCAGGGGTAATGACCCATATGGTTATAGCAAGGGAGATCATAAAGCTTCTTCCGGAGGGGACCATTCAGGAAGAAGGGCTGTTCTATCTGGGGAACCTGGCTCCTGATGCTATTCATGCCAGAGAGGGATATATCAGAGATTTTAAAAAACATACACACTTTCGTGATAATATTCGTGATATCGATTTTTTACTAGAGGAAAATCAGAATAGTTATCGGAAGAGGCTCGAAGATTTTATTGCGATACATAGGGATCGGAACGATGGTCTCTATGATCTTTACCGGGGATACGTGTCGCATATTTTAGCGGATGAGCTATTCATACGGACCGTACGCGCGGAGTTTTGTGAGGTTATGGACCAGCTTAACATAGCGCAGAATGACCCGCGTTTCTTTGAGTACATTATTCGAGATATGAATCGAAATGATATGCTTCTGGTGAAGCAGTATAAAGACATGGAGGAAGTCAAACGGCAGGTCGAAGGGGTATCAATTCATGAAATTGATGATTTTCTAAGCCTTCGGGAGATGCGGGATAGTATGGAATGGCTGATCCGGAGGCATTTATATGAGGAGCAGGAGCTTGTACAACCTTTGTATATAACTTATGACAGGACACTTGCGTATATTCAGGAAGCAGCCAAGGAGATCGTTGCAAAGCTCTCAGAGGGGAGTAGCCGGCTCCGTATGTTCTAGTTGAAGCCGGTCTATTCGACAATCTCAATCTGATTCCCATCCGGATCAAGAACACAGCTTTCATAATATCCGTCACCTGTTGTCCTGGGTTGGCTTAACACAGTATAACCGTCTTGTTCAAGAGAGGCGGTAAGGGTATCTACTGCAGCTTTACTGCCGGCGCTGAAGGCTAGGTGAATGTAGCCAGTCTGGTAAGATGCGGGCTGCAGCTGTACCAGGTTCGGTCTGGTCATTAATTCTAGTCGGGTATCATCCGCAAAGGTTAAGAAAAAGGTACGCAGTCCTGTATTCTTGTTATGATAACCGTCATTGGATACTGCTTTAAAGTAAGTCTCATAGAACAGCTTCATCTGCTCGAGCTGATTGGTATATAAGGCAATATGATTAATCTTCATGATTAATTCTCCTTTCAATTATTATAAAAGTACGGTAGGTTTTATACGATAAAATATGCTGTTACATCATTAAAAGTTATCCTGTATAATCACCGGAACCACATATGGCTGTTCTAAGTTCTTCTCCATGACGTAATAGCACAGGATACGATCATTCTCCACCTTGAATTTATGGTATTCTGTTGGTTGATAACCCATTCTTAAATAAAAATCATAAGACGGAAGAGAAGCATCCAGAAAAGAAGTGGAGAAGCTTTGCGCGATCTCTGCCTCCAGAGCCTCCATTATGGCTCTTCCATAGCCTTTTCCGTGATACTCAGGTAACACATATACCCGGCCGATATAACGACCTTCCATGGTGCCTGTACCGGCGATTCGTTCTGCTTCATCCATTATCACAGATACCCTATTCTCCCTTATATCGTTCTTGATATTTTCTTCATTGTGATGTTGCAGGAAGAAATTTACTGCCTCCGGTAGATAATAGTACGGGTATATCGATTGTACCGTGCTATGTACAAGGTCAATAATCACGTTAAAATCTTCTAACGTCGCTTTTCGTATCTTCATATTATCCTCCGATCCTATCCTCATGGCAATAAAGTGTAATATTTAGTAAATTATAACATACCCCATAGGAATGGCAAGTATCAAAGAAAACGAAATCTAATGATAAGTAAATGACATTCTGAATGAACATAATCTGTTCTTATGCCAAGTATAATTAATATTGATTTTACTTATATAGATTGTTGGTTTATACTTACTAAGTAATTGGGTATAATAATTCTACTGTGATAACCGAGCTACGATGGGTATATCGCAAAAGCCAAGGAGGATATTATAATGGTTAAAGCAATTGTAGGCGCCAATTGGGGCGATGAGGGAAAAGGTAAGATTACTGACATGCTTGGACAAGAAGCAGATATCATCGTAAGATATCAGGGAGGCAGCAATGCCGGCCACACGATTATCAATGAGTACGGTAAATTTGCTCTTC
>JAEZUM010000076.1 GCA_023421075.1 Bacillota bacterium
GCATCCATTCTTCGCAGGTACACGAAGTTGACCTTGCCCAGATAGCTCAGTTGGTAGAGCAGAGGACTGAAAATCCTCGTGTCGCTGGTTCAATTCCGGCTCTGGGCATTTTGCTTTGATAAAGCAACAAAAGAGTCTTTATCGATTATAAGCAAAGGATTATTTAATCCTTATGGGATATTAGCTCAGTCGGTAGAGCACATGACTTTTAATCATGGTGTCCCGGGTTCGAGTCCCGGATGTCTCATTCATAATTATTAGAGAAAGCCAATTATGCAGGCTTTCTTTTTTTGATTCATTCGAATCGTATGTCAAGAAATCCTTATTTGCGCATCGGAAGCGATTATTTCTGTTTTATTTAAGTAAATTCTGTGTTTTTTATTGACAGTTACGAGAAATGAAATATGATAGAAGCAGATGATGAAATAGATGAAGCCTTAACAAAAAGAAGATTGATACAAACAAGGGAAGCAGCAGGTGTCATGAGAATGCAAGATAAGATTGAATTAATGAAGTTGTGGATTAATCACAGTGATAATATTGTGTTTTTTGGAGGTGCCGGTGTATCCACGGAAAGCGGTATTCCTGATTTTAGAAGCACAGACGGAATCTATCATATGAAATATGCTTATCCCCCCGAGACAATTTTAAGTCATAGTTTTTTTATTAGTCAGACGAAGGAGTTCTATGAATTTTACAGGGATAAGATGATTTATCAAAATGCGATGCCAAATAAAACTCACCTGAAGCTAAACGAGCTAGAGAAACGAGGTAAGCTGAGAGGAATTGTAACTCAGAATATTGATGGTCTGCATCAAAAAGCAGGTAGCGATAAAGTAATAGAGCTTCATGGTTCAATACACCGTAATTACTGTATGAGATGTAATCAATACTATGACTTAGATTATCTGCAAGGTTCCAGCGAAATTCCTTATTGTAGCTGTGGTGGTATCATAAAACCGGATGTGATTCTTTATGAAGAACCACTTTATCCGGAGATCACGGCGAAAGCGATTAATTTAATTAAAAATGCAGAGGTTTTGATTATCGGAGGCACTTCATTGAGTGTATATCCGGCAGCCGGAATGGTTGATTACTATCCGGGTAACAAAATGATCTTGATTAATAAGGATGTAACACCTTATGACAGAAGGGCTAATTTGTTAATTAATATGCCTCTTGGAGAAGTATTTTCCCAGATGGATTAAATACGGTATTTGGATTATCATGTTATAAGTCAAAGTAACTATCTGAAATAAAGAGGAGATACACGGGTGTAATAAGGAAAAAAGGTTATAATAATTTTGACAGCATATAAGATATAGTGTATGATTAAATAGGCGTAATTCCACGATATATATGCAGAATACATTACGATAAAGAATACAAAGTACAAGGAGAAACATCATGAGGTTTGCTTTGCCTAAGAACAGAACAGCCCCACTTATTATATTTGCTATATTGGGTATTTTAGTATCCCTTTCACTTGGGCTATATCATATCAATCGTATGGCACAGTACAGTTATCAGTCACAGTGTGAGGAATATAAATTTCTTTCTAATAATGCGGCCGAATTGCTCAAGCAGGAATTCAATAATAACTATCAGTCGTTACAGGCATATGCAAAATACATCGCAAGTGTTGACAACTCTGGTAAGGAAACAATCACAGAATTACTTGGGCTTCTGAATGAGAATCAGGATTATGTGGATATGGCGATTGTTGATCAGAAGGGTATTGGCTACAACTCTTATGGAGATGCAGTCAGTCTCCTATCGGAGGAGTATGTAGTTAATGCACTTTTAGGGAAAAGCAATTCCTCAGACAAGCTTGTTTATACAGAAGACAATATTCCGGTCATGGTCTTTGCCGTACCAATTGTTAAGGACGGTAACTGTATCGGAGCTTTAACGGCAAGAAAGAGTGCCGAGATAAATAATATTTCTCTTCTTGATCAACAGATTGTGGATGGACGTCAGATCTATATCATAAATAATAACAACGAGCCGGTAGCTTATATTAAGGGCATGGATATTACTGATTTCAATTATAATGCCATGATATCTCAGGGAAGATTAGTTGAAGAAACCATGGGTTATACCGCAGCAATTAAAGTAAATTCATTGCTGACGAAAAGGGAGGAGCCGTCTTCTTATATTTGGAATAAGGTTCCCATCGGGGTAAATGACTGGTATGTTTTAGCCGGCAGTCGATACACAATCAATGCTACGACCAGGGAGATTCTGGACTTAACGAATTTAATGTGGTTTATTATAACGGTAGCTACTCTGCTAATGTTTATTTTAATGATTTTAACTCAGATTAGATCCAATCGAAAGGTGATCAGTACATTATATCTGGATCCGGTCACCGGCGGAGATAACTGGTATAAGTTTCGAATCAATGCAAATAAGATTTTAAGCAGTAAACAGTTTACCAAACGAAGCTATGCATTGATTAATTTTGATATTAATCGGTTTAAAATTATAAATGATGCTTATGGATATCAAAAAGGGGATGAGGTTTTAAAGGATATTTATAATGCAATAAAGCGATGGTCAAGACCCAGTGAGCCGTTTACCCGTTATGCTGCAGACCAATTCTATATCCTGATGAACTTCACCGACTTGGATGAATTGACAGATCGAATAACCGATCTGAACGAACGAATAAGACAATTGCGATATACGAAGACAGCGCGCATATTTTATGGGGTTTATTTTATAACAGAGACAACAGATTCTGTAGACCGTATGGGTGAATTTGCTCAAGTTGCAAAAAATAACATTAAAGGTAGCTCTGAAGGAACTATTTCATATTTTGATGATATCGCAAGAGAGAGACTTTTGGAAGAAGAAGAGATCGAGAAGTCAATGAATGAAGCATTGAAAAATGACGAGTTCCAGGTATATCTTCAGCCAAAATACATGGCTAAGGAAGAGGTAATCTCCGGTGCGGAAGCGTTAGTTCGTTGGCAAAGCAGTAACGGTATGCCCTTTTCACCCGGAGGCTTTATTCCGTTATTCGAGAAGAATGGTTTTATTACGGAATTAGATTATTACATGCTTAAAAAAGTTTGTCAGCTAATCAGAGGATGGCTGGATAAAGGATATAGTCCATTGCCGATTTCTGTTAATATATCAAGACTGCATTTTGCGAATGCTCACCTGGCTGAGATTATTACGGATATCGTCGATAGCTATGAGGTTCCTCATAATTTAATTGAGTTAGAGCTGACCGAGAGTGCTTTCTTACAGAATAAGCAGATGTTGATTGATACGGTAGTTCGTCTGAGAGAGTATGGTTTTCTGGTCTCTATGGATGATTTTGGAGCAGGCTACTCCTCTCTAAATTCTTTGAAGGATCTACCGCTGGACACAGTAAAGCTCGACGGTGAATTATTCCGGCTCACAGACGAGGTAGAACGTGGACTATGTGTAATTCGCAACACGATTACTATGGCAAAGGATCTGCATATGAAAGTTGTTGCAGAATGTATTGAGACCAGGGAACAGGTCGAGTTTTTATGTACGGTTGGTTGTGATGTCATTCAGGGTTATTACTTTGCCAAGCCTATGCCGGCCGGAGAATTCGAAGCAAGATATCACTCCTTTCAAAGGATTGACTAAGTTGATAGAAATTTAACGTATTTCAAGGAATGTGTGTGTATTTTGCCGATTGTCTTAGTGTGTTTTTTATAGTATAGTTACTATATTAATGTATAAATTTACTGGACAGGCGGCTCGAAACGAAAGCTACATACGACGGATGATGACCTGGAATGGACTCACACTGTCATGTTCTTTGGGAGGTAAGTGAAATGAAGTTATTTCTAGACACAGCTAATGTGGAAGATATCAGAAAAGCAAATGATTTAGGTGTTATTTGCGGAGTAACAACAAATCCATCCTTAATAGCTAAGGAAGGAAGAGATTTCAAGGAAGTAATTAAAGAGATAACCAGTATTGTTGACGGACCGATCAGTGGCGAAGTAAAGGCTACGACTGAGAAGGCTGAGGATATGATTAATGAGGGAAGAGAGATTGCTAAGATTCATCCCAATATGGTTGTTAAAATTCCAATGACCTTAGAAGGATTAAAGGCAACGAAGGTTCTTGCTTCCGAAGGAATTAAGACAAATGTAACTCTTATATTTTCGGCAAATCAAGCCCTGCTTGCTGCTAGAGCAGGTGCTACTTATGTATCCCCCTTTGTTGGACGTCTGGATGATATTTCAGCACAGGGTTCTGACCTGATTAAAACAATTTCTCAGATCTTTAAAATCTATAATATAAAGACAGAAATTATTGCAGCAAGTATTCGCAATACAATTCATGTTACAGAGTGTGCCTTGGCAGGTGCAGATATTGCCACGGTTCCATTCAGCTTAATTGAACAGTGTTCCAAGCACCCTATGACAACTGCAGGGATTGAAAAGTTCCAACAGGATTATAAAGCAGTATTTGGTGAGTAGAATAAGGGGCAACAAACTATACAATTATTTAAGGAGGATTTACAATGAGCAACATCGATACAAGGTCAGTAAATGCGATAAGAATCTTATCAGCTGATGGCGTTCAAAAAGCAAATTCAGGACATCCGGGGTTACCGTTAGGTTCGGCAGCAATGGCTTACGAATTATGGGCAAGACATATGAAACACAATCCGGTAGACCCGAAATGGGCAAACAGAGACCGTTTCGTTTTATCCGGTGGACATGGTTCTATGCTGTTATATTCCTTACTTCATTTATTCGGCTACGGTCTTACCTCTGAGGATTTAGCTAATTTCCGTCAGGATGGTTCTTTAACACCCGGTCATCCGGAGTATGGCCACACAGTTGGTGTAGAAGCAACGACAGGACCTCTTGGTGCAGGTATGGCTATGGCAGTTGGTATGGCAATGGGCGAAGCTCATCTTGCAGCTAAATTCAACAAAGAAAACTTCCCGGTAGTTGATCATTATACCTTTGTACTTGGCGGTGATGGTTGTATGATGGAGGGTATCACCTCTGAAGCCATGTCCTTAGCGGGTACCTTAGGTCTCGGTAAATTAATCGTTCTTTATGATAGTAATAAAATTTCCATCGAAGGTAGCACAGATATCGCATTCACAGAGGATGTTAAGAAACGTTTTGAAGCGTTTGGTTTCCAGACCTTAGTTGTTGAGGATGGTAATGATCTTGCTGAGATCGGTGCTGCCATAGAAGCTGCTAAGGCTGACCTGACCAGACCTTCCATGATAACTGTGAAGACAAAGATCGGATACGGAAGTCCCAGAGAAGGAATGGCAAGTGCTCACGGCGAGCCTCTTGGTGCAGACAATATCAAGGCATTAAAAGAGAAGCTGGAATGGCCGAGCCAAGAACCTTTCTTTGTACCTACCGAGGTTTATGATAATTATAAGGCTCTTGCAGCAGAAGGTGCGAAAGCAGAAGAAGCTTGGAATAAATTATTCACTGAATATAGCAAGACCTATCCTGAGATGAAGGCATTATGGGATCAATATCATGATGTAAACATCGCAAAGGATTTAATTGATAATGAAGAGTTCTGGGCATATGCTGATAAGCCGGATGCTACCAGAAACTTATCCGGAATGATTCTCAATCGTCTTAAGAATCATCTTCCTAACTTAATCGGTGGCGCAGCAGACCTTGCACCGTCTACCAAGACCTATATGAATGATATGGGAGATTTTTCAAAGGAGAACTACGGCGGACGAAATCTTCACTTTGGTGTTAGAGAGTTAGCAATGGCGGCAATGGGTAACGGCCTTGCGCTTCACGGCGGTTTAAGAGCTTATGTATCCACCTTCTTCGTGTTTAGTGATTATGTTAAGCCCATGGCAAGACTTTCTGCACTCATGAATCTTCCTTTAACCTTCGTTCTTACTCATGACAGTATTGGCGTTGGTGAGGATGGACCTACTCATGAGCCCATCGAGCAGTTGGCAATGCTTCGTGCAATGCCGAACTTCACGGTATTCCGTCCCGCGGATGCTACTGAGAGTATTGCAGCTTGGTACTATGCTGTTACTTCCACGAAGACACCTACCGCATTAGTATTGACCCGTCAGAATCTTCCTCAGTATGCTGGATCCTCTAAGGAAGCATTAAAGGGCGGTTATGTTATCTCTGACTCCAAGAAGGCAGTTCCGGATGCGATTATTATGGCAAGCGGTTCTGAGGTTGAGCTTGGTATGAATGCACAGACGGAGCTTAGCAAAGAAGGTGTAGATGTCAGAGTGGTAAGTATTCCTTCCATGGATTTATTCGAAGCACAGTCTGCTGAGTATAAAGAGAGCATCCTTCCGAAGGCAGTAAGAGCAAGAGTAGCGGTAGAAGCTGCAACAGATTTCGGATGGGGCAAATATGTCGGTCTTGACGGAGCTACTGTAACAATGAAGGGCTTTGGTGCTTCTGCTCCTGCAGGAACACTCTTCAAGAAATTCGGATTTACCACAGAGAATGTTGTTAAGGCTGTTAAAAGCGTACTTTAAGAATATGCATCTTATTAAATTCTAATATACCTGAATTACAAGAATTTGATTTATTATAAAGCAAGGGACTTTTACTTTATAGCTGATTAGGCTACGAAGCAAAAGTCCCTTAATTTACATTTATGTAAAAAGTAAAATAACAAATTTTTATTATTAACAATGCTTTCTTTAATATAATACAAATGTACTTAAGTAATGCCGGATAAGTCGGCATTGAAGTAACGCATAGGGTGTGTTTCTTACAGATTTTTTGTGTGATAGTAGTTATCGAGTTGTAATGTGTAATAGGATATAATTACTTATAATCTACTATTTTACGGAGATTGAAAATCCAGTTAAGTAATATACAGAAAATAAGTAATATCAGTATGGTGATATCTTCATAACTGCGCTCTATTCCGGCTGTTCTGTAATATATATAGGTTACTCCCTGATAAAGGAGCACGGCAGATAATGTTAAATGAAGGAAGGCGAAAATAATACCCGTTATCCACCGTTTCTCATAGAAAAAGCCGCCACCCGGAAAGATAATTGAGAAAACTAGGGCAATATGTTTTTGATTAATACTATCCTGATTCATAGATCCTCCTATATTAAATCGTGACATATGGTAGAAAGTGTATACTTGATCGACCCGGTAGGTAAACAATGGAGCGATACGGGTTTTATTTATTATATATGATTTGGTCTCTATATTCTACATATGATAGCAACAAATTAATATAACATGATGAATCCGTTATTCTAATGGAAATTTAATATAGATGTATTGAAAAAAATGTCAGTAACCGATACAATGGTAGAAGATGTTGGTAACGATTTAAGTGTGAGGAGGGTATATCGGTGGCGAGGATATTGATTGTGGAAGATGAGATAAAAATTGGAAGGTTTCTTGAGCTGGAATTAAAGCATGAGGGCTATGAGGTATTGCTTGCAGCGGACGGAAGAACGGGGCTTGAGAAAGCATTAAAAGATAATGTTGATCTTGTAATTCTGGATATAATGCTTCCGGGCTTAAACGGTATTGAGGTATGCAGAAGAATCCGTCTCGAATCGCAGGTTCCGATAATTATGCTTACCGCGAAGGATGATGTTACCGATAAAGTAGCCGGTCTGGATACCGGAGCAGATGATTATATGACGAAACCCTTTGCCATTGAAGAGCTTCTGGCCAGAATCAGGGTTGCTTTAAATCGTAAGAAGCATACCGTAGAGCCGAAAGGTGATCTGTTACAGATTGGTGGAGTAACCTTGAATCTTATGAGCCATAGTGCCTTCTGTGGTGAGGAAGAGCTGGTTCTTACTAAGAAGGAATATGAGCTTCTGGAATATATGATGCGAAATAAGAATATAGCCTTAACCAGAGAACAGCTTTTGAATAATGTATGGGATTACGAATATTTTGGGGATACCAATGTAGTTGATGTATATATCCGATATCTCAGACAGAAGATAGATGAGAAGTATGGAATCCATCTGATTTCAACCGTTCGAGGGGTTGGCTACATTATAAAGGACTGATCCGTGACTTTGACTAGAGGGAGGTAGGCGGGGATAAGCGCTCGCGAATACGTTAATGAGTAAAATATTATTGGAAGCAATACGTACCTTCCTGCGAAGAACTGTCCTCCCTTTTCGTAGAAAGCGTGAAGAGTGGTTAAGTAACTTTCGATTATCCATGGCATTTCGTATCTCTATGGCATACTTGAAATTATTGCTGACCCATGGAGTTCTGTTCCTGTTTGGATTCTTCCTGATCTTTATGTCTACAGAGAAGGATAACTATGAGCGTATTTCAGAGGAAATGATTCAGCACATGGAAGCGAAGGGGATGGAAGACTTAAGTAATCCTTATGCAGCGCAAGGCTTCACCATGCAGGTAGAAAATAAGGTTACGACTGAGAAAATTTATGATGATATAGCATATAAACCCAGAGGGGAGAAGGAATTCTTCTATGGAGTTCATATGGATCTCAGTAATACAAAGTATGCAGTCGTTATTAATGATGATCGCAGCTTCACTGTATATAACAACGATTATGTAGGTAGATTCCAATACAATCTTACGGAAAGCTATGAGCGGTTTGTCTCAATTGCATGGAAGCTGGTAATTCTTTATCTTGTAATTGTCGCCTTGATTATTCGTAAGGGTAAACGTAGTGATATTAAATTACTGGAGCCGATCCGGCTTATGAGTGCAACGGCCAACCGACTGACTGTGAATAATCTTCATAGTGAGCGATTGAATATAGAAGGTACGAAGAATGAGTTAAAGGATCTGGCAAATGTCATCAATGCGATGCTGGATCGTATCGAAACCTCTTATGAGAGCCAGAAGCAGTTCGTATCGGATGCATCTCATGAGCTTCGAACTCCGATCGCTGTAATTCAGGGCTATATCAATATGTTGAATCGTTGGGGAAGCTCCAATGAGGAGGTACTTCAAGAATCCATCGAGGCCATCCAGAATGAAGCAAGATCCATGCAGGATCTAGTGGAGAAGCTTCTGTTCCTATCAAGACATGATAAAAAGACATTGAAATTAACGAAGAAGCGTTTTAATATGCGGCCATTGGTAGAGGATATGGTAAAGGAAACAAAACTGGTTGCCGGTAATCGCATAATCAATCATCCAATTATGGAGGATGTAATCGTATATGGGGACAAGCAGGCATTGAAACAAGCAATCCGTATCTTCATTGACAATGCCGTTAAATATTCCAGAGATGGTGATGAGATAACGATCCTTTGTCAGAAGATAAATGATGACTGTGTTATTACGGTATCCGATACCGGTATCGGAATGACAAAGAAGGACATTGATCATATCTTTAATCGTTTTTACCGATCGGATCATGTCAGAAATCAGAACATCAGTGGACACGGACTCGGACTTTCCCTGGCCAAGCTGATCATACTTGCACACACCGGAAAGATTAAGGTCCGTTCACAGTTTAAGAAGGGCTCCAGCTTTATCATTACAATTCCAAAGAGAAGATTCTAATAGGCTTCCCTGATAATGCAATGACTATATAAAATCGTTTTAAGGATATAACAATAAGAAAGAAGAAGGTAATGAACCCCACCTAAAATACTAATTATTGTAGTGAGGTACAATTACCTTCTTTTATTATGGTTCTATAATAAAAGTTGGGGTGTAAAAATCATCCCAACTTTTTGTTTTTTGTAATACAATACATCTATAAGAAGCCTCTAACAAAAAAATGCACGTCGACCAAAACAAACATTTTGCGGAGGAGG
>JAEZUM010000060.1 GCA_023421075.1 Bacillota bacterium
GATGTGCTAGAGGCTTATTTTGCATACCCAAAAACAGGAATTGTAGATACCAAACATCAAAATGGCTCTAAACATAGAAAAGGAGCGGGATTCAAAAGAATCCCACCCCAACTATTGACACAGAGCCGTAATGTATAGCAACTGTCCCAATTATCTATCATAAATTATTCAAAAAATATTTTGCTACAGCTCTGATGCTTCTGGTGTAGATATCGATATCTCATCTTTCTTTGACTCTTCGATGGATTTGTTCATTCGCATACCCAACTTCAGTAATAAATCCTTTTCTGACAGATCCTCTGTCGGATAGGAAATGGCAGCAATCGCTATATTTAAGTCCGATAAGTTCCTTTCATCCTTTACTGCTTCAGCAAAATAATGCCTTATCTTATTTTGAAGCATCTCCACATTGTTGGAGGTACAATAAGGGAATATACCGATGAAGGTCTGTGAACCGTATCGTTCAAATACATCGGTTTCCCAAATATGTTTTGTACTGATCTCATAAAAACGCTCAACTGCCTCAATGTATTTCTTCTCCACAAGATTATTGATTTCGCTCCCGATCTCATATAGGGTACACATGAGAATTGTTATCTCATATCTTCCCTTCTTCGCCTTCTTAAGCTCAGTATTCAGATAATTATGAATATTAAAACTGATATTAATATTATCCGGAATAATCTGATACTTCGTCCTTATTACAGACATGATCTTTTCCAACAAAAACTCGTCCTCAAACGGTTTTAGGATGTAATCAGTCGCTCCTTCTGCCATGGCACGAATGAATACGGATCTTTTGTTATTCGAGGTGACGACAAAGATAGGGATATACGGCTTCTTTTCTCTCACTTTTGCCAGAAGCTCAAAGCCTTTATTCACATCATACCCAAGATCCATTAAGATCAGGCGGATGTTAATATTCTCTTCTGCAATAATATTGAATAGCTCTACATCATAGGAAGCTTCCATTACCCGGATATTATAGCCTTGTAACAAGCTACTGATTCTGTGCCTCATCATGCTGACTTCATCTAATACAATGATTCCATCTCCCAAGTCGTTCATACGAATCTCTCCTGATCTGTATAATATTAGAACATAATCTATTATATATTAAAATTATTGTTTTCGCTATGATTCGACATTTATTTTTACAAAAAAGAAAGTAGGTCATTAGACCCACTTTCCATTTGTATTGATTCGGTTTATAACCATCATTATAGCGTCAGCTTGTTACGAATTTTACCCCAGATATATTGTTGAAAATAACGATATGCCATATCATAAACTAACAACACGATCTGACCGGCAAGGAGCATTACGATCAGGATGACCGGACTAAGTTCTCCCTGATAGATTAACTTGGGGAGGAAGATTACCATCGGTATATAAAGGATGTTGAAGGTAATGTATTTGATCAACCAATAAAGCTTTGCTCGGCTCATTCTGCCTTTAAGGTTAGCCAGTCGGTCAAAGGTATATTCAATCACCAGGATATAGAAGCCCATAGCAGCAAAGGTGATACAATAGAATTTGTTCGGTGCTAAAATCAGCCCTAACAAAATTGCTGCAAGATAAAATCCAACACCCACACGGATACTGCTCTCCCGAACCGCAATTCCCACGCCAAAAGAAGCTGCCCCTAAGAGAAATAAGGTATTAAACTCCAGAATACCGCTTAACGAAATCAATAATACGGTTACCGCAAGTAACAAACCCAAAAATGCAAGTTTCTTCGCATTTAGCAGCATGAAATCAGATCTCCTCCCATACATTCACATAAGGAATCCGCGCACCACAAATCACAGCATAGATTACCGGCATTATAGCCACCTCCGCCGCTGTTATAACGGGTACTGTTATATCTTTGGTTCTGCCATTGCAGCTGATTATAAAGGTTCGTATATTCCGGATTATTCGGCTCCATATTCATCGCCTGAGAGATATGCTCATTCGCCATGACATTATTGCCTATTCCGGCATTGGCAATTGCACTGTAATAATACCATCTGGCGCTATGATTGGATATAGAACCGAGCACATTCAGAGCTTCCCGATATCGGCCGGCATTCAGATAGTTGGCTGCTGCATTCAACTGATTATAATCTCCGTCCGAACTGCTGCCATAACCGGACTGACTGTAGGAAGAATAACCTGTATTATAAGGATTACTGCCATTCTCCCGTTCCTTCATAATCTGATCATAGGCTTCCTGAACCTCTTTGAATTTCTCTTCTGCCAATCCTGCCAGAGGGTTATTCGCATAGGAATCCGGATGATATTTGCGGCTTTGTTCCCGGTAAGCCTTCTTAATCTCCTCATTCGATGCATTTGGTGACACTTCCAGTACCTTATAGGGATTTGCTATCATGTTCTTGTTCCTTCCTTATGTTTCTCTCTTTTTGTATTTCATCAAATTTAGTCCAAACTCCATCATATAGGATATTATGGAGTATATCATGATCCAACAGACAGGGAAGCTTTTCGAATTCCTTAGTACACTGTGCCATCATCATTGTGAGTATATTTCTGCAATCCACCTCAAAGGTATCCTTTTCTCTGGAAGCCAGAAGCGGATTATAGCTGTGATGCTTTTGATCCTTTTCCATATCATCATATGCATCCAAAATATAGATATACTTCCCAAGATAAAAGCCGATGTTTCGAAGACCTTCCTCCCACCTATCCTTCTTGTATACAAATAGCTCCGCCATCAGCTCACCGAAGCATCTGGAAACCAAATCAATATTGGTCTCCCCTCTCTTCTCGCAGTCCTGAAGCTGTATGAGACTCTCCTCAATTACCTTACATTGCCTTGGATATCGTTCGTTGATTCGAAGATAATGCTTCTTTAACGCACCTGCTCCTGCCAGTCCGGCGATGTTCTTCTCATCCTTCCAGTCATCCATAAGATGGTGGTAGGTCAGGGCTATATTCATATCTGCCACATATTCCGTAATCTCATTTACTAAGGTATCGTGCTTTTTCACAGGGTGAACGATACACCGGTTCTGAAGCATTGAAGTCTCACTCTCATAGAGTGAGGTTAATAATAAGATCAGAAAGGTCATATCATAAGATAATGTCATCTGACCAAATCGCCCGAACTTATCCTTTAAAGTCTTACATAAGCCGCAATAATATGCTTTATACTTATAGAAATCCTTCATTTTCAATTCCGGCTTATATACGTTAACGTATCCAAACATAACTCCTCCATAAGGTCGTTACTATGTAGGAAATTAATTCCCTAGAATTTTATCAGTATAACATAGATTATTCATAAGTAAAATGGTTACGCAAAAATCACAGAATTTTAATAAATCCTTTATCAAATCTAAATTTTTATATATTTTATCTCAAATGTCTCCTCTTATCCCATGTAAATCCAAAGACAGCACCGCATAGCCCTCCCGCAATATGAGCCACATGAGCAATCCCGTCGGAGGGTCCCAGGCTATTTGTCAGCTCCCCTCCCAGATATACTATCACAACCAATATTAGTGTCAGAGGAATCTTCCTATTCTGCATTCCGGCAGCCGATGACAGAACAATCATCATAAATACAATGCCGCTGGCTCCGAGAAGAGCGGCGTCCGGATAGAAAACCATATAGATCAGACCAGAGATGACCGCAGTAATCGCGAACATCTGTAATAACGCCTTTGATCCGTACTTTTCTTCAAGCAAGGGTCCCAGCACAAGAAACAACACCATATTTCCTGCATAATGCCCCCAATCCGCATGCCCCAGGACATGACCGAACAATCTAACATAAGTAAGAGGGTCGGTTAAGGAGGAAGGGTAGGTGCAAAAAAGCATGGTGGTGGACACGTTTTTCGTAGCAATTCCTAATACTACTGCCAGAAATGACAGGAATACAAATGTCAGGGTTACCGGTGAATTATATTGAATGATTCCAAGGGACTTCGATGTATTTCTTTTATTCATGGTTTCCTCTTCAGGTAATGTAAAATTTCTCATCACTCGTTCTATTTATTTTTACTTTCTCTAATTATATTGATATTCTGTCTTATTGTTATTCTATCTCATTGATATTCTATTTTTAGTTCATTACTCAATTTTTAGTGCAAGCTGTTAAGCACTACCGTGGCTTCCTCGTAGGGAAGCCCTAAGCTCTCAGCCACAGAGCGACAGGTCAGTCTGCCCTCGCAGGTATTAAGGCCTTTGCGTAAAATCGGATTACCTAGCAATGCGTTTTTAATTCCTTTATCACACAGCTCCATCAGATAGGGTAAGGTAGCTGCTTCCAGTGCAAAGGTTGAGGTTCTGGGTACTGCGCCTGGCATGTTAGCTACACTATAGTGTAATACCCCATGTCGTTCGTACGTCGGATGATCGTGGGTTGTCACATGGTCAATGGTCTCGATCGAACCACCCTGATCGATTGCAACATCAACAATAACAGCACCTTTCTTCATCGTCTTAACCATCTCCTCGGTTACGATAACCGGTGCACTTGCTCCCGTAACCAGTACCGCTCCAACGAGCAAATCAGCTTTTTTCACCATCTCTGCCACATGATAGGAATTACAGATCAAGGTATTCACTCTTCCGGCAAAAATATCATCCAAATAGCGTAGCCTCTGGATATTGATATCAAGTATTGTTACATTGGCTCCCATTCCGGCAGCAATTTTCGCTGCATTTGTACCAACGACACCACCTCCGATAATCACAACCTCCGCCGGCTTAACACCGGGAACTCCTCCCAGCAATACTCCCATGCCTCCGTTGTATTTTTGTAACAGATTTGCACCAATCTGAACCGACATACGACCGGCCACTTCACTCATGGGTGCCAAGAGAGGCAGTGCTCCATTTTCTAATTCCACGGTTTCGTATGCTATTCCGGTCACCCTATTGCGTAGCAAGGCTTCGGTTAACGGTTTATTGGGAGCAAGGTGCAGATAAGTATACAGCGTTTGCCCCGGTCTTAACAGATCATATTCTACTTCTAAGGGTTCCTTTACCTTAACAATAATATCAGCACCTTCATATACAAGGGAACTGCTTTGTACGATTCGCCCCCCGGCCAAAAGATATTCTTCATCACAAAAACCACTGCCAACTCCGGCACATGTCTCGACCAGGACATCATGACCATGCCTTACCAGGACACTGACACCACCCGGTGTTAAACCTACTCTGTTCTCATTGTTTTTAATCTCTTTCGGAACCCCAATCATCATAAATTTCGTCTCCTTTTTGTATGGTATCCATCCTAAAATAAAACTGAAATTCTTACACTTATTATACCATAATTCAGGGCCTTATACGAGATTTTTTCTAAATACAAAGGAGAAGGCTTGAAGTGCTTTACGTTGCCATAGCTACAGAAGCGAAAGAGGCTGCTGCATATACGGATTTATACATACTTTGTAGTCACTAATATGTATACCGCTGATGCAACAGCCCCACTTAAATTTCCATAGAATTCACAAACGATATCATCTTATCATTCTTTGTTACTCCCGATCAGAATCTGGGATTCCTTCATCTTCAGGGTAAACGGTACCTCCAATATCGTGGCAGCGACAATAATCAGCATCGGGATCACTACCTTTCCGGAAGCTTTACTGATCGCTTCAAACAGAACTACAAATAAGGATCCGGAGATCTGTCCCATCAACAGAATTAATCCGAAGGAGGTTCCTTCCTTCACCGGATAAGCTACCTCTGCACCATGTTGGAATAGAATCGGAGCAACTCCCATCACAGTGAAGCCGGCAACTGCAGATACTAAGGTCAGTACGGTTACCCCGTTTAGATAGGTTAACCCCAGATAAAGAGGAACCAATAAAGTGATTGCAGCAATAAACAAGGGTGTTCTTCTTCTTAGCTTATCTGAAATAATCGGTAGAACCACTGCCCCTGCGACACCCGCCACAACGAATACCGCGCCGACCATCCCTGCCTCCTCCATGGACATTCCGCGTGGCTTGAGTATGGGTTCAATCAAGGTAAGCAATGTATTAAAGATGCCCATGGAGATGAATACGATAACCAAAACATAGATAAAATTCCGATTACGAAACAGCTTCAGCATCGAGGATATACTGATATCCTCCTTGATTGCTTCCGGACCCGGAGCGATCTTCGGACGCTCTCTGGTAAAGGCGATAGCTATAATACAACAGATACCACCGACAAGCGCATATACCTGATATACTGCCGGGATACCATTTAACTGTGCCAGTATGGGTGATATCACCATCGCAGCAACGAACCCCAGGTACTGCGCCATCGTTAGTATTCCTGAGGCTATGGAACGCTCCCCAACCGGAAACCAATTTGCCGGCACCTTCGTTGAGATATTAAGAAGGAAGGGTTGCCCGATTGCAATCATAAATTGGCAGAATAAGGCGATGATAAAATTCCCGGCAAACAGCATTCTTCCGATTCCAAATACTGCAGTTATCACGGCTCCTATGGTTAAGGAATGTCGGAAGCCGAATTTATCAATGACCCAGGAAGCCGGTAGCGTGAAGATTATGTACATGATCATATAACTTGTGCTAAACATCGATATTTCCAAGCTTCCGACTCCATAGTACTGTTCCGCCATACTGGAAATCGGAGCCAGGGTCAGCCAGAACATCTCCGTGCAAAGAATCATCGGGACTATGGCTGCAAGAATAACCCATCGGTACCCAAAAACCTTGTATTTCTCATCCACCTGATCTTCCTCCCCTGTTTATGTTCTATCTTTCTCTGCCTTCTTCGAATAGCTCTTCTTATATACCAGATTCATCAGTATACAATCAATTCTGCTAAGTTCTTGGCCTCCTCCGAAGAGCCAGGCTCCAATCTGTGCCTTGGCATTCTTCTCCATGACGATATGGACTGCCTGAAGATCCGACTCACTCGACGCACAACAGATTGCTCCTTCTCCCGGAAGAAAAACTCCGTACCGCCCCCTCAAAGCTGCCTCTACCGCATTCGCCTCTAAGGACCTTGCACATCTTGCATCTGTCCCAACCAACTGCGCAAAATCATCCAGTAACGGTTTCAGCTTACGTCCCGTTAATGAAAGTGCTACAAGAGCCAAATCGCAATCCCGATCGATAAAATGAATATCCGGCCTACATTCATAAATTCTTCGATGAAGTTGTGCATCCTGCGGCATGGAATCCGATAAACGATATTCCTTCGTATCCATGCCTTCATATAAGAAACCGTTCTGAGTCCTGTAACTTTTGCTTGTAACAAAGGGCTTTTTCGGTAATGCAAGCTTTTGTTGTGTATTTTCGGTGACATAATACTGATACAGCTTCTCTTCTTCGAAGGTTACATCCTTCGAACGATTACAATACTCCTTGGTTATGTACCTAAAACATGCCTCCTCCAACTCTTTCGCACAGGCAAAGGTCTCCTCGTAATCCCTACCGAAGCATACTGCACCATGATGAGCCATGATGATTGCATGGGAGGAGCTGCTCCGAGCAGCCTGTTCTACTCCTTTACGCAGCTTCGCTGTTCCGGGCAAACCATATTCCGCAATTCTTACTTCATCCCCCAGAAGAGGATAGCTCTTGATCGGAACATGGCTGAGTCCTGAGGCACTGAGAATAGAAGCATATTTTTGATGTGTATGGATTACAAAATTCACATCCGGATACATCTGATAAAGCAAAGCATGAAGCCTTTTCTCGGATGAAGGCTTTATCTCTCCTTCGTAAGAACAATCTTCAACCCTGCAGAGAACAATTTCCTCAGACGTTAAGGTCTCATAAGGTCTTCCGCTTGGTGTAATCACAAAGGTATCCTTATCGACCCGACTGCTTACATTTCCCCAGGTTCTTGCAATCAACCCGCTTTCCACCAGCTTCAGACCAGCATCCACCACCGTTTGCCTAGCCAGCTCTATCTGCATATAAACCTCCCTTCCGCTTACCTTACAGTAAGCATTCCTCTCATTATTGCTTTATGGTAATATTCTGAAACACTCTTTCAAATCGCAGTAAGGCATCATCGATCATCTCTTCCGTATAGGCTGCACTCGTGTATAATCTGCTTCCGGCAAGGGTGACCAGACCTTCTGCCATATATGCCGCCCCCATATGTTCCATCTCTTTCTTTCTCTTACTCGTTTCCTTTAGCACCTTCGGTATCGTCCAAGGCTTTGACCAGTTGATCGCGAAATGCATGGTTCCGACCGTCTCAAGATGACAGATCGAGCCCTGATTAAATGCGACAAAGGGAAGGTTGTATTTCTTAATTAAGGCCTGCAGACCTGCATTCAGTCGATCTCCCATTCGTCCCGCCACCTGTGCCGCATTGGTTCTCTCAATCTCTGAAAGTGTATAGTAACCAGCCACGCAGCTGATCGGAGTCGCTGCCATCGTCCCACCGATTAATGCCTTCTTATGCTTATCTCCTGTCTGGATACCGGCTGCCAGATATTTCATATATTCCTTCTTACCACCAAGACCACCTGCGCCGGGATAACCACCTGCGATAACCTTACCGAATACCGTTAGATCCGGTGATACTCCAAAGTAGCCCTGAGCACCTGCCATCCCGATGCGGAAGGCGGTCACTACTTCGTCAAAGATAAATAACGCTCCGTACTTCTTACAGAGTGCTGCCACTCCCTTGTTAAAATCCATATCAACTACTCGGGTGCCGCTCTCCGGACCGATAGGTTCGATCATAACTGCGGCGGTCCCGCCATGCAGACGATTTCGCCTTAGCTTCCGTTCAAGATCCTTCAGATCGTTAGGGAAGAATTCCTGAGTATGTTTAAAGATAAAGTGCGGCACACCGTGAGCCTGTGTCCATTTTGAGCCGGGGATCCGAATTCCGAATGCCAGCTGATCACTCCAGCCATGATATGCTCCACCCATTTTGATGACGTTCTTGTGACCCGTAGCCAATCTTGCAACCCGAATTGCTGCCATACATGCTTCGGTTCCGGAGCCCAGCATACGAAACATCTCCACGGAAGGGATATGCTCGGAGATCAGTTTCGCCAATTTATACTCGTATTCATGAAACAAGCCGGTCGAAGGACCGCAATCATTCAGCAATTCGATTACCTTATTACGGACAACTTTAGGATTACTCCCCAGAACCGTCGGTCCACCGGCTTGAAGAAAATCGTAATACCGATTCCCGTCAATGTCATACAGATAAGGTCCCTCAGCCTTTGTAAATACGAGAGGAAAAGGATAATTGAAGGCCAGGTTATGTTGAACACCTCCCGGGATGAGCTGCTTTGCTTCGTTAATCATTTCTTTGGATTTTGAGCATTTTTTATCAAAATATTCCCTTTCGTAGGCAGCCAATGCTTCCGGGTTAATGGTTGAGATAGGCTTTGCAATCAGTTCATTTAATTCACGATTGATTCGATCCGCCTCGGGGTAATTCGATATTGCATATCTGGTATCCATTCTTTATCCTCCTTTTATCATAGCACAGCAATAATGAGTGACGACTCACTTTTATTTCATTATATCACTCTGCCATTATATGTCAATTGCCCAGCCTCAATATCAACACAATTTTAATTAAATTTTTTAATTAATTGTTTCCATATTGCATTTTTAACAATTTATGTTAAACTTAAAGTGAGCAATGACTCACATTTTAGGAGGGACCACATTGACCGAACTATTTGGACGTATTCCGGTGGAAAAGAGAAACCGTATTTTTGATGCAGCAATTAATGAATTTGCTATCTATGGCTATATGAATGCCAATACCAATAAAATCGCACGTAAAGCAGGAATCAGCGTAGGCAGCCTGTTTCAATATTTTGATAACAAGGAAGATTTGTTTCTTACTACGGTAAAGCACTGTGCGACCATCATGAAATCGGCACTGGAAGAAATCATGATCGGCGAAGAGGATATTCTTCTGAAGGTGGAAAAGCTTCTTCGTACGATACAAAAGCATTCCAGAGAGAACCTCAATATGATACGTCTCTACAATGAGATGGCAACACAAAGCAATTCCAAAATTATCTGTGAGGTTGTCAGGGATATGGAGACGTTAACCGCTAAGCTGTATGCAGACCTTATTCAAAAGGCACAGGCTGAGCATGAAGCAAGGTCCGATTGCGATCCCGGTATGTTTGCCTTTCTTCTTGATAATATCTTTATGATGCTGCAATTTTCCTACTCTTGTGATTATTACCGAGAACGATTTAAGATTTATGTAAGAGAAGATATCTTTGAACAAGATGATTTTGTGATTGAACAGAGCCTGAAATTTATTAAGGCAGCGTTCTCTCCTAAGATACCAAAATAAATACAATAAATGACATTCATCCGGCAAACTGGCAGAACGACCTGAAAATCCTATCAAATTATAATCGCGGAGGCCATTATGACAGGCAGTATATATATTATTGCTTATGATGTAGGTACTACAGCAGTGAAAACCTGCTTATTTCTAGTCGAGAAGAAGATTCGTCTAATAGAGTATGCAGGAATGGCATATCCCTTACGATTAGTTCATAACGGTGGTGCAGAGCAGGATCCCGAGGATTGGTGGAATGCCATGTGTGTCACCACGAAGCAGGTACTCTCCTCCTCTAAAATCCCCCCCTCTGCAATCCAGGGAATTTCCTTCTGTTCGCAGATGCAGGGCTTAGTTCTGGTCGATTCGAAGGGGATACCGGTTCGACCGGCAATGAGTTATATGGATCAGCGAGCGATTGCACAGTTAAAGAAGGGCTTGGCCCATGGACTTCAAATTGCCGGATGCAACGTAATAAAGCTCTTGAAATCACTTTATATTACCAAGGCTGTTGCAGCCAGTGTGAAGGACCCTGTCTGGAAATACAAATGGGTGGAGGAAAATGAACCGCAACACTTCTCCCTAGTACATAAATGGCTGGATGTGAAAGAGTTTCTCATTCACCGATGCACCGGTGAATTTATCATGACCACCGACTCTGCCTTTGCTACTCTTCTTTACGATACAAGAAAGGGTCATGAGGGCTTTAGTAAAAGTATGTGTAAGATGTATGGTGTAAATTATGACCATATGCCACATGTGATTGAAGCAAGCGAACAAGCCGGCTTATTAACCGAGAAGGCTGCAAACGAGCTGGGCTTAAGGGAAGGTACGCCGGTGTTTGGCGGTGGAGGAGATGCCTCCTTAATCGGGATTGGAGCCGGAGCGGTGAAGGAGGGAAATACGCACATCTACTGCGGTACCTCCGGATGGGTATCCACCGTAGTCAAAAAACCGATGGTGGATACTACCTCTATGATTGCTGCGATCGTCGGAGCAAGAAAAGGTCTTTTTCATTACTTCGCCGAGCTGGAAACTGCGGGAAAATGCCTGGAATGGGTGAAGGATCATCTTGCCTTGGATGAAATCGATATCTATCTCGAGAAAAGAAACGTAACCGAAGCACATGAAGCGATCTATACAAGCCTATATGATTATATGATGCATACCATCGGTCAGATTCCTGCCGGAAGTCACGGCGTAATATTTACTCCCTGGCTTCATGGAAACCGCTGTCCCTTTGAGGATTCTATGGTCAGGGGCATGTTCTTCAACATCAGTCTGGACACCGGAAAAACACAGTTAATCCGTTCCGTCCTGGAAGGTGTCTGTTATCATATGAGATGGATGCTGGAGGCTGAAGAACACAAGGTAACAACCTCCCGAACGATCCGCTTTGTCGGCGGAGGCGCTCTCTCCTTACTGACCTGCCAGATTCTTGCCGATATCACTAATCGAACCATTGAGACCGTACCAAATCCACAGAATGTTGGTTCTGTTGGAGCAGCCATCGTCGCTGCTGTAGGTCTCGGAGTAATAAAATCTCTGGAGCAGGCGAATGACTTTATTACTGTTTCTGAAACCTTTACCCCGAATCCTCTTCATTTGTCTCTATACAATAATGGCTATAAGGTATTTCAGAGACTCTATCGAACAAATAAAAAGAATTTTAGAATACTGAATAAAGGTCATCCCATTTAGAACGATGAACAAATCAACCCTATCATTATTTTCTGCTGACACCAAAAAAGCGCCCTTCTCATAACATGAACCGCCACTGTAGCTGCAGTAGGCGGTTCATAGAGGAGGGTGCTTTTTTTATCCATAAAGGTATGCGAAAGCATACATTTTATTCATTCATTTCCTATCCGGAAAAACAGGTTAATCACCTATGTTATCTGATAACAACGACCGGAAGTGTAATCGGAGCAACGGTAGGTGTTGACACATTACCAGCTTTATCGGTAACCAGAGAACCAGGTGCGATGGTCAGTGTTAATGTAGAGGTTCCAAAACCCTTAATTCCGATTAGGTCTGTCTCTCCAAGTGAAACCATCAAAGATGTTGCACTTAATACGGTTCCTTTAGATCCCTTCTCACCATTTGTGAGCTGATAAGATCTTCCCAGTGCTACATCCACTAAGGTAAGCTTTGTGACATCAACGGTATCATTTATTGTTCCTGCTCCAGCTACTACCAGATACAGCTCTCCATCCTCTTCCTGATAGATTGCATTGGTAATTGTAGTCAGGGTAGGTGCAACATAATCAACAGTGAGTTTTACCTCTGCTTTGCTTTGAACCATTTTGTTATCTTTGTCATATAACTTAATTGTTACATCTCCGCCTTCCGGAACAAGAGTTCTTAACTCTTCATTGGTAGGTGTTCCATCGGAGGTTGTAAAAGTAATTGCAGATCCTGTAGCAACTGCTGTTGTTGCGATAAGCTTTGTATTAACATAAAGCTCCGCTTTGCCACCATTTGCCTGCTCCGGCTTAATGTCAGCCGTTACATTAAAATATAAAGAAGTGCTATTTAGCGTATTGGCAACTACATTCTCTCCGAACACGGTAAGCTTAATATTTTTCGGTGCCTCTAGCACTGCTGTTTCCGGCTTGGGTTCTTCAATCTTCACCTTATCATCATATACCTTTACTCTAACACCGAGGGCATTTGCAATATATTTAATCAGTACTGTTCTCTTTTTGCTGTTCTTAGCGGTAAAGATACCGGACTTGGTATCCTCTACACCGTTAAGAGTTACTTTCTTATTCTTAAAATCAATAATCAGTGTCTTCGTATCCTTTTTAACTGTTAATACAGCGGTTGCTTTGTCAAAACTTACGGTTGCTCCCATGCCTTTTACAATCGGATCAGTCGGTAAGGAATATCTGCCGTATTTGATTACTTTTGAATCCTCATATTCAAATTCCTGGGTTTTGGAATATTCCTTTTGTGCCTTTTCCTGATTTTTGGAAGGCTTAGCAAATGCTACCGTAGCGGATGATGTGATAAGTGCTAAGGTAATTATAAAACATAAAATTCTCTTCATAATAATTCTCCTTTCAAAAACATTAATCTCATGTTAAGTTTCGGGAGATTCCAGTCTCCCTTTCAGTGTCTTGAAAAATGAATAAGTAAGCTAGCTTAGGAGAATTTGTTCTCCTTTTCATTTTCATATTAAAGTATTCGAAGGAGGAACCGTTTATTTTGGGGTAACTACTTCCAATTGTATAGTACATTTGGACTATTAATCTTTATCTATAATATCTAATCTAGCCTTTATTTTTTTCTGTTTTGATGAATATATCTTATAAGGTCAATGTGATACAATATAAGAAAGCTTGTATTCCTGTATCATCTATTCCTCCTCCTATAGAATGGAGGATCTTATGTCACGAACCAAAAAATCTTTGATTTCTTTCCTTTTATGTCTTCTGCTTTCCTTACTGTCACCTATGCTCCAATTAAACCATGTTAACGCAGCTTCGATTGAATTCGTTCTCTTATCGCAGTATAAGGCAACTTTGGATATCGGTGATGAACTATACTTATTTGCTATCACAACGAATGGAGATATGCCCTCCTGGAAGAGTAGTTCCACTAAAATAGTTTCCGTAAATACCTATGGAAAAATCACTGCCAAAAAAGCCGGGTCTGCAACGATAACCGCGAAAATCAAGAACGGGGAGGCCTCCTGTAAGGTGACGGTCAATAAGACGAAGCTTACCCTAAGTGATACCAGAATCTCGATGGAACGCGGTACCACCTGCCGGCTGACTGCTTCTGCCTCAAACTCTGCATTGATTAGCTGGAAGAGCAGCAAAAAGAGCATAGCCACCATTGATGAAGACGGCCTTGTCACCGGAATCAAACCGGGTGAAACAACAATTACCGCCACGGCAGACGGTACCTCCAAGACTTGTATCATAACGGTCAAGGCTCCTACAATTCGTTTGAGTAGTTCCAAACTCAAGCTATACCGCAACCAGACTGCCAGATTATCAGCCACGGTATCCAGTAACATATCCCCCACCTGGAAATCAAACAAATCCAGTGTTGCCACCGTCGATGAAACCGGCACAGTTACTGCTATGAAGCATGGAACTGCCGTAATTACAGCCACCCTGGACGGAGTATCAAAAAGCTGTGAGATCATTGTCGAACCCCCGGTTATCAGCTTAAGTGAAGCTGAGCTTAATCTGACGATAGGATCCACAGCGAAGCTTAATGCGAAGGTATCCTCCGGCAATCCGGTTACCTGGTCTACCAGTAATGAGAATATTTTGTCTGTTGCCCAGGATGGGACAGTCACTGCCTGGCAGAAAGGCCGGGCTTATGTTTATGCCAGTGAAGACGGTACTAAGATTCGTTGTATCGTCACTGTAACAGAAAAGAACTGATATAATCGGAGGAATGGATGAACAAGCTAGATACAAGAATGGTCTTTGCCATCCCGGGTGGGTTGGCAAAGACCGATTGAAATTCATGATATTATGTTACCTGGTAACGATCCAGATAATGGCAAGAGTGATAACCGCTAACATTCCGATTCCGATCAGTGTAAAACCAAATAATCGTTGTCGCATTACTCTTTTCTCGGTTCGATGAATCAGGGTTTCACATTCGCCTGCCAAATCATCAGCATCTTTATAACCGCTGATTTTACGAAACTCTTCCGCTGCCTTCTTATAATCTTCTGCACTTTTCGCATTGCTTTTTATACTTACTGCATCTTTATATATTTTCCTCTTAATCTTCTTCTTTGTTTCCTTAGCCAGAAGCTTACATTCCTCTGCCAATTGAACACAATCCTTGTAATCTGCCATTGCTGCGAATTGTTTGGTTACCTTTTTATACATGTCCAGCTTATCGTTGCAGGTCGTCATACAACGGATCGCCTTCATAAGCTTCACATACTTCTGGTATTTTTCCTCTTTCGTCAGATCAATCGTTTCTTCATTGACGGTTGGTTCTTCTTTCACATCATCAATGACCGTCATTTGACTATCATTGGTATCTTCCATCAAATATGCAAAATCCTTCTTTGAAAAACGATGATAGCTGGTATGACCATAATCAAATTTCAGGCAATAGCGATAATCATCCATTGAATTATTGTCAAAATAAATGACATAGTCAAATTCATCTGATTCGCTTTTTTCACACACTATCTGATCCGAATAATTACGGAATACCTCCAGAATCTGTTCCAACGTGCAGTCATGCTTTCTTACGGTATCAATAAAGGCTACTAAAAACGGATTATCTTCATAGATTTCATGCACATAAGCTGCTCCTGCCGGCGGTATCAAAATACAATAACGATCACCGTTATGATTGATTTGCAGCCTTCCCAGCTTATCCTCAACTTTATCAGCGAATAAAGCAAGTGCTGCATCCATCTTGTCGGGATCTGTGATATCCTCCTCCAGGATATGAGCCAGTGAACGCATTGGATAATAAAGTCTTATGGTTTCCTTCTCATAACCCAGTTTAATCTGTTCCTCCTTGATGGTATCACAGATCACTTTTTCAAGCATTTCATAATTCATGAAATAACGTCCTTTCTATCATTACAGGAATCTCAATGCAGTTGTCCTCTCTGCATGTTCTCTTGTGGAATCATATTTTTGCCAATAGATTGCTTCTTCCTTGTATTGTGTTCTTGGTTGCTTCTCCTCATCCGGATAGCCAAGCAGAAGGATACTGTTTACAGCCACATGTTCCGGAATGTCTAAAAGAACACTTACTTCCTTATCATTAAAATCACCAATCCAGACAGCTCCTAATCCCAATGCCGTTACAGTCAATAATATGTTCTCAATCGCCGCACTGCAATCCATAACACCGGTACTTTTCCAGGGAATATAACTTGTATTGCCACATACGACGAAGGCTGCGGTTGCATTATAATACCTTCCGTTATCCTTACCGATACACTCCTTTAGCTGTAACAGGATATTCTCTTCGTTAACTACAATAAACTCCCAGGGCTGTAAATTACAGGCTGAGGGAGCTGCCATCGCTGCCTGAAGCAAAAGCTTGATTTTCTCCTCTTCCACCGGCTTTTGATCAACAAATCTTCGGATACTTCTTCTATTATACATAACATCGAGTAATGCTTGTAATTGGTCCATAATCTACCTCCTGAGTTACATTAAGTAATAATCCATATCGCAGAATTATCTTACCATTATTCATAGTAGGAAACAACATAAATTATTAAATCCGACTCAATAAATATGAATTAAGTGCCAATTACTTATATACGAAATGCAGTTTATAATTTACAATATTTATAGTATAATTTACCAATAGGATTAGCAAGCTTAAATCACGAACGGTAATAACCCTTTACGAAAGAATGAGGTTGCATATGCGTCGAATAAAAAATTTCCTTTTACTCTTTCTGATAATATTCAGCGTGTCCGGCTGCGGTAAGAAGGAGCTCTCGATCTCGATCAATCAGGATACCTTCCAAAATCAAAACGCATCCGCAGGTGATAATCAATCCCTCGTTTCCGAAGAGGTTCTTCCCGAGGAAACCGTACCTACGGTCTCACTCCAACCGACTGAGCCAACGGTGGAGAACGAGGAAGCTAGTGTCCCGGAGGAGATTACGAAGGAGATCTTTCACACTGTGGATGAGACGGTATATGCAACTGCTTATGTGAAGATTCGATCGAATTATACCACCAAAGAAAATAATGTTGTTGCCATATTAGAACCCGGAGGAGCAACAAAGCGAATCGGAATCGGTAAGGAATGGAGTAAGGTAGAATATGATAATAGCATCTGTTATATCATGTCAGAGTATCTGACCAGCGAAGCTCCTGAGATCACCGCAACCCCCACTCCAACCAATGTACCCGCACCAACACCCACAAAGTTACCGGAGGAAAATTCTAAGGATACAGTAACCCCGGTTCCTTCCCCTGCCATAGCAGCAGATGAGGAGGATACCGTTTCAGCTGAATATAGCTTTGTAAACACCTTATCCACCCTGAAGGATCTGGATCAGCTTGTCTGTGTTATCGGTTCCGGGTCCTCGGACTGTACCGTTTCCTTTCATAAGAAGGACCGGGACGGGAAGTGGGTTCAAGTCTTCCGCGTAGACGGTGACTGCGGTTTGGAAGGTATCACTTATCAGAAACGAGAACAGGATAACAAAACTCCTGCCGGTCTCTACTCCTTTACACTGGCTTTCGGCTTAAAGTCCGATCCGGGGGCATTTTTGAATTATCGAAAAATCACAGAATATGATTATTGGGTTGATGATATCAACAGTCCCTATTACAATACCTGGGTGAACTCAAGTGATACCTCCGGAGAATTCACATCAGAGCATCTGATTGATCATAGTCCTTCCTATAATTATGCCTTGAATATTAATTATAATCCGGAGTGCAAGCCCGGTTTGGGAAGTGCAGTGTTCCTCCACTGTTATAACGGAACAGGATCTACGACCGGTTGTATCGCTATTCCTGAGACGAATATGAAGACACTGGTTAAAGAGGTGGATCGTTCTACCCGTATCCTGATCATTCCGAATGAAGAGACGCTATCCGATTATTAAAACAGATTGAGAATAAAGCGATATAGAGTAACCATGTCATCTTATTGACATGGTTATTTTTTAGATTATGGTTATCCAAAATGCATTATCATTAACTATAATATAAATTATTTTAATCTCGAAATCAATATTATTAATCTCAATATTAATATTATTAATATTTATATTGACAAAACATTACCATAGGTGTATATTAAAGCCATCAAAGTACATTAGGAAGGTGAAACGAATGAAATATAAAGCTCCGGGTAAGTGTCCTGTATGCGGCGAGAAGCTTGCCATAACCAAGCTAGGATGTCCGAAATGCTCCACTGCGATTGAAGGTGATTTTCAACCCTGTGAATTTTGCCGGCTTCCGGAAGAGGATCTTGAATTTCTTAAGGTATTTATCAAATGCCGTGGAAATATAAAGGATGTCGAGAAAGAACTTGGCATATCCTACCCCACTGTTCGCGGAAAGCTTGATTCGGCAATACGCGGCTTAGGATATGAGGTAGCAACCAAAGTTGAAATGAAGGATAAAGAGCAAAAAGAATTGGCTAAGAACGAGATATTGGAACAACTGTCCAGAGGTGAAATCTCTGCGAAGGAAGCAACAGAACGAATTAAAAATCTTTAGGTAATCGTTATTGAAGGAAACATCATCGTCTGATTAAGAATGGAGGAAGTATCATGAGTGAGCAATTAAAAATATTAGAAATGATTGAAAAAGGACAAATCACAGCTTCGGAAGGAATGGAGTTACTGGATGCACTTAACCTGACCAATGAGACAGAGAACGGGGGAAGCACCTCCTCACCTCAAGTGATTCGAACAAAATATAATTACAAATTTTTAAAGGTAAGAGTTACCTCGGATAACAGTACTGTTAATGTGAATGTTAATGTTCCCTTACGATTACTTACTACGCTTGGTGAAATCGCCACGAAGATGACCGCTGTAATACCGGCCGATGCAAGAAGAGAAATGGAAAGTAAGGGGATTGATATCACAAATATTGACTTTGCTCAGATAATCGAAGAAATCGTGAATGGTACGCTGGATGATCCCAATATTGTGGATGTAGAAGCATGGTCTGAAGAGCAGCATGCCATGGTGAAGGTGAAGATCTATGTGGAATAAAGGCTTCCGTATCTTATGGATTAAGGTTCATACCACCGGAGAACGACATTTTTATTTCGCCTTTCCTATATGTCTCTATTTATTTCAGGAGTTATTTGACTGTCTGCTGGATATTATGGAATTCGCCTGCCTTTTTATACCGAAGAACCCTCCTGCACACTTACCTCATACCATCTCTGCCAGGTCAGTAAAGGAATTGATTCATGCAACCGATCAGCTTTTCCGATCTTTAACCGACTGTGAGCCCTACGATCTTGTTGAGGTAAATGCCAAGAACGTATCAGTATCAATTAAAATAAGATAATTCATGAGGAGGAAACTATGTCAAGACTTCTGTTAAAATATCTATCCACAGTAGCTATCATATATCTGCTGTCTTTGGTGATTAATACGATTATTATAAGAGATATTCCATCGTTACTTCTTATGGGGTTGGTCTTATTTTTTGTTAATCTCCTGGTCAAACCGCTGTTACTGCTGCTGACCTTGCCAATCAATATTATAACCTTTAATATTTTCAGCTTTGTCGTGAATGCGTGGACGATTATGCTGGCTGATCTTATGGTTAAGGGGGTTACTATGAATGGCTTTCTACATTCTCTTTTAGCAGCGTTCATTATCTCTGTCCTGCAGCATCTGTTGCTGGATAAGGCAAAAGCTTCGGACTAAGACACAAATACCTCACAATTTTTTAACTTGAATATCTTACCTTCATGCCATATACTGATTACTAGTACAAATATTTCCCGTATATGATAATCAGGAATGATCTATAGTCCAAGGAGGTAAGACTTATGCAAATGGAACAATTACAAAAGGACATGATTACAGCAATGAAGGCACATGACAAGGTGCGCAAGGATGCGATCTCGTCCCTGATCTCAGCAGTTAAAAAAATTGCGATTGATGAAGGTTGTCGTGACAATATCCAGGAGGAATTAGTAGACAGAGCCATCTTAAAGGAAATGAAGCTGGTTAAGGAACAATTAGAAACCTGCCCGGACGAAAGAGCCGAATTAAAGGCCAGTTATCAAGCAACCTATGACATCATCAAGGAATACGCTCCGTCAATGATGTCAGAAGAAGAGATTAAAGCGTTTATATCCGAAAAATATTCTGAGCTTCTGGCTACCAAGAATAAAGGCATGATCATGAAAGGTGTTATGGTCGATCTCAAAGGAAAGGCCGATGGCAAATTAATCAACGAAGTAGTCGGTAAGCTTTGCTAAGTAAATAACGAATAGTATTTGAGAATTGCGTGTTTCAAAATCAAAAGAAAAAGAACGGACGATATTCTTCTGTCATATACAGGTCGGCGTACTCTACGTCAAACTTGCATTATGGGAAGTATATCGTCCGTTCCTACGATTTCTCTGTTTACTTAACTACGATGTTTAAGATCCGGTTCGGTACATAGATTACCTTTACAACGGTCTTTCCTTCCAACGCTGCTACGATTGCCGGAAGCTCCATCGCCTTCGGCTGAACCTCATCCTGTTTCTCATTCAAAGCAATCATCAGATTCGCCTTTACCTTACCATTGATCTGAACTGCAATTTCAACTGTATTCTCTATGGTCTTATTCTCATCGTATATCGGCCAGGACTGTTGATAGATTCTGCTCTTCTCACCGATTAACTGCCACAGCTCCTCAGTAATATGAGGTGCTACGGGGTTCAATAGAATTAATAAGGTCTTAAATTCATCTCTTGTTACTGAGTCTGCTTTATAGAATTCATTTACGAGAGACATCATCGCTGCGATAGCGGTGTTATATTTCATGCTCTCATAATCAAGGCTTACCTTCTTTATCGTCTGATGCATTTTGGTTTCTAAACCGGAGGAATAGCCTTCATCCTCATTAACTGAATCTCTTAGCTTCCATACGCGGTCGATAAAACGACGGCAGCCCTTTACACCTTCGTTGGACCATGCTGCACTTAAATCGAAGGCACCAATGAACATCTCATAGGTACGAAGTGTATCGGCACCGAATTCATTAATGATATCATCCGGATTCACGACATTTCCTCTGGACTTCGACATCTTTTCTCCGTTCTCACCGAGAATCATACCATGGCTGGTTCTCTTCGCATACGGCTCGGGCGTGTTCACTAAGCCCTGATCATAGAGGAACTTATGCCAGAAGCGCGAATAAAGAAGGTGCAGTGTGGTATGCTCCATACCACCATTATACCAGTCAACGGGCATCCAGTAATTCAGTTCTTCCTTGCCGGCAAAGGCATCCATGTTATGGGGATCGATATATCGCAAGAAATACCAGGAGGAGCCAGCCCATTGAGGCATAGTGTCAGTCTCTCTCTTTGCTTTTCCACCGCAGCAAGGACAAGTAGTCTCCACCCATTCTGTCATTGGTGCTAAAGGTGATTCACCGTTATCCGTAGGCTCATAGCTCTCTACCTCGGGAAGCATCAACGGAAGCTCGCTCTCCGGAAGCGGAACATATCCGCATTTCTCACAGTGAACAATCGGAATAGGTTCTCCCCAATATCTCTGACGGGAGAATACCCAGTCACGAAGCTTAAAGTTAACCTTCTTTGCACCGATCTGCTTCTCCTGTAACCAATCTAATATCTTTTTCTTGGCATCGGCAACCTCAAGACCGTTTAAGAAGTCCGAATTAACCAGCTTACCGGTACTTGTATTGGTAAATGCTGCTTCCTCCACATTTCCACCTGCAACAACCTCGATAATCGGAAGATTGAATTTCTTGGCAAAATCCCAGTCTCTCTCATCATGTCCCGGTACCGCCATAATCGCTCCGGTTCCGTAGGTCATTAAAACATAATCGGAGATCCAGATTGGAATTTCATTTCCGTTTACCGGATTGATTGCCATAAGACCTGCAATTTGTACACCGGTCTTCTCCTTCACAAGCTCTGTTCTCTCAAAATCGGATTTCTTTGATGCTTGCTCACGATAGTTAATTAATTCCTCATAATTCTTTAACTCATCCTTATATTTATCAATCAGAGGATGCTCCGGAGAGATAACCATATAGGTTGCACCGAACAGAGTATCCGGTCTGGTAGTAAATACTCTCAGGCTTTCCTCCTTACCCGATATCTTGAAATCAACCTCAGCACCAACGGAACGACCAATCCAGTTAACCTGTGATACCTTAATCTTATCAATGTAATTTACCTGATCAAGGTCATCAATGAGCTTGTCGGCATATTCTGTAATCTTTAACATCCACTGGCTTTTTACCTTACGAACAACCTCGCTGCCACAGCGCTCACATACTCCGCCAACCACCTCTTCATTGGCAAGACCAACTTTACAGGAGGTACACCAGTTGATCGGCATCTCGGACTTGTAAGCAAGACCCTTCTTAAATAATTGAAGGAAGATCCACTGAGTCCATTTGTAATAATTCGGGTCCGTTGTATTAATCTCTCTATCCCAATCGAAGGAATATCCGAGTGCTTTCAGCTGCTCTGTGAAGCGCTCAACATTCTTCTTCGTAACAAGCTTCGGATGAATATGATTCTTGATTGCATAATTCTCCGTCGGAAGTCCGAAGGCATCCCAACCCATGGGATATAGAACATTATAGCCCTCTAATCTTCTCTTTCTTGCAATAATATCAAGTGCTGTATAAGGTCTCGGATGCCCCACATGCAAGCCCTGTCCGGATGGATAAGGGAACTCAACCAATGCATAGAATTTCGGCTTAGATTTATCGGTTCCCACCTTAAAGGCCTGTTCCTTTTCCCACAGCTCCTGCCATTTTTTCTCCACTTCACTCGGTGAATAATACTCACTCATTTGATTATAGCCTCCTTGTAATATTGATTAAAAACCGCATCCATATAATAACGTTTCAAAAAAGTCAGCTTCGCTTACTTCCTATGAATCGTGTACAAAAAAACCTCTTCATCTCATTATCTAGAGACGAAGAGGTTCAAATTCTTGAACACATATCCGCGGTACCACTCTAGTCCACTGACTAAGTCCTAATGTCAATGTCCTCATATCACCTGTAACGGGATGACCCGCTCTGCTTACTTAAGTTCCGTCAGAGAGCTCCAAGGCGAGTTCAAAGTCCACATCTGTCACTTTCCACCGCCAGTGACTCTCTGTAATGATAGAATACTTTTACTACTCCTCTTCATAGCCATGATAGATTATGAAATTACCGATGCAAGAATCACCGATATAATCGGTTTCTCTTCACACGAATTAAGTTAATTCTATCATTTTTGTTCTTCTTGTCAAGCAAAATGTATGAAAAAGCTTTTAACCGCCAATTGTCACTCTGTTTTTGCCGCTGTTCTTACTTAGGTACATGATCTCATCTGCCTTCTTGATCACATCATTCAAGGTCATATACTCATCCTGTTTAATATATACTCCAATACTTACTGTGATTGATATTGATGCATCATCATAGGTGATCACAGTCTGTGCAACCTCATTCCGGATCGCTTCGACACGTTGAAATACCTTCTCATGATCGGTAAAGTTCTGGAAAAAGATAATTATCTCATCGCCGCCATATCTGGCCACAATATCATTGGTTCGGGTTGCTTTTTGAATCAGCTTGGAGACGGTCTTAAGAACCTCATCTCCCATGGGGTGACCATAGGTATCATTAATTCGTTTAAAATTATCCAAGTCCACAATTGCAATACAATAATTCTGCTCAGTAAGATTGGAAACCATATTCAACGTCTCGAAGAAATATCTCTTATTAAAGATATCCGTTAATCCATCATGGAATGCACTATCTCTAATTTGCTTATATAAGAAATTGTTCTCGATCGCAACACCGATGTGGTTACCGATCAAGGATAAGAAAATGGCATGATCCTTTGAGAAATAGGTCTTCTCTGTGTGTTGGATTAAAATAAATCCAATCAAACGATTTTCTACCTTTACCGGAACACCCAAACAGGAATGAATGCCGGCTTCGGTATTCTTGATCTCATACAAGGGATGATCCACACTAAGAATGAACTCCTCCTGGTTATGATCAATGATCAGGTTCTTCTCAATCTCAATTCGATCCTCCGGTATGTTTTGCGATACCGCCTCATAGAAATCATTGTTCATACGAATATAGATGGTAGAATGTTCTGCACCAAAGACACCAACCAACATATCATTTATTAAGTTAAACAGGTTTGGATCCTTAATATACTGATTTATATACTTACTGATCTCAAGAAGATTCGTGAACATATCCAGCTTTTTCTCAAGCATAGTAACCTTCTGAGACAGGTTGTAGATCGTTTTCTCAGTAAATTCCTGATATTTTTCTAATTGATTGGACTCCATATGGTTCTTCTCCTTGCATTGTATTTACAATAACCATAGATTAAACAATTGAAAGTACTTTTCGCAATCTTTCAATTGCCCCATTTTATTGCAGTTTTTTGTTTCGACAGAAAAATAGGTAATACGTACTATTTCTTAACCTCATTGTAACATTATTATCTGCTATATTCCAGTATTAAATTTAAATTTTACGATTTTTCGACAAAGTTTATATTTAACTCCTTCAATAATCCATATCCCGATATTAGAGGTTGTCCACCTATTCTATGATCTTTGCACTAACTGCGGCACCTTCCGTATGCAAAATATTATAAACAGTCGAGGAAACAATAACCACGACTGCTCCTAATATAGCAATGGCTGAGATCATCTCTCCGTAAAAAACTGCAGCCCAGATAGGATTAAGAATGGGTTCTACCGTTGATGTCAAGGATGCACTGACCGGGCTGACCTTCTCTAACCCTTTTGCAAGAAAAACATAACCCAATCCCATCTGAACCACACCGAGTATAATAACAAGGATAAAATTCCTGGGAGAAGGATCCGTCTCCCGAAAATAAGAAGGAATAAAGATGATAAAACTTGCCAATTGAGAAATCAAAATGGATGACTCAAAATTAGCATTCTTGACCTTCTTCATAAGAAAAACCATTGCATATAAAATACCGGACAGAATGGCAAGGACATTTCCAATCTGTCCGTTTAGCGTCAACTGATCAAAGAAAAAGCATAGAATTCCCCCAAAAACCAGGGTACAGGTAAGGACTGCCTTCCAATCCGGCTTATGCTTCCAGATGATCCACAATAATAAGATTAAGAAGATCGGCTCTGTAAACTGTAGTACTATGGCATTGGCTGCAGAAGTTAATTTGGTAGCCATGACGAAGGTTAAATTCATGAATAGATTACAGATTGCTCCAAGTATTACAATACGATTGATTACCAGCTTATGACCCCTTTTCTTAAGATATAGTGCCATGATCAGAAATGCGAAGATATTTCTGACGCCATTTATCGTAAGGGAAGACCAGGATATCATTTTTATCAAAACACCTGCCAGACTAAAGCAAACTGCCGAAATTAAGACATAAATTGTGCCGATATTGATCTTCTTGAAGCCATTCATCATTTTCTATTCCTTCCTGCGAATCATATATTGGTTTGAATTATAGCATTATTTGAACGATTGTCAATCGGAATTCTACTCGACAATATCATCCAATTCGCCAAAGGTATAACCCATCTCCTCCCATTTCGTCAAGAGCTCATCGATTATCTCCGAATTTGTTTTCGAGGTACTATGAAGCAGAACAATTGCGCCGGGATGAATTCGTCCCAGCAGCTTCTTATAAGCTTGTTCCTTAGTCGGTTGCTTATCGTTATACCAGTCCACATAAGCCAGACTCCAGAAAAAGGTCTTATAACCAAGCTCCTTGGCCATCTTGAGATTATTTACACTAAACTTGCCCTGAGGCGGACGATAATATTTAACCATTGGCTGCCCTGTAACCTCTTCATACGCAGACTCCAGTCGTGTAAGTTCCTTCTGAAAATCAGTAACCGATGCGATTGCTGACATATTTGGATGTGAAAAGGTATGATTCGCAACCTGATGCCCTTCTTCAACCATTCGTTTAATCAGCTCTGGTTGTGTAGAGATATAATTACCGACCAGAAAGAAGGTCGCCTTAACCTTATGCTTTTTTAAAGCATCCAGAATTGCAGGTGTATAGCCGTTTTCATATCCGGCATCAAAGGTCAGGTAGATTACTTTCTGATCCGTATTCCCAATATAGTAAGCGTCATATTTCTTTAGTTCCTGTGAGGATACCATGCCAGAAGGAGGCTGCCCTTCGGCTCCGAAACCCAGACCCCAGTTTTCGGAAGATTCAGATACCTTGTCTTTTGCATATGCATTTTCAATCAAAGCAATTCCTCCTCCGAGAAAATATAAGAGGATAAAGGCTAGGGCTAGAAGGATCCAACTTTTCTTTTTAAATAATTCCATAAAAAACCTCTAATATATGTTTTTACAATATATTAGAGGTTGCTTGTCTTCCATACCATTCATTATAAAATCTGTTTTATTATACCAATTAAGCCTCCAGCATCTGAAGGATCTCTGCCTTGGGCTTTGCTCCAACCGACTTGGTAACAACTTGACCGTTCTTAAATACTAACAGGGAAGGAATTGTCATGATACGGAAACGCTCAGCCAAGGCTCCCTCTTCATCCACATTCACCTTACATACCTTCACATCGGTTCGTTCTGCGGCTAATTCTTCAATGGTCGGCAACAGCATCTTACAGGGTCCACACCAGGGTGCCCAGAAATCGACTAATACGGGAATATCAGAATGAATAACCTCCTGTTCAAATTCACCTGTGGTTAAATGTTTTGCGCTCATATGTAATCTCCTTTCAATTAATACAAAATATATACTACCAAGTAAAGGAGATTATATCTCCCTTTCAAAATAACAATCATATACTATCTGGTTAAGGAGATTTCATCTCCCTTTTTTCATTATATGTTGTATACAATTTAATATTATACAACATCATCAAATTCGTCAAGTACTTTTTACATACATTCTAAATAATTCGATACTAGGATTTTGCTACCGAAGAAGTTACTTTGATCTATATCTTGTCCTACCCTCATTTTATCAAGAATAGGATTTACGATAATTGACATACTTGTATGGAAGACTTTAAATGGAGGTAAATTATGAATGATAATAAAATGAGAAGTACAAAAAACCATAAAAAAGAAGATGGTACCTTCCATGCCAAACATGTGAAGCATGATCCTCAAGCTGAAAGTGCCAGAGCAGTATTTGGTTTGAAGGATAATAATCCAAAGAATAAAAGCAGTGATACCAGTCGATAAACTCCGTTATCTCTGTAAATAGCCTAAGTAGAACGTGATCTCCCCGGACACGAGGTTGATCGGTCCGGGGAGATCACGTTCTACTTAGGCTTTATTTTTCTTCATCAATAAATCAGATGAGAAGCATCTGTTTTAAACAGGACAGCGAGTAGTACTGGCTTAGGGCAATATATTTCCTGCTGCACGATAAATATCATACCATTCTTCACGGGTGAGATAAATCTCGGTTGCCTTAATGCAATCAACTAAGCGGTCCGCATTCATTGTTCCGGTTACAGGTTGCATGTGTGCAGGATGACGTAATAACCACGCAATTGCTATTGTCGTATTGGTAACCTCATACTTCGCTGCTATCTCATCGATTTTGGCGTTCAAAACAGGGAATTTCTCATTGTTCAAGAAAACGCCTTCAAAAAATCCATACTGGAACGGTGACCAGGGCTGAATTGTAATATCATTCAAACGACAGTAATCAAGTATGCTACCATCACGGTTGACGGCTGCCTCATCCAGCATGTTAACATGAATCCCAGCTGAAATCATAGTTGCATTTGTTATACTAAGCTGAAGTTGATTCGCAACAATCGGCTGTTTCACATATTTCTGAAGCAACCCGATCTGCATCGGATTCTGATTGGACACACCAAAATGACGTACCTTACCACTGTTTAGAAGCTGATTAAAAGCCTCTGCCACCTCCTCCGGCTCTACCAGTGCATCCGGACGATGTAAAAGCAGTACATCAAGATAATCTGTTCTGAGTCTTTTCAGAATTCCATCCACGCTGGATAAGATATGCTCCTTCGAAAAATCAAACATTCCCTTACGAATACCACATTTAGACTGTAGGATCATCTTCTCTCTCACGTTGGCATTCATATGAACCGCATCCGCAAAGATTTCTTCACAGGTTCCGCCGCCGTAAATATCTGCATGATCAAAGAAATTTGCTCCATGATCCAATGCTGTCTGAACGAATTTCTCTGCATCCGACTTATCTAATCCGTTGATGCGCATACAACCGACGGCTATAACAGGTACCTCCAGATTGGAATTTCCTAATTTTATTGTTTTCATTCAATACCTCCTTATCAATTCATGCACTTAATCGCTTAATAATCAATACAAAGGAATTATAGTCCTTCAAGTTACCTTTAAGTCAATATAAAAGTGATTCGGTGTCGTGATTCGGTGTTGTGCTTATTCTGTACTCTGTGCTTTAGTGTAAACCAGTTGTTTCGAGATTCTATGCGTAAAACTGTGATAAAATCCTCCCTATCCTTATGAAAACAAATAGCTGGTCATTGACAATGAACCAAGAATGCAAGCGTCATTATAAACCTCCACCTTGTTATCCATTCCTGCTGCTCCCAGTACATAGAGCAATGGATCGTAATGCTCCGTCGTATAAAAAGCCAATTCCGAAGCTTTCCCCACTTGCTCATAATGGATGACCTTTGCGTGATTACTCGTAAGTACTGCGTCCTTAATATACGCATCAAATTCCTCAGCCCAAGGATAGCCGCCCTCCAAATCCCAGTTTACTTTAGCAAGGTTATGGACAATATTGCCGCTGCCTAGGATGAGAATCCCCTGATCACGTAAGGAAGCAAGCTCCTGCCCTAATCTATAATGTGTCCCTGCATCTGCTCTTCGATCAATACTGAGTTGATACACCGGGATATCTGCATCCGGAAACATGCGACAAAGTACGGACCAGGAGCCGTGGTCAATTCCCCAGCTGTTATCAATAGGAACCTCAGGACTTAACAATCCTTTTGTGATATTAGCATATTCCGGAGCTCCCTTCACCGGATACTTTAACTCATACAACTCCCTTGGAAAGCCATACATATCGTAGATTTGTTTGGGATGTAATTCATCACAAATTCTTGTCCCATCCGTGAACCAATGTGCCGAAATTGATAGTATCGCTTTGGGTCTTGGCATTCGCTCCCCAATAGCAGTCCACATTTTAGTGAACTCATTATCCTCTATTGCATTCATCGGTGAACCATGACCTATAAAAAGAACCGGCATTTTATCCATACTACGCTTCCTCCTTCTTAACCAGTTACTATGTCTAACTCTATTATAAATAATATACCAAAATAATCCACTTTAATTTAGTGTGCAGCTGCTAATCTTGTCTTTTATTACGTTTAATGAAAAACATAATGATTAATTGAACAATTCCTAAGGATAGAAAGACGATATGTAGGTCCACCAGATCCGCCAAAAGGCCGCAGATCGGGAAGAGTAATACCATGAGAACAGAGAAAATCATACTATTCACCGAGATAATTGTAGCCCTCTGCTTAGAAGGAATTAATTCATTAATCGTTGCAGATTGAATCGGATATAATACCGAATTCGCGTAATTTATCACAGCAAAGGCAACTATTGATACCATAAGATGATATCGGCTCATTGCTATAATTCCGCATCCCATCAGAATGGAAGCAACATACTTTGCATTAGAGCCGAAGTGCTTCAAGAACCATTCACTGCTTAGCGCGCCAAGTATGGATATCAACCCAGCGAACAACATGATCAAACTAATCTCTATCTTATTCATTCCGAGCATGCTGAAGAACTCTTGCCCATAGAAGAATACGATGGTATGAAACGTAAATACCATTGGATAATAGAGTAGAATTCGCCGTAAATTGGCGTCGCTTTGGATCACTTTTACGCTAATGATAAAATGATTCTTAATAACAGAAACGACATTTGTTGTATTGGATAACGTTATAGCATCCAATCTATCTGGGTAATTGTCATTTTCATTATTACTTTCCTCGGTATTATTTGTTGTTACATCGAAAGTCTCCGGTTCTACAAAAAATATTGCAGGAGCCAAGGCAAGGAATGCTACAATTACAGATACAATATAACACCAGGAGAAGGAATACTCTGCTATCAATCCTCCGGCAACGGTTGCAATTCCCTGAGCCACCTCGATGATGACATTAAGGCGGCTATTTACTTTGATGTATCGTTCCTCCTGGCCGAGCAGCTTCATGCTGTCGTAGACCAATGCTTCCTCGGATCCGGAATTTAGATTCTGACCAATCGCGGATATCGCAAAGGCCACTGCAAAATGCCACATATTCCAGCCGAAGAGACAGATCAGCGATGAGACTGCACTGCAGATACGGCCGGCTAATATGACTTTCTTTCTTCCTAATATGTCGGCTAGAGCACCGGTTGGCACCTCACATAAGAGACTAGTCAGATGATAAATTCCTTCTACAATCCCGATCTGCCATAAGGACATTCCTTTATATACCATATAAAGCACCCAAATGGAGCTGGATATATCGAAATTCTTTAAAAAACAAAAGATGTAATCTGTTTTTATATTTCTTGTGATATTTCTTGTAACATTTCTTTGGGTTTTCATTGTTTCGCTCCTCACACATTTCATTCATATACACCGCTCTACCACTTACAATAGAATCGGTACTTCTTTACAACAACCATGAAAAAAGGAACAGTAATCTATTTTCAAGATTAATGTTCCTAGGAGCTACTGCATACGATTAGAAATAATCTATGGCTTCCCTAAAAAAGAGCGCAGTAGTCCCGTAAAGGCATTAAAATGAATGCTTTTATCAAAGAACTGCTACTGCAAATTGGTAAATAACCAAAAGCGCACATAAATTATCTCCTTTCCTTTTACTATTGTAGACAATGTTATCATTAATTGTTAAGGATTACAATACCTATTTAACTACATTCTTTTAGTTTCATCTTTTGTAACAAGGTTCGTAATAGGTCTGCCTGAGCGGTCAACTGTTCACTGGCAGCCGCACTTTCCTGAGCGGTTGCAGAATTCATACGTATAATGTCAGAGATATTATTGATTTGGACTAATACGTGGTCTACCGCACTTTGCTGCTTATTGGTTTCTTCAAGAATATTATTCACAGCATCTGCCGCTATATCGATCTGATCTTCTGTGTCCTTTAAGACCTTAGCAGTAATCTTCACTTCTTTATCTCCCATTTGTACTGCGTCCAGAGTAGCCTTTATCATCTGTTCTGTCTGCTTCGACGCTGCAGCACACTTTTCAGCAAGCTTGGCCACCTCATTTGCTACCACCGTAAATCCTTTTCCGGCATCACCGGCTCTCGCTGCTTCGATCTGTGCGTTTAGAGCCAACAGATTGGTCTGGTCCGCTATATCGTTAATACTTTGAAGAACCACAGAGATCTGTTCGCTTGTCTTGTGTATTACAGACATAGTTTCCACCAGCCCGTTCATTTTTGTTATTCCGATTCCGGCACTGTTTCGTGCACTTTTTGAGAGCTTATCTGCTGTCTCGCATAAGGCCTCATTGGATTGTGCATTGGTTGAAATCATTCGTATAGAGTCTGTTATTTCATTGATTGCAGTATTTTGCTTTCCTGTACCTTCTGCCAGATTCATCGCACCATCAGACACCTGTGTTGCTCCAGCATATACCTCATAAGAAGCTTGTTCTATCTGACAAAATACATCGTTTAGAAAGTCAAGAATTCCGGCTAAGGAGATTTGAATCGGTTTGAAATCCCCCCTATAATCCTGTTCCAGTTCAATGGTAAGATCATGATCTACAATGTGGGCAAGCTTATCCGATATATCATTAATATAAGTATTGAGGGTTGTTACAGTATCGGATAGACCTGCTGCCAGGATACCAATCTCGTTATCTCCTTCATTCCTGATCCTTACCTGTAGATTTCCTCGGGCTATTTCCTGGGATGCTGCGGTCAGCTGTACTAAAGGTTCACTTATCTCCTGTATTGCCGTCGTTACTCTCTTTATAATTGTATATAAGATATAGGACATCACAACGACTGCTGTGATTGTCACTATAACACTAATTGCCAGGAATTGTCTGCTGTAAGAAGCCCCCTGCTCACTCATAAATGCAAATAGTGTGTTGATCGTACTTTCCAATTCCTTCGCCAGACCGGATGCTTCATCACTATATAATTTCATTGAATTATATTTGCCTTGGTTCTTCTCATATTTTACAATACGATCTTTGATCGGTAAGTATTCATTCAGTAATGAAATAATACTATTGTAGGCTTCTCTGCTATCCCGCTTCTTCATGAGTGCTGACAGTCCCTTGGCATCCTGCAGTAACACCTCCGATAAGGCTTCGATACGACCTATACTATCTGCCTGTGCAGTAGCCGGGGAATCATATACCAGATAACGTAGTTCTGCATGTAACGAATTAAATTTCAGTTCGAGGCTACCGACCTTACCCTGTCCCGCACCATAGGTTTCAAATACAGATTTGTTCACCAGGGTAATGGTCAGAGTAAGACCGATCAGTAAGAAGATCATTACGGATAAGGTTCCGATCGCATTGTAAAATGAGCGCTTCAACTGGACACTGACACTGTTTTGTGCTAACCCATGCTGTCTATTTAACTTCAACGAATTCTTTCGTTTCTTCATAAACTTCATATCTTATACCTCTTATTCTATAATATTGTATATGATATCAGCAATTGCACTTTCATCGTTCGTCACTGTTATTCTATCCGCTATGTCTTTCAACGAGGTTAGTGCATTTTGTGTAGCGATACCTATGTCAGCTGCTTGTAGCATTTCTATATCATTATTGTAATCTCCTACTGCATATATCTTATATTCAGGATATACACTTTCCTTCATATACCGTAAAGCACTGCCCTTACTGATACCATAAGGCAGATATTCCAAATATATTTCAGAAGAAAAGACCCAGTTCAATTCATTCTCAAGTCCATACCCCGTCATTAACCCATTCAGTGCAATCAAATCCTCTGAGGCTCCGCAAAACAATATTTTGATCCAGGGAAGCTCACTTATTGTCTTTATTTGGGTAAACTCACAGGGTTGATGAATTGCGACGACATGGGGATCTGCCTGCTTAGGAGAGGATATGAAATAACACATCTCAGGGCAATAGATTTGAATCGATACTTCAGAAAACTCCTTAAGACAATGCTCCAGAAAATAAATTAATTTTGTTTTTGATAACTCGTTTAATGTTATAAATTGTCCCAGATCAAAATCATACACACCACAACCATTATATAGGATGCATGGTGTATTCACCTTGATCTCATCCAAGAATAGTACAGAATTCAATTGGCTTCTTCCGGTTGCAATCCCAAATAAACCACCGTTCTGAGTAAAAAAAGTAATTGCTTCCTTATTCTCTTTCGAAACAAAACCCTGTGAATTCAACAGTGTACCATCCATATCACTAAGTAATATAACATTTGTATACTTCTTCATATGCACCTATCTTCCTGCTGTCAGTGAATAGTGATTACATTTAGTTACGTTTCTTGACAAATCCCGTAGGAGACATCGAGGTATAGCGCTTAAAAACCGAACAAAAATGCTTATAATCGGAGAAACCTGTAAGATCCGATATCTCATACACACGATATCTTCCGGTATTTAGCAACTTGATGGCCTGCTGTACCCGATATGCATTCAGTAAATCAAGGAAGGAATGATCCGTGACTTCTTTAAACTTACGGCTTAAATAGCTGGCACTGACACCAAGTTCCTCTGATATGGATTCAATTCCGATTTTCTCCATATATTTTTCTTTTATCTTTTCGATTGATTTTGCAACATAACCACTTTCACTATGATCCAGTTCCATATAATAACTCAAATCTCTTTTTGCCGCAGGATTTTTTAAATTTTCCAGGACAAATTCCGCTTCACGATTCATATCTAGCTGATCGTGAAGACTCTGAATCACTTCTATAATCTTATTCTCATCGATGGGCTTTACCAGATATTCATATGCCTGTAATTCAATTGCTTTTTTTGCATACTCAAATTCAGTATAACTGGTTAAGATAATACTTTTAAATTTTACATGCTCAAGACCACGGCGTACCATCTCAATACCATCTAACTTAGGCATCTTAATATCTGTAATTACGACATCCGGTTTATATTCAATAATCTTTTCTAGTCCGTCTTCTCCGTCCACGGCCTCAGCGACAACAACACAGTCCATGCTCAGCCAGTCGATGGTAAATACTAACCCTTTTCGAATTATATCTTCATCCTCCGCTATTAATATTTTAAGCATTGTTGCCTCCTAATCCTTCACAAAATCGAATCGGAATAATAACTTTTAATGTGGTTCCTTTTTCATACTCACTTTCTATCTGAATACCGTATTCCTCGCCATATTTTAATTGTAATCGACGATTGATGCTGTATAGTCCGGTATGACTGCTTCGATTGGTGCTGCTGTTTAGAACCTGCTGCATCTCCTCAAGAACCTCCTGAGTCATTCCGGCTCCATCATCTGAACAAATCATGACCAGATTATTCTCTTCTCTGTATCCGCTGATCTCAACGACGAGTCGTTCCCGTCCTACGAAGCCATACTTGATCGAATTTTCAATCATTGGCTGTATCAGAAGCTTTGGAATAATGCACTCTTCAATCTCAGGTGAGATATCGATTGAATATTGGAAACGCTGATTAAAACGGAACTTCAGAATACTCATGTAATTCTCTGTATAAGCAATATCCTCGGCTACTGTCACTTCCTCCTGCGTATTACTAATACTGTATCGAAGTAGGGTTGATAGATTAAGAACCATCTTACTTGCGATATCCGGCTCCATCCTACACATAAACCGAATATTTTCCAGAGTATTGAACAGGAAATGCGGATTAAACTGAGATTCAAGCTGCTTTGTCTGAGAAAATGCCACCAATTTTCCCATTTCCTTATTCCGTTCAATCTGATCCTTGAGGCTATCAAGCATCTGATTATATGCTTCTGCAATGGTTTCAAATTCGTCATTGCTGGTGATATTGATATGCGTATCCAGATCTCCCTCTTTTGCCTTGTCAAAGGTATCGATAATTTCATACAGGTCCTTCGTCTTCTTGGCTGCCATCCCTTTCGAGCTGATGAACACAAAAACAATCATCATCGTGAAGACAAAGAGCAATATAAATACAATGTATTTTATGATTAACAGTTGATTACTCAGGGGCAAAATCGAGTATACCATGATCCGATTACCAAGAATCCCGCTGGTAGCCACAAAGAATTCACCAGCTTCATTCTCAACATGAGTCTTCGCATTTTCCACAAATAGGTCAAAGCGATCCAGCGTGTCGAAAAAATTATAATTATTCGTAAGAAATACCCATCCGTTTTCGTCTGTGATCACCGTTTGAGAATCAATCTTGGCGATATCAATTAAGAATTGTCTGCTATCAATTACAAATACCGTATAACCGCTGATCCTCTCATCCTTAAGCATTGCTTTGCCGATAACTAACTGCATATCCTCATTATCGGGAGCTCTTTGCAGCTTTATTGCTATCTTCTTCGGACTTTGCTTCATGATACGAAAAATTCCCCAATTGCCGGCATATCTGCCATCCAGGTATTCGGGTATCGTCTTTGTACTGGTTATAATAGGCGTGATATTCTTGTCAAATACATAAATATTAGCCTTCTTATCCAGATTATTTTCAACACGATATATATCCTCAAAGATTTCAACCCGCTGATCCACCTCAATCTCTCCATCCGGAAATGTCTGCTGTTCCAGCATATAGATCAGGTCTATATAGGAGTTCACCGTTTTTTCAATGATATTTGTTATCGAATCATTTTCTTTCGTTGTAGTACTCTCTGTTGAGTATCTCCAGATCCCTAAGAAAATCAATAAACAGACCATAGTCAGCAGCGCAACAGGGATGATAGAATAGATCAGAAGCATTCTGCGGATACCTTCTTTATAATAACTGTGCTTTTTCTTCATACAATCATCCCTCCACACCTGGTTTATAAGCTTATCTCCTTTTTACCAGATAACTTAAAAAATAGCAATAGAGATAATACCGTTGTTAAAGTAAGGATTGAAGCCAATGCAGCTGCCGTACCATAGCTGGATCGGATTACCTCAGTATAAATTGCGACTGACATGGTTCTTGTATCACCGGTATACAGAATTACAGATGCACTTAATTCGTTAATAATCGTAATCCAACTTAGGATTGCTCCGGATATAACACCCGGCATCATCATAATTGCAGTCACCTTGAAGAAGGTCTTAATCGGGGAATCTCCCAAACTGATGGCCGCTTCCTCCATACTGGGACTAATCTGATAAAGTATAGCTGCACTGGAACGCAGAGTATAAGGAAGACGACGAACTACAAAGGCAATAATAATGATGATTGCCGTACCGCTGAGCAGCATGGGTTTCTTATTAAAGGCAAGTAATAAGGTGATACCAAGCACAGATCCCGGGATAATATAGGGAAACATCGTCATCGAATCAATAATATTCGTTAACCAGCTTCGTCTGCGCGTTGTGATATAGGCGATAAACAATGCCATAAATACGATGATAATGATTGCTACGATACCGAACTTATACGTATTCAGAATGGACTTTCCTAAATTAGCAAAGATGGTCTCATAGCTTTCCAGGGAAAATCCGTCGGTGAACATTGCACCCTTCGTGGCTTTGAACGAGGTGTATACAACCGTTAGCTGCGGAATGATGGATAAGAAGACAATCAATGTTATTGCTACATGTAACATTACATTTTTATAGCCATACAGCTGCTTTTCCTGAATTGGTCGCAGGGAACTCATCGTAAAAGACTTCTTATTTACAACATATTTCTGTCCCAGGAACATGATACCTGTGATAATTACCAGAATGACCGCCAGGGCTGCTGCAAAGTTTGCTTTCCCGCCTACCTCACTGATGAACTCGTTATAGATCAATACAGGCATTACCGTATAACCCTCACCGATTAACATTGGTGTTCCAAAGTCCGCAAGTGCATTCATAAATACCAGCAGGGAACCGGCTAAGATGGTAGGAGCAATCAGGGGGATGATTACCGTGGTTATTTTACGAAATGGACTGCAACCAAGACTTTCAGCGGCTTCGCTTAAGGAGCTGTCGACCTTTTTTAAGGCTCCTTTGGTATAAAGATAGATATAAGGATACAGTTTCAAGGTTAGAACCAACAGAATACCTCCAAAACCATAAACCGAAGGAGTCTCAATCCCAAATACATTTTGAAAGAATTTGGTGATTACTCCACTGCGACCCCCCAGAACAATCCAGGAATAAGCACCGATAAACGGTGGTGACAACATGGAGATAATGATTAATATATCCATCAGACCCTTGAACTTTACTTTATAAACGGTAGAAAAGTAAGCCAGCGGAGCTCCGATTGCAACTGCCAATATCGTAGTACAGGAGGTTACCAGGAAGCTGTGCCATAATGTCCGATAATAGTACTTCTTCTGAAAGAATTTTAAGAAATTACCCATTGTAAACTCCTGGGTATCAGGATCCTTAAAGCCGCTTGAGAAAAGGGATAATAGCGGATATACCAAAAACAGAGCAAAAACAATCACAATAATAAGGGTTACAATGGTCCAAAAATCAAATTTAAAACGTCTTTCCTTATTCATTTTATTCACATCCTTTAATCAGACTATGTTTTCCGCATTCTGTGAAGACATTGATCTTATAAGCATTGGGCTTTAAGGTAAGCGTGTCACCTACCTCGTATATTTTTGAGGATTGGCCTAAATCCTGTGAATACTCCAGGGAAGGTTGATTGTCAATTACCATACCGTGATCAAAATCCATCTCATAATTTGTATATTTACCTAAGAAGGTTCGATTCTTAATCTGTACCTTAATACCTTCTTCTGCTATCGTAAATTCCTCGGGACGCACCGATATAATAACCTTGACGCCTTCCTTACAATCCCTCTTAAGCTCGGGAACATATACTTTATAACCGTCTTGGAACTTCACATAAGCACCCAGGGCATCGGTATGATAGGTACCATGGAATAGATTCGAATGTCCGATAAAGGTTGAGACAAACACATTATTGGGTCTTGTGTAGATGCGTTCCGGAGTCGCAATCTGCTGAATTACACCTTCATTCATAATCGCAATACGATCTGATATCGCAAGTGCTTCTTCCTGATCATGGGTTACATATACCGTAGTAATTCCTACCTGCTTCTGAACCTCTCGAATTGCACTTCTCATTTCAATTCTAAGCTTGGCATCAAGATTGGATAGAGGCTCATCCATCAAAAGAACGCTGGGGTGAATGACGATTGCTCTTGCCAAGGCGACTCTTTGCTGCTGACCTCCCGATAGTCGTTCCGGAAGACGATCCTGATAATCGGTGATTTTTACAACGTCCAGGATATCATCTACCCTTTTCTTCATTTCAACCTTATTCACCTTACGGATCTTAAGACCATATTCTACGTTCTGTCTAACAGTAAGATGAGGAAAGATCGCATAATTCTGGAATACCATACCTATGTTTCTCTTGTGTGCAGAGATATTGTTAATTACCGTATCATCAAACTTGACATTTCCTCCTTCAATACTGTTAAACCCTGCAATCATACGCAGCAACGTAGTCTTTCCGCATCCGGAAGGACCTAACAGAGTGAAAAATTCACCATTTTTAATATGTACGGATAGATCCGGAATTATAGTCACATCGCCGTATTTCTTTACTACTTTCTCTATATTGATTGAATTACTCATATTATATTCTCCATTCACTGTAGGGGGATTATTTAGAATCATGGGGCTGTTTCAATACGCTTATGAGCAGGCTTATCACAAGTTAACTCATATATTTTGAAACTGCCCCATGTCTCTAGATCTGTTTACACTATGCTTCTTTTAGTAGCTAGTGAAAATATCATTAAACTTTTCTAACCATTCTTCCTTCATTTCAACTACTAATGCTTCATCATCAAAAATGATATTCATTTCTTCCTTCGGTACTAAATAGCTGGGGGCAGGGACATCTGTTCTTACGGAACGACGATTCAACTGCTCAACGATAATTGTCTGTGCATCTTTACCTGTAATAAAATCAATGAAAAGCTTTGCATTGTCCATGTTCTTCGCATTTTTAATTATGTATACACCATCCGGCTTAGAGATAACGCCCTCTTCCATGTATACAACCTTAACCGGTGCTCCATCAGCAACATACTTAGCTGCACCCTCTTCGAAGGTAAGTCCAACTACATATTCACCATCTGCTACGCCTTTGTAAACGGCAGAAGAACCACTTAATAACTTACCGTCAAGATTCTCACACAGCTTTCCTACATAATCCCATCCTGCTTCGGGATTTCCGCCGCCCATCGCATAAAGCATATTGATCAGATGCTCATAAGAGGATGAGGATTTGGAAGGATCACAATGAGCGATCTTACCTTTTAACTCCGGGTTAAGAAGATCTTCATAGCCATTAATTTCGATATCACCGATTAAATCTGTATTCACCATGATTACACTTGGAATATCTGTAAATCTGGTAAGAGGTCCTTCTACGTTCTTCATACTTTCCTGAACAAATTCTTCGTTCACTGACTGGTAATTCTCAAACAATTCCATCTGAGGTTTCATGGTAGATAAAGATCCACCCCAGAAAATATCACCGAGAGGATTGGCCTGCTCAGACTCTACTCTCTTTAATAACTCACCGGTTCCTGCTGCAATTACCTCAACTTTGATGCCTGTCTGTGATTCAAATTCACTAACCAAAGGGTTAATAAATTCTAAAGGATGAGGACAGTAGACTACCAAATCTCCGCTTGCTTTTGCCGTCTCGGTCGGTTCTGCTTCTTTTGTATCTTCTTTCGCATCACTGCTTGTTGTGCTTTGGCTTGTATCGGAACCTGCAGTTTCTTTTTCTGTCTTACCACAAGCTGCCATGGATAACACCATACATAGTACCAAACAAATTGCTAATAACTTTTTCATAATTGTAATCCCCTTTTCTTTTATTTTGTTTGTAGGTTCATTTTATCGTAATAATCAGAATGAAAAAACCTAATTTTCAGCTAAAATGTCTTAAAAAATGAACCACGCTCGTTATTTTTGTTCATTATTAACAATAAATTACACCTACGATCCAACAAAGAATAAGAAATAACCATAAAAAAGAGTGAGTATTATGCTCGATAGCCCCTGTCAGATGGCTATCATCGCATTTCCTCACTCTTGTTATTGTTAGAATTTCAACTCGCACTCCTCGAACAAACGAGCTACCGCGTCATCATAATCACTGCATCGTTCTGATTTTCTAATCTTCTTCGCATATTTCTCGCTGTCTTCAAAGGCTTTGATCAGATAGAACCAGATTTCCTTCATTTTGAACAATACATTACGATCGCCAAAGAGAATCGCCTTATAATCATTATATATCCGGTCATGGTACTCTTTTAGATATTCCTTGCTAAGCCTCTCACCCTTTGTGATTGCTGCGATAAGTCCGGGATTCGTTAGTAATCCGCGTCCCAACATAACCTTGGTTACCTGAGGATAGTCTTTAGTAAACCGTTGATAGTCTTCTACGGTATTGATATCCCCGTTATAGCAGATCGGGTTCTTACTATGAATTACAGCATGGCGGAAGATATCCATATTCGGCGTATTCTTGTAGAAATCCTTCTGAATTCTCGGATGGATGATCAGTTCCTCCAGGGGATATTTATTATAGATATCCATCAGCTCATAGAACTCGTCGGGATGATCCTTTCCGATCCGTGTCTTGATGGAGATTTTCGTTACTGCATCGGAGAAGATTTCCTCTAAAAACGAATCCAGCTCCTTTTGCTTTGCCAGGAACCCGGAACCTCTGTGTTTTGATACTACGGTACCGGAAGGGCACCCCAGATTAAGATTGATTTCGTCGTATCCCAGAGTCTTAAGCTTTTTCGCCGTATAGATAAAATCCTTGGCATTATTCGTTAATAATTGCGGTATCAATACAACCCCCGGATTATGTTCCGGTAATATATCTTTGATATCTTTTCCTTTTAAGCCGTCATGTTGATTCGCGAAAATGAAAGGTGCAAAATACTTATCTACTTGATTAAAATAAGTATGATGAGCATTTCTGAACAGATATCCGGTAATCCCCTCCATAGGGGCAAAATAAAAATTCATTCTTCAATAACTCCTTGTCCTGTGTTCTGTCAATATGAAGTCATAGCGATTAATGCTATGAGGTAAAGCAAGGCGATGCCTTCCTTCTCTAATATAGCTTCTTATGAATTGAATTTCTGGCGCAGCACCATCGGCAGAATGCCTCCATGCCTATAATAATCAATGTCAACAGAGGAATCAAAACGTACTAAGGCATAGAACTCCTTCGAAATTCCATCCTTCCCTGTCACTGTGACCTTGACTTGATCTCTTGGCTTAATACTTGACTTCAATGCAACATCGAAATATTCCTCCCCGGTTAGTCCGAGGCTGTCTGCATTCTCACCATCCAGATACTGAAGGGGTAGAATTCCCATCATCACCAGATTAGAACGGTGAATTCTCTCATAGCTTTCTGCAAGAACAACCTGAACTCCTAATAAACTGGGACCTTTGGCAGCCCAATCTCTCGAGGAGCCCATTCCATAATCCTTTCCTGCCAGAACCACCAGACCGGTATTGCCCTCCTTATATTTAAGACTGGCATCATAGATGGACATGACCTCTCCCGAGGGCCAGTAGGTGGTATAACCGCCTTCTGTTCCGGGTGCCAGCTGATTGCTGATACGAACATTGGCAAAGGTTCCTCGCATCATTACTTCATGATTCCCTCTGCGGGAGCCATAGGTATTAAACTCTCGAACCTCTACTCCTTGTTCCTGAAGATACCCACCGGCAGGTGTATTTCTACCGATCGCACCGGCAGGTGAGATATGATCCGTCGTAATCGAATCACCGAATCTGGCTATTGCTCTTAGTCCTTTCAGTTCCATAATTTCTTTTATTTCCATGTTGAAATTCTCAAAGAACGGAGGTTTTCTGATATAGCTTGAATCTGCTTTAAACGGATATAGCTTGCTATCCTCTGCACTGATCTCATTCCACATGTCATTCTCATATATTTCGGAATAGACACTTTGAAACAATTCCCGACTTACATAATCAGCGATGGCTTGTTCCAGTTCTTCCTGTGTCGGCCACAGCTCCTTAAGAAATACTTCACGCCCATCTTTTCCAATGCCAAGCGGTTCCTTTAATAGATCAACATTGACGGTTCCGGCTAGAGCATAAGCAACGACAAGCGGTGGTGAAGCAAGATAATTGGCCTTTACCTGAGCATGAATACGTCCTTCAAAATTACGGTTACCGGATAAAACGGAGGATACAAGCAGGTCATTCTCATTGATTACTTCCGAAATCTCAGGAAGCAAGGGTCCCGAATTACCGATACAGGTAGCGCAGCCATAGCCTACAACCTGAAAACCCAACTGATCAAGATATCCCTGTAAACCGGCTGCTTCCAGATATCCTGTCACCACCTTGGAGCCGGGTGCAAGGGAGGTCTTAACATGAGCGGGCACCGTAAGCCCTCGTTCTACCGCTTTCTTGGCAAGAATTCCAGCTCCGAGCATAACGGAAGGATTCGAGGTATTGGTGCAGGAGGTTATGGAAGCAATCACGACGGAACCGGCTTCCATCGTACTGGTTCTTCCATCCTTTAAATGAAGCTTCACCTTTTTATGAAGCACCTCTTCCGATAAGCCGTGTCCCTGATTTCCTTTCGGGGCAGTTACAGATGACAGGTACATCTCCTTCATCTGTTCCAGAGGAATCAGGTCCTGAGGACGCTTCGGACCGGCAAGTGCTGTTGTTACCGTAGATAGATCCAGAGTAAGAACCTCAGTATATAACGGTTCAATCTGATATTCATTTAACATTTCATTTTCTCTTAAATAGGTTTCCACCAAAGTAACCTGCTCCTCGCTTCTTCCGGTCAGCCGTAAATAATTTAAGGTAATCTGATCTACCGGGAAGAAACCACAGGTAGCACCATATTCCGGTGCCATATTGGCGATCGTAGCTCGATCAGCTAAGGAAAGATATTTTACCCCATCGCCGAAATACTCAACGAATTTGTCAACAACACCTCGTTCCCGTAGAAGCTTTGTCAGTCGAAGAGCAAGGTCGGTAGCGGTCGCACCGATCGGAAGCTCACCGATCAATCGAACACCGATTACTTGTGGAACAGGCAGATAGGACGGTTGTCCCAACATGCCGGCCTCTGCTTCGATACCTCCGACTCCCCAGCCTAGGACTCCAAGTCCATTGATCATTGTGGTATGAGAATCTGTACCTACCAAGGTATCAGGAAAAACTATAGTCTTACCCGCTTCCTCCTTCTTAAGTACTACCTGGGCGATATATTCCAGATTCACCTGATGAACAATACCGTTTGCCGGAGGAACCACTGAGAAATTACAGAAGGCTTTCTTGGCCCAATTAAGGAATTGATAGCGTTCTTGATTACGCTCAAACTCCAATCTGCTGTTCTGGGTTAGCGCCTCAGCGCTTCCGTAGCAATCTACTTGAACGGAATGATCTATGATAAGATCCACGGATACCTCTGGATTAATCCGATTGAACAAAGCCTCCCGGTCAACTATATTACTGTTTCGTACATGTGCTTTAGATAATTCATCAATAGCAGCCCTCATTGAAGCGAGGTCAAGAACTGCGGGTACTCCGGTAAAATCTTGAAGAATAACTCTAGCAGGCTTAAAGGGAACTTCCTCAATCCCTGATTTATGCTTTATCCAATCAGCCAGACTTCTGACATGCTCCTCCTTGATTACATAATCATCCTGTTGCCGGAGTACGGACTCCAACAACACCTTAATGGAATAAGGAAGATGGCTGATCTCATAACCTCTCTCCTCCAGAGACTTCAGGGAGTAATAATGATATCGTTTGCCTGATAGGCTGAATTCTCTTAAGGCGGTATCTTTATAATTTTCTATGTTTTGCTTCATTATGAATATACATCCTTTCTTCATGTATCGAAACAACTGCTAGCAAATATCTATGAGAAACATTTTGTATCGGAGATTTTGTATTATTATTATAGCATAATTATCTCATTTAGAAACTCAAAAAAGCAAAAACGCAATTTTTAACGAACAAACCCCTTAGGAAGAAGTTCATCCATCCTAAGGGGTAATGATTGCTGTTCTTGCCATATCCACAGTGGATCGGATGGGTGACAGTTTTTTATTTGATTGTATTTATTGCACTGACGGCTTTTCAATATCGCGGAAAGCAAGAAGATAATTAGCTCCTGAGACAATGATGCCTCCTCCGATAAAATTACCGAGTGCTGCGACGGACAGATTATAAAAAATCTGAGATAAGCTGATCGAGGCACCACCGAAATATGCAGCAAACAGATAATACATATTTGCAACAACGTGTTCCGTACCGCTTAGAACAAATACAGTGATGGCAAGCCAAACAACGACGACCTTACTAATCTCCTCACGGCAACTATAAGCCAGACATACACCGGTGGAAACGATGAAATTACAAAGAATACCGCTTACCAAAAGCTTTGCAAAGGGCATTTCTACCTTATGTTTTGCTTTCTCAAAGATAAGGCTTAGTGTAGCTTCATTGAAAACACCTGCTGAGGTTGTCATTAACGCTACAATGATAGCTCCAATCAAATTCGCTATCAGTATTAAAAGAAGTATCTTAAAAATTTTATTTATTTTGGTATGCTTCGTGTAGACAGCTAACATTACCATACTATCACTGGTAAATAACTCCGCCTGCATCATAAGAACAGCGATAATTCCTACTGGAAAGACCAGCGCACCAAGAAAATTCCCGAGTCCGGGATCACTAATACCTGCGGCAAGCTTTAGATATCCAATCGCTCCTACTGCGATATACATGCCTGCCAAAATTCCCTGAACAAGTAGTATGGGGAAGGTCTTATTTGCTTTATGTCTACTTTGATATAATATGTACTCGGTGAGTGCTTTCGGGCCGGAATAAGTCTTCATCCAATCTATCCTTTCATTCTTCAGAAAAATAATTCATATTAGCATGGGCCTAGGAATTATATCATAAGCTTTGTTTGTTAAAATGTGATTTGAATCACATTTTTCACTCCGTGAGATCCATGCTTCGATGGTTTTACGATATTAGGGGTATAATTTCGTTCAGAAATTTCGGATATTATTTCGTTCAGGATATTGACATTAAAGTTACTTTAACCTTTATAATACCGATTAATAGGATATCTAAATTGTATTGAAAGAACCGTCATAGTAGCGGATGTACTAACTATGAAAGGCTTTTATTATATTGGGAAAGGATATGATATAATGAGAGCAAAGAATGTAATGCTTAACCAAGAGGTAACCAAAAATGATGCAATTGTCATAATAAATTGGATGGAAAATCATGAGGTTACCAAGTACCTGAATGAATTATCAAATATTGCATTAGAGATCCGAGAGGCCGTGGATCGTGTTAATATGTCCGTCATGACTCATCTTTTTAACCGTGATGGAAGCTTCTTCCTGATTCATGATGAAGAACAGCATCCTATTGGCTTTCTCAAGCTGGTGCGCAGAACGCACGAAGCGGAGATGGTGATTGTGATCGGCGATCAGAGAAAATGGGGACTCGGCCTTGGCAAACTATCCATACGTCAAGGCTTAAATATCGCCTTCTTTCATTGGAGAATCCCCCGTGTTATTGCAAAGATAAACAAAAACAATGTTCGGTCAATGAAAGCCTTTGAGAAAGCAGGATTTACTTATGAAAAGGAATTAACAAATTCTATTTTATACAGCATCACACAAGAGGATTACATCAAACGTTTATTATAGTATCCTCGCTAAGAAAGGCAGGGCTATTCGTATGAAAAATACATTTTCTATCGGCGAAATATCCGAGTTATTAAATATACCTAAGTCAACGCTTCGTTATTGGGAGAGCGAAGGTCTGATCCAGCGGAAACGGGATGACGATAATAATTACCGTCAATATAGTCCCGGTTCCGTCTATACGATCTCTGATTTGGCCCATTACCGATGCCTTAGAATGTCAATTGAGGAGATGAAAAAGCTCCCTAAACTGTCACCTCACGAACTAGAAGCATCCCTTTCAGATCTGAATCATAATCTTGATGAGAAGCTGCAGGAGCTATATACCGCTAAGGCTTATATTATGAAAAAGACCGAATACATCAAGGAATTTCATAGATTAAATGAACAAGAATATTTAAGAGAAATACCCGATTATAATTGTATCTATGATTTTTCCATTGAAGATAATCAAGCCTGGGCAATCTATATTAAGGACCAGTATCAAAGCATTCTCCTCTATAATGAACTCCGTGGTTGTGTGGAGACCGGTCTGGCGATTCCAACCAGTGGGAATCACACAAAGCTTTGGGAGAAAGATACCAGTGCTACCTATTTCTCATTCATACTAAAGGTACCATACAGCAACCCATCTATTGCTGATTTTCTGCCACATATGGATCAATTAAGCAAACAAGGCTATCATGTTACCAATCTTTTTGCCAGGTACTTGTTTTCAGCCTGCGACGGACAGTATTACGATTATTACAAGGCCTTTGCCGAAATACGCAACGAAGAAATTCACTAGACCTTTCATAAAATCACAGTAATAAGGGGGATCCATTATGTCACAGGACATTTATATTACGCCGGAAGATAAAAATAGAATCATCGCTTTGATCGATAAAGCTGATTCAAATCAAAAGGATTATTCTTATATCAAAGCACTCGAGCGAGAAGTGAATCGAGCTAAGATCGTAGCGACAGATGAAATAACATGCAAATTCATAACAATGAATTCAAAGGCTGCTCTGTTGGTAGACGGTGTCCCGGAGGAAGTGTCTCTTGTCTATCCGGAGGATATCAATCTTAGGGATAATAAAATTTCTGTACTATCGCCCATGGGAACGGCAATCCTCGGATTAATGGAAGGTAGTAGTATTGATTGGAAGATACCGAATGGTTTGGTACATATCCTTGTTGATAAAGTAATGAACCAATGATCTGGATAAGGAGATTCCTTTCTCATTCGGATAATTCTGTCTAATATGAAACAGAATATGATATAATGTAAGCGTAGTGAGCATAATGCGAGAATAGTACTTGCATCGCAAGCATGCTTGTGAGTGCGATCGGAGCTGAAGATTCCAAGGGAGCGTAGGACATGCATTATATTGTATTAGATCTTGAATTTAATCAGGAGCCGTCTTCCATAATGACAACGGCTGATAAGATATCTGTCTGCCCTTTTGAAATCATACAAATTGGCGCAATTAAATTAGATGCTGCAAAAAATGCTGTTACTACCTTTAACAGCTTAATAAAACCATCGATATATGAAAAAATAAATGATTTTGTAGCAGAACTAACCGGCATTACGACACGGATGTTAACCGATCAACAGGAATTCCCGAAGATTCTGGAGGATTTTCTTCAATTCATGGGAGATGATTGCATCCTCTGCACCTGGGGTATGACCGATATAAAAGAAATATATCGAAATGCGCTCTTCCACTGCTTTGATTTGGATAGGTTACCGGATAAGGTGATTAATCTTCAGCCCTATGCTTCAATTCACTTAAAACAACCCTCAAAGAAGCTGCTAAATCTTCAAGCCGCGGTAGAAGCTCTTAATATCAATATGTCATATCCGTTTCATAACGCCTTATATGATGCTTACTATACCGCTCAAATATTTAAGAAATTATCCGGATCGGAGCTGTCACCGGAACAGTATCACCCGAATTTTAGCAGCCCAAGGACACACCGACCAAAGCAGACGGTTGATTACGAAGGTCTCTTACAGCAATTTGTCAAGATGTATCGCCGCGAGCTCACGAAGGAAGAACAAAATATGATTGCACTCGCTTATAAAATGGGAAGAACCAGGCAGTTCGTAACGATTACGGATAAAAATTGAACGGATAAAAAAACAGTATCCCTTACCATATATTCACATGGCAAGGGATACTGTTTTCTATCATTCTCCATTGATTATAATAAGAGTCGGACTGCTGCAATGGCCGTCATAACAATTACAATATATCGAAAATATTTTTCGTTGATCTTCTTTAAAATGAAAAATCCCAAGATAGCCCCGATGGTAATGACCGGTATCATGATTAGAGTGGTTGTCAGAGAATTGATACCGATGTTGTGCCATACTAAGATTTGTAATGGCAATTTGGTAAGGTTAATGATGAAGAAAAACCATGCGTTGGTACCCATATAATTATTCTTCTTAAATCCTAATGCCAGTAAATAGATGCTGAATATCGGTCCGGCCGCATTGCCGATCATGGAGGCAAAGCCACTTAATATTCCTACCAGAATATAAAACCAGACATCATTCAAAACCTTGAAATCCTTCCCCTTCTTTTCGGTATAGATCAGAATTGCCAAGCAGAATAATACGATCAATCCGATTAGGGTCACAAAGGTCTTATCGCTGATCAGGTTACCAATGATTACACCAAGTGCTAATCCAACGACTGCCCATGGTAACGGTCTAAAAACATTACGCCATTCAACACTGCGTCGATAATACCAGATCGCGAACAAATCGCCGATCAAAAGCATCGGTAAGAGAATACCAGTAGAATCTTTACCGCCAAAGGCTGCCGCAAGGAGTGGTATCGCTAACATTGCTATTCCGCCAATCCCCGTCTTTGAGAAGCCCACAAATAAAGCCGTAATGATTAATGTAATCCATTGAAGTCCTGTAAAATCAAGCATCTGAAATATACTGTTCATCGAATTGTCCAAACCTTTCTTATTACCTGCAATTCTGCCCTGAGAATACCCTTACTCACTTTCGATACAGGCTCTACTCTGTCGTATTTTATATAATCTGTAACAAACATAAATATTTCTCAATTATCTCTTACGAAAAAGTCCAAGATAATCTGAATAACCTTCCTTCTCCATGCTCTCCAAGGGAATGAATTTTAAGGAGGCACTATTAATGCAATACCTCAGACCACCCAGCTCCTGCGGTCCGTCCGGAAAGACATGTCCCAGGTGTGCGTCTCCCGTCTTACTTCTTACTTCGGTTCTTATCATTCCATGGCTAAAATCTCTGATCTGCTTAATGGCGGCATCATCAATCGGTCTTGCAAAACTGGGCCAGCCGCAGCCAGACTCAAACTTCTGTGTAGACATAAAGAGAGGTTCTCCGGTCGTAATATCCACATAAATACCTTCTCGGAATTCATTGCAGTATTCATTTTGAAACGGCGGTTCCGTAGCATTATTCTGAGTCACTTCATATTGCAGCTTCGACAAACTTCGTTCCAGCTCTTCCTTTGTCTTTTTATGAAAAGTCCTCAAGCACTGATCACTCCTTTTTATATTCGCAAACGATTGTATACAATTAATATAACACCTTTACATTAACTTTTATCTGCGCATTTGTCAAGCGGTATCCTATGTATTAAACACCATAAATAGATCAGGATACAATGGATTAAGTTATAATCGTGATGAATTATTTCCTCATTCCAACTTAAAAATAGCTCCGTATCGCAGATGAAGTTCCGGGTTGGATATCATTCTTCCAAACCGGGAACTCACCTGTTATACGGAGCTACCATTTTTCCTTTTATTTTAACCTTCTACATCATTATTTTTCACTGTTTAATCTTAAAGGTACAATGAACGACTGCGGTAATCTCCTTTTCCAAAGAAGTGGTATCACTAATACCATAATCAGAGATTTCATTGGAATAGAGAGGAGTAATCTGCATGACACCCATATCTGCATAGGTTAGACTGCCAAGCTTACTTCCTGCATTCTCAGCTATCATTTGTGCACGCTTGGTTGCATCCTTGGTCGCTGCTGCAAGCATCTCCACCTTAAGATCTGCCAGCTTTGTATAGAGATACTGTGGTTCATAGGACTGGAACTGTACTCCGTCATTCAGAAGCTCGGTCGCACTTCTGGAAAGCTCCGTCACCTTGTCAATCTCTCCGGACCTTATATTCACCGTCTGACTGAGGTCATAATAATCAATCTCATTCGTGTATACCCCATAATCATTAAAAACATAGACTATATTCGTAGAGATCGCCGAGAATACTATGTCAGCTTCTGTGATTCCCTTATCAATCAAATATTTTTTAACCTTATCCCTGCTTGCTTCCAGTTCGGAGTATGCATCCTTTAACACCTTGGATTGAGTGTGGAAATACCCGGTCCATACGATCAGATCAGAGGTAATCTGCTGTTTTGCTGATCCGGTCACAACTATACTGGTTCTTGCACTTTTCACCTCAATTAGTCCGTTAACTCCAATCATAGCTGCTGCAATCAATCCACCCGTCAGAATTAGAGCAACTATAATATTGCCGATGGTTCTATGCTTGTTCTCATTCATTCCTTTTCCCCCTATACACCTTATTTACCGAAGAAACTTAAGTCTCCTTCAATATATGAATTGTTTTAAGGTATATTACAACGAAATCCTTAAATATTCCTTAATTATTCTTTATTTTACTAGTCCTGACAGAATTAATCAAGTACTACACCTTAAATTTTATTCTTATTTCTCATCGTAGTAAGGATTTGAAGCATCTGTGCAGCATCCTCTTGTGCCATGGTGAGTGCAGTGATATAGCGATCCGCGGCACACACAATATCCTCTTCTTCACCTGGAGTATTAATTGCATCCAGGATATTTCCGTCTCCTTGATCCAATTGATTCAGCATTCGTAGAATTGACATCATAGAATAATGCGCATTACGCAGAGTACGGATGATTTTAAGGCGGTTCATTTCTTTTCCGTAGAATTTTTTATGTCCGTTCTGTTCTCTTGGAACCTGTATTAAACCATTTCTCTCCCAATCTCGTAGTACATCCACTGTAATACCAAGCTGCCGGGCTGCCTCTGATCTGCCTTTCCATTGAATTCCCTCTTCCGGCGTATTACGATCCTCCAGAATATTCTGAGTGATTCGGATGGCTTCCTCCGCTCCTGCTGCTTCCTCCTTCAGATGCTCAAGATACTGTTCCGTATCCTGATATGCCTGGAGGATATTACCACCGGCTGCAGTTTTTACAATATGAAATACCTCTTGCCTAAGTTTATTGCTGATAATCTCAGCCCGGAAGGCTACGCGCAATAATACGAGCTGGTCTATATGACTATCCTGAAAAATACGATATCCACTCTCTGTCCGTGGGATTACCGGCAGTAAACCCATTTCCTCATAAAATCGAATGGTATTCGGATGAACTCCGATGATCTTTGCTACTTGAGCCGTCTTATAACTCATATCGATCTCCCTTAAATGTCCCAGGACTGTCCAGGATACTGAACTTCGATGACATCAGCTCCGTTGAAATTCAAGCTTCTTTCCAGCTTGAATTGTTGAATGATCTCCGGCTTCCCCCAAAAATGCATCGGGTAAACCCTTCCTAACTTTGCTGTATTCAAGAGCTTCTCCAATCCCAGATAATACCATTCTTCCTGTCTGGGATCCAGCGGAGCAAATGCAATATCGATCCATTTTCCTTCAAGAAGTTTCATCTGGGCATTGAATTTCGCCGTCATGTCATTGTTACTCTGCTTCGTTTCTTCCTTCCATACCCAGTGGTTAAGATCTCCGGCATGATAGATTGTCTTACCCTCATAATGCAATAAAAATGCAACGCCGCAATCCGTTGATTTAAGAGTGTCCAGCCTAATACTATCTTCCTGTGTAACCTGTATATTATATTCCTTGTAAGGCTTTACCGAGATAATTTGATCCAAAACATCTTCACTGACTCCATATTTCTCCACATTCGCTTTCCCGACTCTGATATCAGAAGAGAGAATAAATTGAGTCTTCGGATATTGCTCCGCCAGCCGGAAAATAATCGGATTAAAATGATCTCCGTGCTTATGGCTTGCAAAAACAAATAGTTTTTTCGACGGTTCTAAGGCAGGAATATCACCGGTATAGTAATCAAACATCCAATAACATTTGTCCCACTCTATCAGGAATCCACTATGACCAATATAAGTAATCTTCATATGTCATCTCACTTTCTTAGCTTTATATAAGATCTTTTCCGCTCCTCATCTTCCGAATTATTTCGTAAAATCACACTGAAATCCAGTCTTCTGTAACAGAGTATTCAGTGGACTATAATCTTTAATTTGATTCCCCTCCAGGTATAGTTCCATAAGGCCGGACAGTCCCTTCAGAGCAGTGAGGTCAGTGATTTTATTATCCTTTAAATATAACAATTTTAGCCCTCTAAGCTTACTTAATGCTTTTATATTATTAATATTATTTCCGTTCAGTGAGATTAATTGAAGCTTTTTCATCGAAGCCAATGCACTGATGCTGGTGATCCTGTTTCTCTGCAGGTATAAATATTCTAATTTGGTCAGGCTCTTTAATGCTTGAATATCGGTTATTCCATTATTATCCAATGCTAATATCGTCAGCTTTTTATTATTTTTCAATGCATCTATCCTTTTAATATTATTCTGACCGATTTCCAGAGTCATTAAATTAGTCATCTTATTGATCGGAGTAATATCAGAGATCTTATTTTCACGCAGATACAATTTCCGAAGCTTCGTTAAGGTCGATAAGGCTTCGATACCGACAAGCTGATTACCGTTCAGTGACAGTGTCTCTAACTTCGTAAGCTTACTTAAGGCATTGATATTCACTATGTCATTACGCTGAAGATAAAGACTTCTAAGCTTCGTCAGACTGCTCAAACTGCTGATATCCTTAAGGCTAAGCTGCTGCGCATCCAGATATTCCAGATTACTCAGCTTTTCCAGATCCTTAAGGCTTTTTACTCCTTTGGGCAGCTTCAATCGATAGACGCTCTTTGCATCGGCAAGAGTCAATTTACCGGAGGGCTTCATTAATTTATCTCTGACCGCTTGTTCAACCTTGGGATCCGTAAATCGGATATACTGATTTGCTCCCGCCAAAGGCTCTTCAAAAGACTTCATTTGATCAAGCAATGTCGTCCAACCATCCAGATGGTACTCTTTTCCCTTCGCATCCGTATAATCAGGAACGTTAGCCAGACTCCATACCGAGATACCTCCCAGACCGTATGTCTTTGCCAAATCGATTTTTGCCTTGATGCTGTTACTGTCTTCATATAAGATGACATTCCAGGAGAAATCCGCAGTGTTATAATATTGTATATAGGGTGTCTGAAGCTCATTGTTATAGCCATAGGTGATTCGCTCACCCTTACCATCGTTGTTCTCAATGCGCGCTTTTATTGATTTGTATAAAGGGGTCATTCTACCTTCCCGGCTTAATGTCGTATCCTTCAGACTCTCCCAATCCTCTGCGGAGCTCACATTGATTTGCCATTGCGCACTGTCAAAGGTAATCTGAAGCCAAACCTTCGATAACGCTTCTTTACCGGAGACAGCCTCGCTGATCTCAATCAAAGCTTGTCGGATCAGATTGATCGGAGCCATACTGTTAATCGGTTCTAACGCGTCATAACCGGTATATTGTTGTACCTCATTCTTCTGGAGTCGTTCTGTAGGCTCATAATCATGAGCCATTAGGATCACCCTGTCTGCAATTCGGGTGATAGCGGCATAGTCATAACCATCATAGTATAATCCAGGATTCACTGCTACATAAAGCTTCTTCCCGATGGATGCCAGCTGTGTCTTCAGCTCCGATAGAAACTCTACAAAATAGGTACCGATCTGCTTCCCTTCATACAACATAGGAAAACCCTCTCCGGATGTATTTCGTAGTCCTTCAAAATCAATCACAACACCATCATAATAGACACCATTGCCTGCTGTGATATCGGTCACCATAAAATCGGTAATTGCCTGAACCATACTGCTTCTCTTATCCGCATAAGGCAGCAACTGTGTACAATCCTTACTGTCCATATAGATATTCATCTGAATGGATTTGCCCTTGCTTTTTGCATACTCAATCGGTTGAAGATAATCGGACGGATAGAAGAAGCTTCGATTGCCATTCCTATCCTTGGTCGTATTAATCACTCCCGGCTCTTCTGAATCAATTCTACTCCAAGCAAAGCTTAGGGAATCTACCTGATCGATATAACCCTTAATTTGTTCGGATAATACCGTATTCGACGGATAAAATGCATGAAGTTCCGATGGCGGTACGGTTGTGGCTGCCTGTACCTCGATCGGTTTGATCATACAGACCGACACAGTCAGTAAGAAAAGGAATATCATCCGCATTCTTACGGTACAATTGATCCAATCATTTTTATGGTCCTTCTGAATTTGATTTATCATAGCATCTCCTCCAATCACTTATTACAGGCTGCCCTAAGTAGTCAACCTTATCGCTCGTAAGCTCCTCTCAGGATACGAATTTCCTCGGCATATCCCTCTAACTCATTGGGTGTTTCCAGATAAAAAGGCAATTGAAACAAAGCCGGATGATTGATGTCCTTCGGATCAATCTCTTTCGCCCGGCCTCCGCGAGGGTTACACATTTCGTTGATTATCCTCTATTGTATACTACTTCCCGCCCTATTTCAAAAGTTTCCTAAAAAGTTTATAAAAAGTTTCCAATTATTATAGCAGTTATAAAAACAGGAAACGCTTTGGTGCAAAAGTAATGTTTCGATCAAGAAACAAACTTGTATATAGGAAATATGTCGAAATCAAAAATTAACTATTCCATTTTATGCCGTAATATTGTATAATATTTTTATTATGTGGCGAGAAAGTGTGGTGATTTTCTACAACGCAATATTCAAAATATCTCGGATAATAAATACTTCCAATAATTTGAATATTATTTTTTTAATCATATTTTAGATTGATTAATCAAACAAAGAAAATATTACGTTTTGTGAGTGATCAATCCGGAAAATGATAAGTTTTATAATTAATCTATTAACTGCAATGACTATATAATTGAAAGGGAGATTAATCTATGAGTGCAAAGAGATCGGAAATATCAGAAACATCGCTATTTGAATTAAACGGGAAACCCAGCTGGAGTACCTCAATCCCTCAAGCCTTACAGCATGTACTTGCAATGCTTGTCGGAAATATTACTCCTCCTATTCTGGTTGCACAGTTACTTGGACTTCCGGAAGAAGAGAAAATTCTTCTGATGCAGGCAGCTATGATTATCGGTGGTCTCACTACACTAATCCAGTTGTTCCCTATTTTCGGCTTTGGTATGGGATTACCGAATGTAATGGGTGTTGCTTTCGCTTACATGCCCATTTTAACAGCAATCGGTATGAATTACGGTATCCGTGCCATTTTTGGTGCTCAGCTCGTTGGTGCCTTTGCATCCATTTTTATCGGTGTTGGTATAGGAAAGATTCGAAAGTTCTTCCCTCCCATCGTTAGCGGTACTGTGGTTTTAAGTATTGGACTCTCCTTGTATGCAACTGCTGTAACCTATATGGCAGGTGGAAATGCAAAGGCGGAAACCTTTGGTGATCCGAAGAATTGGATCGTAGCCTTGGTCGTTCTTGCGGTAACCTTAGCATGTAATTTCTTTGGTAAGGGTTATATCAAGGTATCCGGTATGTTGATTGGTATTACTGTCGGTTACATACTTTCCATCGCTTTGGGTGGTATGGTTAACTTCGATAATGTTGCGAAATCAAGCTGGATTGCATTACCCAAGTTCGTGTACTGGGGGCTTGAGTTCCATCCCTCCGCTATCCTTGCTATGATCATTATGTATATTGTTCAGGCAGTTCAAACCATTGGTGATGTATCCTCTACCGCAATCGGCGGTTTCAACCGAGAAGCTACTGATAAAGAAATCGGTGGTGCGATCAAGGGTCAAGGAATTATGGGTATGCTTGGTGCTTGCATCGGTGGTCTTCCTACCGATCCTTATAGCCAGAACGTTGGTCTGATTGTAACAACAAAGGTTGTTGCAAAAAGAGTCTTCCTGATTGTAAGTGCGATTATGATTGCTTCCGGCTTAATTCCGAAATTCGGAGCTGTGATGACAACCATTCCTTACCCTGTACTTGGCGGAGCAACCATTACTGTATTTGCAGCGATCACCATGTCCGGTATTCAATTGATTTCACAGCAGCCTTTGAACTATCGTAATAAGATGATCGTTGGTATTGCATTGGCTCTCGGAGTTGGTATTAGTACGGTATCTGCTTCCTTACAGTTCTTCCCGACCGATGTACAGAACATTATCGGCAAGTCTCCGATCGTTGTATCCTTCCTAGTATCCTTCTTACTGAACATTATCGTTCCGAAGGATGACAGCCAGGAAGAGGAATAATCGTTATAAACATATAATATAAATAAAGGCTTTCGCAATTATTTACCCTGTAAGGAGGTGTATCCAGCAATCTTCTTCTGGATAATAAGTCTGCGAAGGCCTTTTTCCTTTTACTGTCATTTTGCATCAGACTTGCTCTTGTGTTTTTTTATAATATGATGTAACATAATCAAAGATAGTTAACTCACCCAACTTTATATAATTTCTCAATGTGAATTACGTAATACAGAATCACTAAGTCAACACTAAAGCAAGGAACGGGAAAGTACTGTCAAGGATTAGAAAGCGAAGGAAGCATATCATGAAAAGAAGAATTTCAGCGATTCTCATTTTTTTATTTACTCTTCTATTGTTTACCGGCTGTACCGGTAAAAAAGAAGATCTTCAACCGGTCAGTATAGGTAATCTTGCTTTTCAATACAATGCAAATGTTTGGACCTATAACAAAAGCACCGACCAAGCCGCTCCTCTAGAATTTGAGGATGCAAAGGGAAATACGGTAAGCATCTATGTCTCTCAAGAAAGTACCTATCAGCATCCAATGGACATGATCCAATTTTTCGAGACCCTGGTTTCTACCAATGAAGGTTTTGAAATTGTTCAAAAACCTACGAAAATCGATGTAAATGGAACCACCTGGTACGAATATGGATATCGCTTCAAGGACGGAGATCTTACTCGACAGGTTTATCAGCGCTATTACGGTAAATATTATAATGCCGCCTCCATCTCTTATACGTCTACCGATAAAAATTATGAATACGGAATCGATGAAGCCACGAAATTAATGTCAAGCATCCAAGCGACAGCCGTGACAAATGAGGTGAATGAAGCGAAAGCCCATGCGTTCCTGGTAGGCGAATGGGACGTGGCTGACAGAGGATATCTGGTGTTAAAAGAGGACGGAACCTACGAATGGTATAAGGACAACACGAAGGACAAAAGCAACATGCATTATGGTACCTATGGCTGTGATGTAGAAAATGCTGTGATGAGTCTGAAGGAAGGAGACGGAATTTATCTCGTTCTCTTCCCCGAAGGTCTCAGTGTGAATGGTTCACAAGAAGAAATGTCCACTTATAAGATGGACTATATTATTTCCTTTGATAAAAATGAAGAGGAAGGTTATCAGATGGTTAACATGTCCTCCTATGCTCTGTATACCTTAACAAAACAATAAAAATTATATATCATTGTCTGATTGTAAAGAGGGGTTGTATCAAAACCAAGATGTAGCTATTGCTTACGTCTTGGTTTTGAACAACCCCTTGATCATATATAGCTCTTTATTTAGACCGTTCGTATTGAGCCGGCCATCGAATCTCTTCCTTTAGCTCCATAGCTGCATGCATCGGCCAATATGGATTACGTAACAGCTCACGTCCAAGAAAGACCAGATCCGCTTGCTTCTTCTCAAGGATTTCCTCTGCCATAATCGGAGTGGTGATCAGTCCGCCTGCGATGACCGGTAATCCTGTTTCTTTTCTGATTGTTTCTGCATAACCTACCTGATATCCGGGATAAGCATTTACACTGACATTGACCACGCCGCCGGAGCTGACATTGACCAGATCAATTCCTTCCATCTGAACAAGCTTCAACATACTTGCCATATTATAATCATGATTACCGTCTTCTCCAAAATCCTCTGCCGATACTCTCACGATGATCGGCTTTTCCTTTGGCCACACAGAACCTACTTCTATTAGTACTTCTTTTAAGAACCTGGAACGATTCTCTTCGTTCCCGCCGTATTCATCGGTGCGCTTATTCGTTAAGGGCGATAGAAATTCACTGATCAGATAACCGTGTGCACCATGCAGCTCGATCACATCAAAGCCAGCTGACTCCGCTCTTCTTGCCGCTTCACGGAAAGCCGCTTTCACTTGATTGATATCCTCCTTCGTCATCTCGGTAGGGATCCGATATCTTTCACTGAATGCAATCGGACTGGGAGCAATACTCGGCTCACCCATAACCTCTGATTTTCTACCGGCATGAGCTAATTGAATCCCCACCTTTGCACCATGCTCATGACAGGCCTCGACGATTCGTTTCAATCCATCGATCTGTTCATCCTTCCAAAGTCCAAGATCCCGATCCGAGATTCGTCCTCTGCTCTCCACACCGGTAGCCTCAAAAATGATCAATCCGGTCTGACCAACGGCTCTGCTGGTATAATGAATAAAATGCCAGTCATTTGGATTTCCATCGTTGTCAGCACAAAACATACACATCGGTGCCATAACAATCCTGTTTTTCAGTTCCATGTTTTTTAGTGTATATCCGGTAAATAATGATGTCATGTTATTTCCTCCCTGTTTCTGAAGCGTTATACCGATGCAATGCATCATTGTGAAAGCTTACTGCCTCATAGTATCTATCCTTGAATGAAAAAGATAATAACTTAATTTATGTTTAGTTTCTGAGTATATTCTCTTATCACTGATACGGAGTGCTTAAATTTCTTTTCCTCCTCAGGGGAAAGATGCACCTCCACAATATCCTGTACTCCGGTCCGATTCAGAATAACCGGAACCCCGCAGAAGACGTCATGTTCGCCGAATTCCCCTTCCAATAAGGTAGATACCGGTATGATTCGGTTCTCATCATTCATCACAGCCTTAATAATTCCGACGATAGCCGTAGCAATACCATAACAGGTGGTTCCCTTTACCTCCAGAATATCTAAGCCGACACGGGCAACTCTTCTTACGATTTCATCGAGATCAACATTCTTATATTCTTCGTTGTCTTCAATAATATCTGTAAAGCGCTTGCCTCCAACCGTCACGTGAGACCAAGGGCACATCTGGCTGTCACCATGCTCTCCCATTGTATAGCCCTGAACACTTCGGGGATCTACCCCGATCAGCTCGCCGAGAAAATGCTTTAGTCTTGCTGAGTCCATTGCTGTACCGGTTCCAATCACCTGATTCTTAGGAAGACCGGATAGTTTATATACATAATATGCTATGATATCTACAGGGTTCGATACCACGATAAAGTGGCCACGGAAACCTGAGGCCATAATCGGCTCAACAATAGCTTTCGCTATATTGGCAGACAACTCCAGAGTGTCCAGTCTGGTCTGACCCGGCTTCGGTGGTGATCCCGCTGTAATAACTACGATATCTGCGTCAGAGCAATCCTTATAATCTCCTTCTAAGACCTTCACATTTCGATTTAAGTACTCCACACAGTGACACAAATCCATTACCTCGCCACGTGCTTTATTTTTATTAACGTCGATGATCATTACTTCATCACATATGCCCTGTGTAATCAAGCTAAATGCGGTAGAAGAGCCTACCAGTCCAGCTCCTACGATTACTACCTTACTACGATTAATTGTCATACTCTCTCTCCTTTCAATAAATAACCGATTTTAGCATTGACCTTTTCCATCGATGGAGCAGGAGTTGTAAGCCGGTTTAGCTTCGATTACCTCCTGGCTGACATACGGATCGATCTCGAAGGTCTTGGTACCGTCCTCAAGTATAAAGAAAGGAATTCCGATCCTTCCCTCTTCCTTTACCGATACAAACAATGCATCATGGTCACGATAGGTTAGGAATTCCTTTAATACCTTTGTGCTTTCTGTGATATTTCTATAATCTAATTCAATACCTTTATCCTTACTCAGCTGTTTTTTGGCTACCACACAATCCGGACAGATTTCAGTCCCATACATTGTTATTTTCATAGCGTTCTCCTTTTCTAATGAATTATCTTTCTCTTGTTTATGTCAATTGATAATAATATCCCTTCCTTAAGTTACCTTATTCCTTTTCTTCGAACTGCCCCAAGATATCATCGAATTGGTCTCCGATGAAAGCGCGACCTCCCGGTTGCTTCTCCAGATAATCTCTTCGTATCTGATCTCGGACGCGGGTGATCTCCTCCTTTAAATCACTCGCAGAGAATCGGACCGCACCCTGTCCGAGGATAATTAATTGCTCCAGTGCATCCGAGGTTGCAACGGTGACATGATGCTTTCTTGCCATTTCATGGGTTACTTTTTCGATATATTCATCGGCTGTTTCTGCTTCTTTCGTGTATACCACATGAATATTATGGTAATCAAATACTGCTCCTATGCCTCCCTTGACTTTATAGGCATCAAAAACAAGAATAAGGATACACTTCTTAAATCCCTGATAATTACATAAAATATCCATCAGCTTATTTCTGGCCGCATCCATATTAGTCTTAGCCAGTTCATTCAATTCCTCCCAGGAAAATATGATGTTATAGCCATCTACCAGAAGGTATTCCTTCACAGGTTCTTTTCGCTGATCCTGCTGTTTATTTAGAGTCTTTGTAACATTCTCTTTCTTCTCATACCCTAACCCGCTTGAAGTATAAGTAGTTTTTTGTTTGATCGGACCATAGGTACTGGTAAAAATAGCTTCCAGTTCTCTATCCTCTTGTATGGATCCACTATAGGATATATGCGAACGGGAAGTAGTTGGTTTATCTCCTAGAATCTCCTTCTTCTCTTCTGCGACAGACTGTTCACTCTTAGTATCCAGATGCATATAATTATGGACTCTATCCCACTCTACTACGAACCCGGCTCCGTGGGCACAGAATACAGATCCGGTAGGATTAAACGGATCCCTCTCACTATCATAACCCATATGCTGTATCACTTCGTCCGCATTATGGCATGGCAGATAACCCTTTAAGGTACAAAACAAACGCCCCCTACCTTTGGTATATGCCGTAACTTCGACTTGGTATCCGCTCATAGTTGCAACAGGAGCATATCCGGTGATGATGGCAATCTCCTGTGTTACATCCGGTGGGTTGAAACTCCCGCTCATTCTTACAATGTCAGACATAGCTCTTCCTACGGTATCAGAAGGAATCTCCAGGTTGAAATTATAGTAAGGCTCTAATAAGATACTGTTCGCTTTCTTAAGGCCCTGTCTTACTGCCCGGTAGGTTGCCTGTCGGAAATCTCCGCCCTCAGTATGCTTCTGATGAGCTCGACCTGCGATCAGTGTAATTCGCATATCGGTTATTGGGGAACCGGTTAATACACCCAAATGCTCCTTTTCTTCCAAATGTGTCAATACCAATCGCTGCCAGTTGCGATCCAGAACATCCTCACTGCAATTCGAATCGAAGGAGAGTCCGCTTCCGGGTTCCTCCGGTTCCAAAAGAAGATGTACCTCAGCATAATGGCGCAGCGGTTCAAAATGTCCGGCTCCCATCACCGCCTCTTTAATGGTCTCCTTATATACGATATTGCCTGTTCCAAAGTCAACACTTACTCCAAAACGTTCCTGTATGATGCTTTTAAGAACCTCAATCTGTACCTCGCCCATCAGCTGTACCTGAATCTCTTTTAACGGTTCCGACCAGATAATATGAAGCTGAGGGTCTTCCTCCTCCAGCTGTCTTAGCTTCGTCAGCATGTTATGGGGGTCACAACCGATTGGGAGTATCATCTGATAAGTCATTACCGGTTCCAATATGGGCATATCGGCTATGGCTTCTATTCCCAGTCCTTCTCCGGGATAAGTTCTGCTGAGTCCTGTTACTGCACATACCGTTCCGGCTTTGGCTTCTTCTACAGCTTCGAACCTTACACCGTTATAGATCCGGATCTGATCTACCTTCTCTTCCCAGAATAGGAATTCTTTCTCACCTTCGATCGCTTCCTTCACGGTAGGACGCTTCCGCTTCTCATCTTCCTTGTTCGTCAGCATCCGCTTCACCTTGAGACTTCCACCGGTGATTTTCATATGAGTGAGACGATTTCCCTGATCATCCCTAGTTATTTTGAAGACCTTAGCTCCAAAGCTCTCCGGATAGGTGGGTGTTTGTGTATAATCTTCCAATCCATCCAGCAGTCCATCGACACCTTCCAGCTTCAAGGCGGAACCAAAATAACACGGATATACTTTTCGAGCTGCTATCATCCGAGTGATATCTTCCGATCGTATCGTTCCATGCTCCATATATTGCTCCAGCAGATTCTCATCACACATTGCCAGATTCTCCAGGAAGCTATCCTGATTATGAGGCAGCGAAAAATCGATACATCCGTCTCCAAATCTCTTTTTTAATTCATTCAACAATAGGGTTCGATCGGTACCTTCCAAATCCATCTTATTAATAAATACAATGGTCGGTATCTTATATCTTATGAGGAGTCGCCATAGGGTCTCTGTATGCCCTTGAATACCGTCACTGCCGCTAATAACCAGAACCGCATAATCCAGGACCTGCAAGGTGCGCTCCATTTCAGCCGAGAAATCCACATGCCCCGGAGTATCCAGTAAGGTGACCAGAGTATTTCTATGGGATAAGACGGCTTGCTTTGAGAAGATAGTGATTCCTCTGGCTCGCTCCAAGGTATAGGTATCCAGGAATGCATCCTTATGATCCACTCTGCCTAATTTTCTGATACTCCCGGTTAGATAGAGCATGCCCTCCGCCAACGTTGTCTTTCCTGCATCCACATGGGCTAATATCCCGACTACCAACTTTCTCATTTCTTATCTCCTGTGTCCTTCATATGCTACCCTTTTCGTCTTGTTTTCTCATCAATCAAGGTTCGAAGCAGCTCCAGCATTTCGTTATTTTCAAAATACTCCTTACCGTATCCCAGGTTAAATTGATAATCAAATCCCTTCGGATTGTCACCTTGGTTGTGCTGTATGATTGTTTCTGCTTTGTCCAGTGCCTTAACCAGCTTTGCCTCCGGTGTCACATTATCGTTATACTCCAGCCAGAGGTCCATCATATGGCTCGCCTGTGGCTCGGGAAGGTAAGAAAAAACAGATCTTGCAGCTCGATACTCTATATCATACTTGTCGTCCTTATCCGGGCATAGCGCAGCAGAAATATCTCCTTCATATATCTCTCCGATGTCATGAATCAAACTCATCAGGATGATCTTAGATAGATTTAGCTCCGGATAATATTCCTGTAACACACCTGCCAGCAGAGCTAGTCTCCAGGAATGCTCTGCCGTACTTTCTCTTCGTCCGTTGCTCGTCCATGCTGTCCTGACGACGGATTTCAACTTTTCTGCTTCTTCGATAAATGCTATATATTTCTCCAGTTCCAATGAATTCACCTGCCTGACTTGTTATCCTGTATCGCCAATAGAGTTCTTTCTTTTGAAGAGTATCTAGTGTCTCTGGTTATATGTTACGATACCGGATTGCCAATCCTTTCAGAAAATTTCTGGCATATCGATCGCCGCATTCTTTATAATTACGCTGTCCTTCTTTTCGTAACACAGCACTTAATTCACCGTTCGAGAGAATGACTCCTGCCAACTTAAAAATAGCAAGCATATCATCACCTGTTAAGGAAAGTGCAATTTTTAATTTCTTCAGCAGAACATTATTCACTGCTTTATTGTGCTTTATGATATAAGCCTCCTTTTCAGGCTCACCGGGCTTTGTCTCCTGCTTTCCTCGCTTAAAGGTAATAAACCCATTTAAAAACGACTCCAGCATATAGTTATTACATCTTCTCATATCCTCATCCGCTATAAACTCTTCTTCATCCGCATCAATATGATTGATATTCTTAGGCTTTAACAAGATCCGCTGCAGCTCTTCCCTGGTAATTGTAATGCCACCTTGCCGGAAGATCTCAATCATATCGGTATCCTTGATATCTAAAGCATATCGCAATCTAATTAAAATATCATTATTATTCATAAGCACCCTTCTTATCATTATTATTTATATCGCTTTTCAAAGAAAGGATTACCTTTCCTTATCCAAAACGCTTTCTGAAACCACATTTTCGACAGAGCTCTTCAACGGCTTCCCGCCTACTGAACCCCTCGACGATATTGCTTGCTCTTTCACTCCTGATTATCTCCGCAAAAGTAGAATTATACATGTTCCCTAACTTAATCACGCCTTCTCCGTCCAGACAACAGGGTACTACTGTACCATCCACAAGAATTGCCACCTGATTGCGAAGTCCATAACAAAAGCCAACGCCATCATCCTCAGACTCCTTTAAGTCCGGCCATTTGAACTGATAATCCTGATTCAGGTAGAGACGCTCTGCTATTTTAATTCCACTGCCGGGTGATACCTTCTCTATAATCTTGAAGGGTAGATCGAATTCCCTTTCAATAACCGTAAGCAGCTCATTATTTCTCTTCTTTTCCTGATTAGCCTCATTGTCCTCTTCCAGATTCCACAGACGCAGGGCAACAAGCATTTCTGTCTGATCCATAGCTTCTTTGACAAAGCGGAGAATATGATTGATATACTCTTCCTTATTCGCAACTCCCTCATTGCCATCAAAGCTATGAAGAGAGAAGTTCATCTGTCTTAGTGCAGGCTTATGCATAATTTTATCCTGAACCTTTTGAATCCGGGTTCCATTGGTGGTGATATTAACTTTATACCCCATATCATGACTTATATCCAGAAGCTCGTCGATTCCGGGATGCAACAATGGTTCCCCTTTTACATGAAAATATAGATAATCCGTATACCCTTTGATCTGCTCCAGTATAAGGCGGAAGGTTTCAACACTCATAAATTCCGGTTTTCGCTCTGTCTGAGGGCAAAAATCGCAATTCAGATTACATACATTGGTTATCTCAATATAGAACTTTTTAAACTTTCTCACTCTTCGTCTCCTGTATTATTGCAAGCTTCTAACCTCATCGTCAGTCAGTTCCCGGTATTGACCCTTTTGCAGCGCTTCATCAAGCCTTAATTCACCAATGGAAATACGTTTTAAGTAAACGACATAACAACCGACTGCCTTCAGCATCCGCTTAACCTGATGCTTACGTCCCTCTGTGATGGTTATATATCCTGACACAACCATCTGCCTGGCAGCATTGATCCTGATTTCTTTAAGATTAAGCTGACTCAAACGATCCTTGAGATTATCATAGAGGTCTTCCTCTTCTATTTCAACACGGACTGCTTTTGCAAGTGGCTCATTCTCACCTATAATCACTCCCTCGATCAGCTTAGTCCTGTCTGCTTTCTCCAGACTTCCGAAAGCACAGAAGAAATAGGTCTTTTCTATCTTCTTATCTGGGTACATCAACCGATGGCTGAATTCACCATCATTGGTAATCAGCAGCAAGCCCTCCGTATCCTTATCCAGTCTGCCAACAGGAAATAATCCTATCCTCTGCTGGGGAGGAAAATAATCCATCACGGTCTTATTTCCCCCATCCTTCGTCGCAGTAATACAACCCTCCGGTTTATGTAACATATAATAGAACCTTCCGGGATAAATTACATCATTTCCGAGAAACCTAACCATATCCGAATTCTCATCTATCTCCAGCGCAGGATTATCTACCATCTGATGATTCACGGTAACCTTGCCTTCCTTTACATAGAGGCGTACACTCTTCTTTGTTCCGACACTTGCTTCTGCCAGGAAGCGATCTAATCTCATATTTAATCCTAATCCTCTGCTTCTCTACGAATCATTTTCTGTGCTACACTAATTTAACACACATAAAAGCCACTGTGCAACATAATTGTAGTTGGGTGTTTTCACTGCTCAAGACTACTGTTTCATGATTGCTTTTTCATAAGCGATAATATACTCGTTCGCTGTAATCTTCTGACATAACTCTGCAATCAGATCATACGGAATATTTTGTGTATTTTTGAACCGGATACAGCTTTTTCCGATGTCAAGCTTTGTAGAAACTCTCTTGGCATATTCTGTCCGGAACCATTCTTCTACTTCAATCTTGGTATATAGCCCCATATGATATAGCGCGACGTAGTTCTTCTGAGATGCGATAGATAAGAATGGAAGAGGTTCCCCTCTTTTCGCATGATAACCGCTAGGGTATAGTGATAACGGAATCACATACCCAATCATTCCGTAACTGAAATTTTCCTCAAACCCCTCCGGGAGATTCTCCTTAATAAGCTTACGAAGTTTCGTGATCGCTTCCTTCCGTTCCTCCGGAAGAGCTTCGATGTAATCCTCTACCGTACCTATGATATCTTTCTCCTTTTCCATCCTATTTTCTCAGGCTCCTCTCCAAGATACGATGATCGTATCGTGTTCTTTATTATTATTGCTTATACCGAACTCTTGTTATGCTATTCTCACCCTTTGATTTCATCTCAAGGATTGTGTAACCCTGTAATGACTGTTCCGCAAGAATCTCTGTCTTCTTCCCTGAATCCTCGTTCCAACCATAGGTAGCATAGCCGCTTGCCTCAAGATAATGCAGTCCAATTTCTTGATACACGATGGAATAGTCATTAATATGATCATGGCCACAATAGACATCCTTTGTACTCCCAAGCTCCTTCATCACGGTAAATAACCCGCTATTATACTCCGCACAGCATACCGGTTCCCTCTGCAGACCATAAAGGTATCTACTTTCTCTGGTATCCTTGATCGAGTCCTCAGCTTCATTATAAATCTCATCCCAAGCCTGTGCATATTCACATAGAGGAATATGGATAAACAGACTTGACCTGGTACCCTCCGGTAAGGCTTTGATCTGCTTCTTATACCAAGCGATCTGGTCAGCCTGAATATAAGCATAGGAGCCTTTGCTTACGGTCAAGGTCTTAACATCCTCTTCGGATACATAATCACCGCTGTCCATGAAGATCAGGCTCTGATGGATGCTTCCCTCTGAGTCCAACAGATTCACGACATAATTCCCATATCCGGACAACTCCTCCGGTCCCATTTTCACCAGACAGTGCGGATATTTTTCATCATCTGCCCAGAGCTTAATCAGGTTCTCTCTGGGGTAAGCAAGAGGATGCTCCCCTTCATGATTGCCAAGTATCGGACACCAGTAGACTCCATAGGCTTCCATAGTTTGTGCTAGAAGCTCTGCCCGTTCCTTATTGAAGATCGCAGTAACAATATCGCCGGTAAAAACGACCAGATCCGGTTGCTCCTGATTCATTGCGTTCAGGAATTCATCCATGGTCTTATCCATTGCCTTATCATCCATCCCATCAAAGTGCATATCGGTAAAAGCAAGAACCTTAAAGTCACTCTTATCCTTCTTGGCTAAGGTAGTCACCTCGTCCTCCTGTGTTACAACTCTTACCTCATAATCTTTTCTGGTTAATATCATATCAAAATCCACCTCCAGTACTGCTCCGTATGTAATCCGCGCATATAGGTATAGTAAAATGGCTGCTGTAAGTATCGTCAATATTATTATCATTGCGATGCCCTTTTTCGTTATTCGCATTTCGATCCCCCCTGCAATCGTCCCCGTCTTCCGCATTGATATATAAATCATATGCCGGGTAATCTCCTTTTCTTTATTATACCAGAAAATGTATTCCTGGCAAACAATCCAGGCAAAGGATTTGAATCAAAAAGCCCACTATAAAACCAAAGTATTTACAGTAGGCAGGAATATTCTATTAATGATTATTTCTAACATAATGTCTTCCCATCGGTACAATGAAGGGAGAATCGGATACCGGATCCTTGATGACGGAGCAATCCAAACCAAAGACCTTCTTCATTAGATCCTTTGTTATAACCTCGGCAGGGGAACCCTGGGCTACGAGATTGCCTTTATGGACCGCGAATATATAGTCTGCATAGCGGGCAGACAGGTTAATATCGTGAAGGACCATAACGATGGTAGTTCCTCGTTTGTGATTCAAATCGGTTAATAAATCTAGTATTTCGATCTGGTAAGCGATATCCAGAAAGGTGGTAGGTTCATCCAGTAGTAAGATGTCTGTCTGTTGTGCAAGAGCCATGGCAATCCAGACCCTTTGACGCTGTCCGCCGGACAATTCATCCACACTCCGATTGGCAAGCTCTGTTATTCCCATAATTTCAAGTGCTTCTTCTACCGCATCATAATCCTTTTTTCCCATACCCTTTAAGAAGGTTTGATAAGGAAATCGTCCCCTTGCTACCAGATCGGATACAATAATGCCCTCGGGAACGACCGGAGACTGAGGAAGTAGTCCCAACTCTCTTGCCAGCAATTTGGATGGAATGTGATCAATTTGCTTTCCATCCAGAACAATTTCTCCGGAAGAAGGCTTGATCAATCTGGCGAAGGTCTTTAACAAGGTTGATTTCCCACAGGCATTCGCTCCGATGATAACACTGATTTTATTACTGGGAATGATCGCATCTATCCCATGAAGGATAGTCTTCTTATCATATCCGGCCACAACTCTCTGTGCGGATAATATATTGGTATTTCTCATGCTGCACCTCCGGTTCGATTGATACGTATCAGTAAAAACAATAGATAGGGAGCCCCCAGAATTCCAGTGATAATTCCGACAGGAAAACGGATATCAAAGGCAAATTGTCCGATTAGATCTGCGCCTAGTACTAAAGCTGCTCCGACAAAACCGGAGGGAAGAACATTAGAACTGCCTCTTCCTACAAGCCTTCCGGCAATTGGTCCTGCAAGAAAGGCCACAAAAGCGATCGGTCCGGTTATTGCTGTTGCAAAAGCAATAAGAAAAACAGAGCATAATACCAGCAAAAGACGTATCTGATCTGCTTTTAAGCCTAAGGTTATCGCAGATTGCTCTCCCAATTCTAAAATATTAAGATGACGTCCGAGCATAAGGATTACAAAACCAAAGATAACTACAACAACCAATAATCCCGGGATATCCTTCATCTGCATACCGTTTAGACTTCCACTAAGCCAACGGAGTGCACCGGGAACATCATATTGGTTTGCTTTTAGCAGCAAATAGGAAATCACAGCATTCAGCATTGCTTGAACTCCAATTCCGATCAAAATCAGTCTCCCTCCTGAAAAGCTTCCGCCTCTGGAGAGGAAATAGATCAAAGCTGCTACCAGGAGACCAGAGATTACCGCGGCGGCAGAGACCATATTACCGCTGATTTTGAAAACCAAAATGCATAAAACAGCTGCTACACTGGAACCCGAAGTAACACCAATGATATCCGGGCTGGCAAGGGGATTGCGAAGCATCGTCTGAAAGGTGTTCCCTGCCATACCAAAGGCAAGACCAACGAGTAAGCCGGTAAGCATTCTTGGCAACCTGAGCGTACTAATCGCAAACGTCGCTCCCTTTATCTGCTCACCCAAAAGGACTTTGATCACTGTGCTAAAGGGATATACGGTATTACCGAGTATCAACATGAGACCCGCTAATAATAGTGACAGAGCCGCCAGAAGGATCGTAACTGTTATCAGACGAACTCTTCTCTTGAGCATGCCTGTCCGGATCTCGCTAATTTTATTCTTCATCATATGGAACGCACCTTCGCTCTCATGGCAATTATAATTAGTATTGGAGCTCCGAAGAATGCGGTAATAATTCCTGCCTCAAGCTCTCCGGGATTACCGATCAGTCTTCCGATGATATCAGAAATTGTTAACAGCATTGCACCTCCAACTGCAGACATCGGAACAATCAGCCGAAGATTCGGACCAAGGATCAGACGCATTGTATGAGGTATCATAAGTCCGACAAATCCGATGGGTCCGGCCAGTGCAGTGGTTGCTCCGCATAAAAGGACTCCGGCGATGGCACTGATTACCCGAATCATACCGGTTCGTACCCCCAACCCGGTAGCCACATCATCTCCTAAAGCCAGAGCATTCAGTGCCGGTGTCGCCAATATACCGATCAGGATACCTATTACAAGAATGGGAGAGACGGTAATAATACCTTCCCAGGTAGCACCACTGACGCTACCCACCTGCCAGAAACGATAGGCATTCATGACCTCCGTTCTGGGAAGGATGACCGCACTGACCAAGGAAGATAAGGCTGCACTGGTCGCAGCTCCGGCTAAAGCAAGTTTGATCGGTGTTGCTCCCCCAGATCCTAAGGATCCGACTCCATAGACAAACACAGCAGTTACTGCAGCTCCGGCTAAAGCAAACCAGATATATTGTCCTGCGGTATTGATCTGAAAGAAAGCAATACCACTTACCACAAACAACGATGCTCCGGTATTCACCCCCAGTATACTTGGGTCTGCAATGGGATTTCTTGTGATTGCCTGCATCAGAGCGCCGGAGACGCCAAGTGCTGCTCCGGCGATCAGACTGAATACAGTCCTTGGTATTCGTTCCTGTACCACGATAGCTTCGAAGGCTTTACCCCCTGATGGTAACAGCGCCTTAATCACTTCCGAGAATGCCACTGTGCGTGCACCAAAGGCTAAGGAGGCTATTATGCATGCTAGGATACCAAATATACAGACCAATAAAATGATTATTGTTTTTGTAAATTTCATTCTGCTTTATCAGCTGCCTCTCCGATTAAGTTCAAGTATTCATCGATTGTTGCAGGAATGGATAACGCACTGGGAGTACCGGAGGCCGCAAGAGGAGTTCCGTCTGCAATCAGAGCAACCGAACCTCTCTGTACAGCAGGAATGGTTCCAACCAAAGGATCTGCCTTTAATGCCCCTAACAGTGTGTCAACACCATATGCGATCATGACATCAATATCCTTCAGAACATCTACATTCTCCGCACTAAGCTCAAGAGCAAAGCTGGCACTACCCTCGGATAACTTCAAAACACTTTCCGGAAATTCCATGCCCAGGTCCGTAAGGTACGCCGCACGCGGATCCGTGGGAAGATAGATATAAAATTTGCCAAGATCGGAGGGATTGAAATAGAAAAAGGCTGCTGTTTTACCGGCGATCTGCGGATAATTCGCTGTCTTCTCTCCAATAAGCTGCTCTAAATCCGATACTAGCTTCTCGCCCTCTGCTTTCATACCCATGCCTGCCGCGTCCATTCTGATCTGATCGCGCCAATAGGTCTGCCACGCAAGCGTCGGATAGGCTACAACAGGAGCAATTGCAGATAACATGTCGTATTCCTCCTGTGTTATTCCGGAATAGGCTGCCAGAATAACATCGGGAGCAACGTCGCTGATTGCTTCATAATTCAGACCGTCTGTATCATTGAAAATCACAGGACTATCAACACCTAAACTCTTAAAGCCTTCTAATGTCCACGGTAACAAACCGCTTCCATCGAGTACACCGTAATTTGCCTGAGACACGCCGACCGGTACTACGCCAAGTGCTAACGGAACATCCTGATTACCCCAGGAAATGGTAGCTATACGCTCCGGCTTTTCTGTTAAGACTGTTTCGCCAAAAGCATGCTGTATCGTAATCGGATATTGTGCTTGCGTAGAAGCATCCGTCGAAGCAGGAGTCTCTGTAGGTGCTTGTGTTACCGGTGTCTCAGTTACCTCGGAAGAAGATGCTACTCCAGGTTCCTCGGCAGGTGTCTTTGACACAGTAGAACAAGCCGATAAGGATAAGGTTAATGCCAATGCAATAATGCTAATCTTGTTGATTTTCATAAGTACGCTCCTTTTGGTGTTTTACAACTCAATAATTCAGTGTGATCTTTATAAGAACCTGCAATTACTGGTTACATAATATTTCATAAAATGGTTTTGCTTAAGCAACGGGATTAGTCTATTATATAATTTTCATTTTGTCAAGCTTTTTGAGATTGATTATCATTATTATTCAAATAAGTTAATTTATTCCCTTTAATACACAAAAAATCCGGCTCTGCATAATGCAAAACCGGATCGAATAACCTGCTCATTATTTAGTTATTCATGTTCCATTGATGATAAAATTCGATGAAATCCTTCACTGGGATCGGCTTACTAAAGTAATATCCCTGTAATTCATCACAATCTTTATCAACCAGTTTTTCAGCCTGATCCAGCGTCTCTACCCCTTCTGCTAAGGTCTTCAGATTTAAGGTCTTCGCCATGGACAGGATGGAATAAGTCAGATTTCTATTTTGAATATCATCCAACCGACTGACAAAAGATCGATCAATCTTCAGATAATCAATCGGAAGTCTTGTCAGATAGCTTAAGGAGGAAAACCCTGTTCCAAAATCATCCAGAGCAATGCTGATTCCAAGTGCCTTTATCTCCTTCAGATATTCAATAGCATGAGTAAGATCATTGATAAACATGCTTTCTGTAATCTCGACTACCAATTGAATGCTTTGTGCGTAATAATCTTCTAATAGTTTTTGCAGGAGCTCGATAAAGTCCTTATTCTCAAATTGCTTTACTGAGACATTGAACGCCAGTTTTATATTAATATTATTTTCCTTAAGTAATTTATCAATGTGAAAAATCTCTGATGCAATCCAATTACTGAGCGGAAGAATCAAACCATTCTCTTCTGCTGCCTGAATAAACATACCGGGGAAAATAATGTTCCCCTCACTATTCCAACGAATCAAAGCTTCCGCACCTATAATCTTATAACCATGATCGATATAAGCGAGCTGAGGCTGTAAAAACAATTCAAATTCCTCGTTCACCAGTGCTTGTTTCAATTTGATCTGCATCTCCAGCTGCTCTAGATTTCTTTTCTCAATCTCAACGGACGAGAATATGTATTTCCCCCGTCCGGTTGCCTTGGAATGATACATTGCACTGTCGGCTTTGCGAATCAAACCCTCCACCGTCATGTCATCATGAGGTGCAATTGCAATGCCAATACTGATTCCTACCGAAACCTCTTTCTCCTTTAAAAGAACAGGTCTGCTAATCTCCTTTATGATTCTCTCGGCAATGCCCGCGGCTTCCTCCGCACAATTGTCTCCCTCTGTGATTAAGGTAAAATCATCTCCCCCTAATCTTGACAGCATGTCCTCTTCGCGAATGACGGATTGCAGTCTTTTAGAAATCTCAATGAGTAGTAAGTCTCCCGCATCATGGCCGAGTGAATCATTAATCAACTTGAATTGGTCAATATCCATGTAAAATAAAGCAACGCAGGAACTACTTCGTTTTGCTCTACTTAACGCCAAATTAAGACGATCATAGAACAATGTCCTATTTGGTATCCCTGTCAGCGGATCATAATTTTCCAGAAGATGAATGTCCTGCTCTGCCTTCTTCATTTTTGTTATATCCGAGGATATCGCGATGTAGTTCGATACCTTACCATTCTGATCATTTATAGTAGTGATTGACATCCATTTAGGATATACCTCTCCTGTTTTCTTTCTGTCCCATATCTCTCCCTCCCAAAAACCTTTCGTCGTGATATGATGCCACATCTGCTGATAAAACTTCGCATCATGATAATCCGAACGAAAAATCCTTGGATCCTGTCCAAGCAATTCTTCAATTGTATAACCTGACATTTTAAGAATAGATTCATTGGCACGTATGATTGCATTCGTAGAATCTGTTATTACAATACCCTCAATGGCTTGATTAATAATATTATCCGATATGATCAGTTCTTCATTTAGCTTGATAAGATGATTTAACTGTTCTGTCATTTGAGTTAAATCATGTAATAAGTAGAGTCTTCCGATCTTTTGCTGGTCAGAATCATAGATATCCTCTGCATTAATCTTATAATAGAGCTTTCGCCCTTCGCTCTCTACCACTAAAGTGTTTTCTTTGCTAAAATCCAATGGTAAGGGCAATTTCTTGATTTCCGGTATATGTTTGATAATATCATAAATACTAATACCGATTAATTTAGTTCTTTGATTTGATTTTTTTAGTTCCGGATCGGCATGTTGCTGTATAAATTCCAGTCCCATCGGATTAACATCTATGATGCAATCATCGTTATCTAATACAAAAAGTAAGTCCTTAATATTTTCTATAACAAGATCTCGTGCATAGGGAACCAGCATAGATTTTGGTAAATGATATATACCCCAGTAGAAGATTATTAAGGTAATCAGGATAAAGATCGGTGTTGTATCTATCGGAATAATAAATACTTTTTGCGTTATAAACAGCAGATTGATTACGAAGGATGAAGTGCACCCCACAAATACAAACAGGCTTTGTTTTTGATAAATCTTAGGTGAATTAATCGCCCTGATTAAGAGCAAACAGCAGGATATCAAAATGAGGATGTATGAATACATCGCATTGATATAAAAGCCTAGATTTTTCGTATAAGTATAAATAGGTATTCCATTTTGTATATATACTTCGGGATTTGTCAGAAAGGGGAATGGTATTTGTCCTGTAAAGACAGACAGCAAGGACAGACCCGGTATGACATAGAACAAAATTCGATATAAGGGTCTGATTTTGGCATATTTTTTCATAAATAATACAGAAGCGATCAGTAATATAGGAGCAACAAGAATTACTCCGATATATTTCAGCTTCTGTAATAATAGAATCCATTGAATCGGTGTAACAAAGCTGAGTGTCTCCATCAAAATCCAAAAGGAAACCAGCAGCGTCATCATAAATAATCTTTTTGATATTTCTACCTTACTGCTCCTTAATAAAAGAACAATTAATAATATACTGATGATAAAACTGATGAAATAGATAACTCCAAATATCATATTGGCAATTTATAATTAAGAGCATTATAACCTTTCCTATTTATTCATTCATTCTAACAGAAAATCATACATTTTTCAACAATCGAAACACGGCAACCTAATCGCTATTTATTTGCATTTACAGGATGTATTTGGTATGATATAGTTCATGATTGTGCAATAGATCGGAGGTTAATATGGAAAATCAGGAACAAAAGCATCAGCGTCGGGTTCGATATAAAGGTACTCATCCGAAAGCTTATGATCAAAAATATAAGGAACTACAGCCGGAGAAATATGCTGATACTGTGGCAAAGGTCATTCAAAAAGGGAATACCCCGGCCGGAATGCATCGTTCGATTTGTGTGAACGAAATATTAGACTTCCTTCAGATCACGCCGGGACAGATTGGTTTGGATGCCACGCTGGGTTATGGTGGTCACTCTCTGGAGATGTTAAAGTGTCTTAATTTGAAAGGACATTTATATGCGACCGATGTAGATCCCATCGAACTGCCTCGCACCAGAGCTCGCTTGGAAGGCTTGGGCTATGGTCCTGAGATCGTTACCATCAAGCAAATGAACTTCTCCGGAATTGATCAAATCGTACTCGAATCAGGCCCTTTGAACTTTGTGCTGGCAGATTTGGGTGTCTCTTCGATGCAAATAGACAATCCCGATCGAGGTTTTTCCTTCAAGAGTGAAGGACCTTTGGATCTTAGACTGAACCCCTCCAAGGGGATCTCGGCAGCAGAGCGGTTAAAAACAATTTCAACGGATGAATTACAGGGTATGTTATGGGAAAATTCAGATGAACCGTATTCTCTGGAGATTGCCAGAGCCATTACCTTAAGGATAAAGAAAGGGATCGACGTCTCAACCACTACGATGCTGAAGGAGATTATTGCGGATACACTGAAATTCCTTCCGGAAGCCACACGAAATGATGAGATCAAGAAATCCTGCCAGAGATGCTTTCAAGCACTCCGCATTGATGTAAATAACGAATTTGAAGTGTTATATGAATTTTTAGAAAAATTACCTTCCTCACTTGCAGAGGGTGGGCGTGTTGCTATTCTATCCTTCCATTCCGGAGAAGATCGTCTTGTTAAAAAATCTTTTCAAAAATACTTAAGGGAAGGAATCTACCGTGAGATATCCACGGATGCCATCCGCCCCACACCGGAAGAATGTAATACCAACTCTCGAGCCCGCTCCGCGAAGCTACGCTGGGCAATCAAGGCATAGAATAAGGGCTGTTTCAAAACGTCATTCGTTAACTAAGATAAGGTTAATATGCATCCCATAATACACTGTTTGACGGACAGATTGCTGATTTTGTAAGACAATAACAAACATTCCATGTTTGATAATGGCTTATAAAACAGTAAGATGTCCGTCAACCTGTGTGTTAGGGATGCTATTGACCTTATCTTCAGTTTACGAATATATTCTGAAAGAGCCCTCTGTCTATTCCTATTGCAGCCCTTCCACATAGCTCTTAAAATGATCTAAGATTGACTGCCAGCCGGACCTCTGAAGCTCAATACTATTCATACCTTCAGCTTCAAAGGTTTCGATCACTTTGGTACCATTGGAAGCCGCTGAAAAAGCAATTTCTACTTTTCTCTCATCTCCTAAGGTGTACGCAATCGTCTCATGCAAAACCACCTCATCATAAATCCCATAAAAATCAAAGCCAACGCTGCCATCCTTTGCTTCCATTCTGGAGAGAAACTTACCACCTACTCGTAAATCATTCTCCGCAGCTGTCGTGTGCCAATCTTCAGAGGCACTATTCCATTTTATGATATGCTCAGGGCCAGTCCAACATTGCCAGACTGTCTCTATGGGTGCATTTACGGTTGCTTCTATTGTAATTGCCTGATGATCATTCATTTATCTATTCCTCCTTCAGTAATAAATCATTTTCTTGCAGTATCGTTTTCAGAATCCCGAGTGCCTTCGGACCAAATCCATGAAGGGAAAGTAAATCCGTTTCACTATAGCCGGTTAGCTGATCGATTGTCTCAATCCCTGCATTTTTCATTGCACGATTCGCAGGCTTACCAAGCTTAATGTTTTCTATTAATATATTCATATTTATATCCTTTCCAGGTCCATAAAAATACAATTCATAGGTTTTGTCTGTGTAATTATTATATCATAGATAATTAATGCGTCAATACCATTTATTATCTGATAATTTATTACAAATAAAACCTTTTATTTGCGTTAAAAATGCGCCCACCTTTTATTTGCGGACGCAGATTTTAACCATCTTATTTCTAGGAGAAAGATTATCTCAATGATACAACTTTGCAATTTTTAGAACCGCATTGGCCAGGCAATCCACTTCTTCTCTGGTATTGTAGATTCCGAGGGATGCACGTACAGAGCTAGCCAAGCCATACTCCCCCAGAACAGGCTGAGCACAATGATGACCCGCTCGAACTGCAATTCCCTCCGAATCAAGAAATTGGCCTATTCGTTCCGGTGATATTCCATCAATAACAAAGGATAGTACACTGATTTTATTCGGAGCCGTGCCGATCAGATGAACTCCCGGTATCTCTGCTAATCGTTCCATGGCATACCCTGTTAATTCTCTTTCATGCTCTTCCACACGTTCCATACCAAATCCACGAAGGTAATCAACAGCAGCTCCTAAAGCAATTGCATCTCCGATATTTCCCGTACCGGCTTCAAATTTAGAGGGTAAATGGTTATAGGTTGTATGGTCGAAGCTGACATGATTGATCATTCCACCACCTCTTTGCCAAGGAGGCATTCTGTCCAACAAAGCCTTCTTACCGTATAAAGCTCCGATACCGGTCGGAGCATACATCTTGTGTCCGGAGAAGACAAAGAAGTCGGTATCGAGTTCTTTCACATTGATTGGTAAATGCGGAATTGACTGAGCACCATCAATTACAACACAGGCACCGTAAGAATGTGCCAGCTTAACCATACACTGGATCGGATTAATCGTACCCAGCACATTTGATACATGAGTTATCCCTACGATTCTGGTTCGGGACGAGAGAAGCTTCTTATATTCCTCCAGAAGGATTTCTCCTCTCTCATTGATTGGGATCACTTTAATCACAGCACCTTTTTCCTGCTGCAGCTTTTGCCAGGGAACGATATTAGAATGATGCTCCATTATAGTAAGAAGAATTTCATCACCCTCGTGAATATTCAGATTCCCATAGCTTTCGGCAATCAGATTGATCGCTTCTGTTGTCCCCCTGGTAAAAATGATCTCTTCCGAAGAGGCAGCCCCGATAAAGTCCCTTACCTTATCTCGTGCTCCTTCATATGCTTCGGTTGCACTCTTCGCGAGGGTATGAGCTCCTCTGTGAATATTGGAATTATAATAACTGTAATATTGATTTAAGGTATCAATTACCTGATTGGGTTTTTGAGTGGTAGCTCCATTATCGAGCCAAACCAACGATTTCCCATTTACCTTTCTATGTAGAATCGGAAAATCCTTTCGTATCGATTGAACATCAAAGCAGTTGTTCCAATAGAGTGCCATAACCCAAGCATTCTCACCATTATGTGTAATCATAATAGTATCCTACCTCTACATTTTCTAGCATTCCGATCGAGTCATCCGACAAAACAGCGGTACCAAAATAGAGTGATAAGATATAGGAAGCAATCCCTTTACTATCTATTCCCGCATATTTTACAGATAAGCTTGGGATTATCCCTTCATCCGGGATCCCTGGTTGATGTAAGCCGATTACCCCTTGTTCTCGTTCCCCGACTCTCATCAGTAGAATATTGGTCTTACCTGTAGAGGACATATTGCAGGCTTTTCCGTCAATCAGCAGTTTGTCACAGGGTAAAATCGGTACCCCTCTCCAGGTCAGAAATGGTGTCCCAAAGATGCTTACCGTCATCGGTGGAACACCCCTGCGGGTACATTCCCTTCCAAAGGCTGCAATCGCTCTTGGATGTGCTAAAAAGAAGGAGGGTTTTTTCCATACCTTGGCTAGAAGTTCATCCATATCGTCAGGCATAGGAATGCCATATCTGGGTCTTACCCGCATTCGTGGTGACACAGAATTCAGCAACCCGTAATTTTCATTATTTACAATTTCCCATTCCTGTCTTTCCTTCATTGCTTCAATCGTAAGCCGCATTTCTTGCTCTTTTTGATCAATCGGAGAATTGAAAATATCCGTAACATGGCTGTTCATCTTAAGAAGTGTTTTTACCGCACAAAGGGCATATTCTCGCGGTGTTGCCTCATAATCGGTAAAGGTTTCCGGCAATTCTCTCTCTTGTAAGTTATCTGCGATGACCCTTGGTAACAGCTCCGGGTTCTCCATTGTTTCGATTGTGGAATCACTGGTTCTTCTCTTGACCTGGTTCACCCGATACATACCGGCTTCCACGGATACCCAGGGGAGAAAGGTAAGCAGCCATCTTGGTGTAATTGCCTCCATGGTAGGAGCGGTAATCGTACTATGCGATAAATTTCTCGCTACATTTGGATCCAGACTGTAGTGACTCATAACATTATCTGTGAGATCCATCCACGCACCTCTTTCATTGTTTCCTCATAATGAAACAATAATATAGCATTCTGTACATTATATTCATAATGCTTCAAATGATACGGCGATTCTCTTAGTAGCCAGCGTTTAAACGATCCTGCTTTGCTCCATGATAGGAGTACTTCGGTACCAGTGCACCATCAAATAACAATGGACTTCGATCTCTTCTCCAGGATAGGTTGTCCGCAAAACCCCAGAATGTGATCCCTGATACCCTGGTCCCCCCGGCTACATTTTCTTCGATAATCCGATTGATCAGCTCATAATAATATTGTCCCTGAGCCTTCAGATTGTCTTCCGATGCTTCGAATATATTCTGCCATGTTCCTAGACTGACATCTAACTCGGTGATCTGAACATCAAGTCCAAGTGCACTAAAGGCCTTGAGGGTTGTAATATAACTGCTAATCGAATCCTGTGTATATAAATGTCCCTGACAGCCTATTCCATCGATCAAGGATCTACCGTCTGTATCCACTAAGGACTGCGCCAGTTTCACGATGTGTGCTGTCTTAAACTGCTCATTGTAATCGTTATAGTAAAGCTTAATGTGTTCAGGAGCATACTGATCCGCATATTTGAACGCATACCAGATATAATCGTCTCCAATAATCTGCTTCCACAGACAATCACGGTAGCTTCCATCCTCCATAATTGCTTCATTTACAATGTCGTATGCATAGAAAATATCACTGTAGCCCAGCAGCTCCAGCTGCTCAAAGGCCTGCTTTATGTAGCCTTCCATTCTTGTCAGCATAGTGTCACGGTCAACTAAATTTTTGGAGGTATCAAAGTCTTCATAGAATATCCAGTCCGGAGTCTGGCTGTACCAGACAAGTACGTGACCACGTACTGCCATTTTGTTGTTCTTAGCCCAGTCCAGAAGCGTTGTCGTATTCTTCTTGAATTCAACCGACAATTCTCCGGTCTCAATACTTCTCTCCTTATTCAGAATATAATCCGGCTTCATGAAATTCTCCAATGTAACTGAATTAAAATTTCCTGTGATGATATCTGTAAATTTACTTTGTGTTATCATCATATCAGATAAGCAAGTACCTGCCTTTATTCCATACTGTGCATATACATCCATGATTCCTCCTACCACTGCCGCCGTTTCCTGCCCAGTTGCAGCTTCGGCATCTGCTTCGGATACAGCGGTTTCCTCGGTAGCATTGCTTTCTTCCTCCTTCTTCGTATCGGTTTCCGCCTCAGGCTTCTTGGCCTCGACCACCGTTGGACTCACCGTATTTACCGGATTCGGCTTCTCTGTTTTCGCGCATCCAGTAAAAAACACAAGTATCAGAACCATCATCAAAATCACACTAACCTTCATAAATTTCCGTCCCATAATAACCTCCTGAAATAACTTTCTAGTATTACCCAGAAAATATAACATTTCACTCTTGCTATGTCTAATCAAATATTGTTGACTTTTCCTCATTTTCCTTTCTTGTGATGTGATTCGGATTAATATTCACGAAATATGGCTTTAATTCAGAACAACATGTCAACTTTTGCGAAGTAAAAAGGAGAGAAGCTTGTTATAATATAACGTATATCAAAATTATAATGGAGAGAATAAAATGAAATCGAATTCAAACCCCAATCAACCTTTAGTTACTCATATTTTTACAGCGGATCCGTCAGCACATGTTTTTGACGGCAAAATTTATATCTATCCTTCTCATGATCTGGATCATGACGGCCCTGACAATGACAATGGAGACCAATATAGGATGGAGGATTATCACATCTTATCAATGGACGATATAGACTCACCCTGTATTGACCATGGAGAAGCACTTCATATGAAAGATGTTCCCTGGGTCAGCAACCAAATGTGGGCTCCGGATGCTGCTTTTAAAAACGGTACCTACTATCTCTTCTTCCCTGCAAGGGACAAGGACGGCATCTTCCGTATCGGTGTTGCGACCAGTAAAAATCCTGCCGGTCCCTTTACACCCGAACCTGATTATATTCCCGGAAGCTTTAGTATCGATCCGGCTGTTTTTCTTGATGATGATGGAAAAGCATTTATTTATTATGGCGGCCTTTGGGGCGGACAATTAGAAAAATGGGCTACCGGTACCTTTGTACCCAACGCAGTAGGTCCTGCCGTAACTGCTCCTGCACTGGGTCCCATGGTTGCAGAGCTGAGTGACGATCTCCTTACCTTTAAAAACGATCCTAAGATGATTACAATCCTTGATGAGAATGGCAACCCACTTACTGCCGGCGACGAGGAAAGAAGATACTTTGAAGGTCCTTGGATGCATAAGTATAACGGATATTATTATTTGTCCTATTCCACCGGAAGCACTCATTATCTTGTATATGCGATCAGTAAGAATCCACAGGGTCCTTTTACCTATCAGGGTAGAATCTTAGAGCCTGTAATCGGCTGGACAACACATCACTCCATCGTTCAATTTAAGGATAAATGGTATCTATTCTACCATGACAGCTCCTTATCCGGTGGTGTCAACCATAAACGCTGTGTAAAATTCACGGAGTTAAAGTATAACGAAGACGGTACCATTCAGACGATTAAGCCTTATGAGAATGATAACAACGCGTAGTTGTTGATCTGATTTCGTTTCACAGTTTCGATAAAATTTCTGTATCATTTATAAGAAAAGAGGGATAAGCTCCTTGATCTATCAGAGCCTATCCCTCTTTTTATCTCGCAAGATATACTAAGTATCCAAACAGAAGCAAACAAAGAACGTCTGCTTCATCTCAACATTTTAATTATTATCCCTCTATTGCTTTAATAATGGTTTGGAAACCCTTATATTAAAGAACTCGATGAGGGGTCCCATAAAAAACGCAGTTATTATCGTAGCAATGCCTGCTATTTCCATGATATTTGATAAACTGCCACCCGCAAGAAGATATAATCCCACACCCAAAGCCACACAGATAAAATCCGTTCCAATTCTGCAATACTTAAACTTTGCCACATGCCATTTTTCCGATAGAATAAGGGCTATTGCATCATAGGTTGAAACTCCAAGGTCTGCCACAAAATAAAGTGAGGATCCAAAGCACATAATCACGATTGCAACGATTAACATGAGAATTCGTGCTAACAACGTAAGATCCGGAAATACCTGCAACAGAAAATTTAATACATATTGTGTAATATATCCGAAAAAGAACAGGTTAATCAAAGTTGCTATCCCGATGTAGTGTCGATCGATAAAGAAGCTAAAGGATAAAAGCAGAACATTGACAATAACATATAAGGTTCCAAAGGGAATTGGCAAAAGGGAATCCAATCCGCTCATCAATGATTGAAAGGGATCCACGCCAAAGGCTGCACGTTTAAACAACCCGACACTGATTCCGCAAATCAATACACCACCGAAGGTCATAAGAAGTCTTTTTTGTTTTATACTCAAAATATCACATTCCTTTCTTTATAAATAAAATCATTGACATCAAAAACAGATCCTCTATAATTATAGTAATAAAAATTGGCATAAGTACATCAATATACTGTCATTATTTATAACAATAGTGCCAATAGCAGAATTCTTTTGTTATATTATGAGTTGGAGCAACCGGCACAATGAATGCACTTGGGGGGAATTATGAAGATCAATACAAATGAACAGCTTGAAGAGCAACGCAGTCATGGACGAGAAGGTTTTCCTTTTGCAATTTATACCGAGGATTATCAGAATTACCAGGATCATACCATCAGTATCCATTGGCATGAGGAATTGGAATTTAATCTTGTCATCACAGGGGAAATCGAAGCACACATTGATGGAAACCGTTATCTTCTGAAGGCCGGCGATGGCATCTTTATCAACGCCAATGCATTACATACAACCCGTTCCCTCTCCCCGAAAGATACGGTGCAGCAATACTCCATCCTTTTTTTGCCGGAATTCCTAGCCGCTGCAAACACCAGTATATTCAGGGAAAGTATTGCACCAATTCTGATGCACCGTCAGCTCACTGCCTTCCCTCTTGATCAAGCAAATCAGGATCATGCCGCTATCCTGAATATCCTTTTTGAAACCGCCTGCCTGGAACGTAAAAGAGACCGAATTACCGATATGGAGCTTCACATAAAAATGTGCATGCTGTGGATATTATTGAATCGGTTATTATCCATAACCTATGATGCGAAGTCCGGCCAATCAAATACGATTCATCAGGAGCGCACAAAAAAAATGCTCTCCTATATTCAATTGCATTATAATGAAAAGATTGATGTTAATGATATTGCAGCTTCGGCCGGTATCAGCCGCAGTGAGTGTTTTCGTTGTTTTCGGAACCAGGTTAGAAAAAAACCCATTGAATATCTTACAGAATACCGCCTTGGTCAGGCTGCAAAAGAATTAGTCATGACCTCAAAAACCATTTGTGAAATTGCACTGGATTGTGGCTTTGATCATCAGAGCTACTTTGGAAAACAGTTTAAGGCAATGTATCAAGTAACACCTGCTGCTTATCGAAAAAACAGCAGTTAAATCATGCTATAGAATCAAAAACGCCTTTGCTGATTAGTTATACTAATTCGTAAAGGCTTACTTGCTAGAATGTATTTCCCCATTCCTCGTCTTCATCTTCGTAATAATCTTCCATGTCTTCGTCATCCACATTTATATAGTTTGGATCAAACAATACTCGAACCATATCCATTTCTAAATCCAGCAACTCCTTAACATTATACATTTTCTGTCCACTCCTTAAAGTTGTTTAGATCCGGTACATCATACTGGATCAATTTGTTTTCTATCATTACATGTTTACTATAACAAATAAATGTATAATCTATTACCATTGAAAGGTTAAAATATTGTAAAGCATTTTTCATATAAATAAAAAGTACCAATATAGGAAATATTGTGATATACTGTATAACTGGTTTTAGTCACTGAATAAATAAAACCGGATTGGAGGATTAATCATGTCATTTACAACCCTAATGTACCACGAAATCCGGGAACTTAGTATGCTTCATCCCGAACAGTCCTCTCCTATCAAAGTACAGCAGGATTACAAAGACAATCTGCCCTCACCGCTTTTTGTCACCTTAGAAAATTTTGAGGAACAGATGGCTTATCTGTATGACAATCACTATCAAACGCTATCCCTAGCAGAAATAATTAATTATTACACTAAGGGAATCGAGTTACCGGAGAAATCCGTATTACTGACTTTTGACGACTGCTATCAGTCTATTGCACGTTATGCCTATCCGATCTTAAAGAAGTATCAATTTCGAGCCACGGCCTTTGTCGTTACCGGTTGGCTGAATATAATGCCGGAGGATTTTGATGCTGACCGATCGGTATGCCTTACGAAGGAAGATCTGAGTAAGATGGCGGATGTCTTTGAATATGCAAACCACACCGACTGTTTTCATACGAGAACCGGTATAACTACCGGTATCATGATGGAGGTCAGTGATCAGGAGCTATCTGAGGATCTGGACCGATGCAACGCAAATCCACTCATCCAATGGAAGGATGTATTTGCTTATCCCTTTGGTCTCTATAATGATCGAAACGTACAATTACTACGGACGAAAGGTTTCCAACTGGCCTTTACCAGTGAGAATGGTAGGAATGAGAAGGATACTGATCCGCTTTTGTTAAAACGGAATGCCGTTCCTTATTTCATGACAACGGATCATTTTAGAACACTGCTATAACACTGACATCAGCTGATGCTACTCAAGAAAAGGAGAATATGTAAATGAAAAAAGTACTAAGAATTACACTATTATTAATTATAACCCTTGCACTCACTGCATGTGCAAAGGAGGGTAAGGAAACTGTAACACCAACCCAGGTTCCCACCCAAGCTCCTACCCAGGCTCCTGCCCTGACCCCTACCGAAGCGGTAACCAAGGATTCGGTTCCTTCCAAAGAAGAGATTACAATCGGAATATTGCCGGCTGAATCTGCAATACCCATCATTCTTGCCAAAGAAAAGGGCTTCTTTGAGGAAGCCAAGGTCAATGTAACCATACAGGCCTTCGCTTCTCCCAATGACCGTAATGTAGCTGTTCAGGCGAAAGAACTGGATGCTGTTATCGGCGATGTGATGACCTGTGCCGCTTTCGTGGACAAAGGGATTGCGCTCAAGATTACCTCAGATATTAGTGAGGATTTTAAGATATTATCCTCCCCTGATTCCGGTATTACCAAGATGGAGGAATTAAGTGGAAAGAAGATTTCTCTGGTACCCAATTTCATTCTGGAATATATTATGGATCAATTTGCCACAGAATACGGCTTCGATTATGAAATTGTTGAAATTCCTTCCTTCTCGGGTAGAGCGGAAGCCTTAATGTCCAATCAAATCGACGGAGTATTATTTACAGAGCCTCAGGCAGGAATGTTAGTTGCGCAAGGCGCACATCTTCTGGGAAGTTCTAAGGAGGCCGGGATCAAAGGTGGTACCCTTCAATTCACAGAAGATATGGTGACGAATTATGCCGGTGATATCAAAGCCTTCTATGAGGCTTACAATAAAGCTGTGGATTACATGAATACCACTGATGTGTCCGAGTACGGCAGTATCCTGACAAATTACCAGTTTCCCGAAGCAATCAGCAATTACCTATCCGGAATGATCGGACAGTTCCAATATGCTGCTCCGATTAATCAGGATCAGTTTGAGAGGATCATTGCTTGGACTCAGAATAAAGGACTGATCAGTAAGAGTTATACCTATGAGGAGCTGACAGACTTCTCCTTTATTCAATAAGAATCCAAACAACAAAAGTTTTCTGAGAATGAATCGTCCTATTCAAAAAGTCAGCTTAACAAACTTTTTATGAATCAGGCGTAAAGAAAGATGGATTAGCTCCCAAACATTGAGGGATATGATCCATCTTTTTTACTCCAGTATTATGCGGTACTCGGTTTATTTATCTTCAAGAAATCCTTCTTGCTTCTGCCCATGGAACACAGGTGGTTTCAAGCTTATCTAATAACAAAAATAAAATAATTCCAAGAAAGCCTAACGCTAAGATACCCCCGAACATTTCCACATAGTTCATCTTCGTCCAGGCACTGAGGATGTAATATCCAATCCCGTATTTTGTGGCATAATTTTCAGCAAAGAACAGAGAAGCCAGGGAGATACCGATACTAATTCTAAGGCCCGAAAAAATCTGCGGCAGAATTGCCGGCAGGATAAGATACCGATATTTTTGTCCTTTTGTGACACAGAAGCTATCCATTACCTTGAAATAAAAAGGCGATATCTGCTCTACTCCATCACGGATGGATAATATAATCTGAAATACGATGATCCAAATAATCAGGATAATCTTAGAGGTATTCCCAAGTCCGAATAACAGCATAAAAACAGGAAGAAATGCCACCTTCGGAATCGGATATATGAAATAAAGCAGTGGGGAAAACAATCTTTTGCATATTCTATTTACTCCTAACAGTACACCCGTAGGAATCCCAAGAATCAGAGATATCGTGATTGCGGTTAATACTCTTAGCAGGCTCGCCAGGCAATGCCATAGCAGCTTATCCGGAACTGTCAACATATATTGGATCGTTTCGATTGGAGCCGGTATCGTATGAGTGTCTAATAACAGATATAGAAGCTCCCACAGGACCAGAAAGCTGATGAAGCCGGTCAACAATAGCATCGTTATGCTTTTTATCTTTTTCATAGTATACTTCCTTTAAGATGCAGATTAAAATACAATTTATCCTTCGATTCTAAGCTTTTGCCTCAGCTTGATGCATTCCTCATAAAATCCGAGCTGTTCTCTGGGCTTCTCTATTCTATAATACGGATTATTCCATTGAACCACCGTGTTATCTTCCGCGATCATAAGGATATATTGCCCGAGCAGCATTGCTTCTTCGATATCATGTGTAACAAATAATAATGTGGATTTTCTTCTTTGCTGTTCTCTCAGAATCAAGCCTTGCAGTTCTTCCTTCGTCATTGCATCAAGTGCAGAGGTAGGTTCATCCATCAATAACAGCTCCGGTTCACTGATTAAGGTTCTCGCCAAAGCCACTCGTTGACGTTCTCCGCCACTCAGCTCCTTTGGATATTTATCCATGTACTCTTCCAATCGCATATGCGTTAGCATCTTGATAACCGCTTCCTGTACACCCTGCTTTCTTCCCAATAATTTTAACGGCATTGCGACAGCTTCTTCTACGGTCTGCCATGGAAAAAGCCCAAGCTCCTGGAAGAGAAACGAAGTCTCTCGTCTCGGACCGGTTATGACAGCTCCATTCATCATTATCGTTCCACTGTCGGGCTTAAGAAAACCTGCAACCAGATTGAGCAGGGTACTCTTACCCGAGCCTGATTTACCGATGAGTGCATAGGCGCTCTCTTTCTCCAGAGACAAATGAATATCTTTTAATACTTCCTGTAGTCCGTAGGAGTATGATACATGATCGATATGAATAAAATCCTTCAAGTGATTATAAGCCTCCTATACTTGCTTCTCGTTTGCATTTTCTTTACTTGCTCTATTGGTAGCTTTATGCATCTTCCCTTCCGCATCATAGGTAACCCATTCCCCGATGGGGTCCCCCTTATCAAAATACCCCGAGCGTTTTATCGTACCATTGGGACGATACCACTCCCAATAACCATCCGGTTTATCATCCACCATCTTTCCTTTTGACCACATAGTCTTACCATTTGCATGATATTTGATGGTATAGCCGTCAACCACTTCGAGCTTTTTCTCCTTCACCCCATTTGGGTGTATTAAATCGCACTTATCATTGTCCATCTGTTGGAACCCTCCTTATCGTTGCAACAATGCTCCGTTATATGCTGCAAGCACCCTCCTACTACCCGGTTACCCTGTGATAACATCACAGTAATATCGTTTGGCTGCTGTAATAATCAGAACTCAATTCGGTACCTGCATAGGCAGAAAGCCGGTGATCATTCATTCGTTAACGATAATCTCTGTAACCACCTCAGCAAATGCATTATTTAGTTCTCTCTCTCCGACTAGGTCAAAAATCGGAACACCTTTTCGGTTAAAATGCATTCTGTGCATGGCGCTACATCTGGTTCCGAAGGGTACCAGCTCCCTTTCACCATGGTACATTATTATCGTATTTCCATCAAAATCTTTGAAAAATGAATTATGTCCGGGACCGTAAACACCATCTGCCGAATAATAGGACAATACCGGGGTGCTGGACTTCCTCCATGCAGCAGCATCCAGTAAATTGCTGCCACGGGAGATACTTAGTAGTCCAAGCGCATAGGTATAACCATTGGCAGCACCGCCGGAAAACGTAATATATATTGTATCGTCGGTTATGAGTGGATATGGACCTTCATTATTAATCGTTCCTTGTATGTTCTCCCAACCATAAAGAGGTCTGGAAAGTAATACAGGCTCACTCGTAAGAATAGCTGGATTCATCTCATCCACAGTTGCAATATAAAGCATAGATCCGGTGTCATATGGAGTGCCAATATCCTTTCGATACGACCATACAACATATGAGATACCATCTGTCTTAAAATAAGTCATATCCAATGTAATACCCTCCTCAGCCAGATAAGACCCATCCTTTTTCTTGATACGGATCGGCGTCTCCCAATCTGCTGACGAAAGGATATTTCCATCCTTTTTCCACTTCATGATATGACATTGAGGTCCCCATACCTTACCACTCACGGCAAAGAGGATGTAAAGGTCTTCCCCGATCCAGTGAAATTCAGGGGCCCAAAATGTTTGTACAAAGCCTTTATCCTCCTGCACATCCAGAATTAAGGACTCTTTAAAACCAGGAGCAAATAAATCCTGTATTGTATCAGCTTCTCTCACATATATTCCTATATCATCCTTATTGTCATTCGTAGCTAAATAATAATACTTCTCATTGTATGGCATGATTACCGGGTCTGCATACCCTGTTGCTAACGGAAACGGGTATTTTTCCTGATCTACTATTCCTTTCACGTTATAAGCTCCCGGTACAGAAAAATCAATCTTATCACTGTCCCAAATGACCCGTCTATCGGCTGTTGACCCATCTGAATAAAAGGCAGTGGCCTTTACCTCTTGCAATTGCTTTTGGGATGACAGATTAATTCGATCCGGAACACGAATTTCTATATTGTAGATCGGAGACCAATAGGAGGAGAATACTTCCCCTATCGATTTCTCTATCTGCAATATATTTCCGGGCTCTATATCCTTAAGTGAAACCTCCGGCTGATCAATTGAAAATTCCTCTATCTGCTCCGGCATACTAATGCTGCTAGGACTAGAAAGAGAATCTAGCGTATTTCTGTAATAGCTTCCTTCACTGTCCTGCCATCTAATCACATATTTTCTTAACTCTAAACTATACTCACATGTTGCATTTTTGACAAATACACTTTTGCCCAAATCAATGAGTCCATGATCATGAAAATCGATCAGATCGTCCGTTGTCCATAGTAGAATATGTCCTTTACCTTCTGTATCATCTTTTCCATCCTTAGAGACCCTGACTGCGACAATGCCGATGGAACCGGATTGGGTGTGGAATAAATAAGGATTTTTTAATCCCTTTTCATGAATCACATTATGCTCGTCAATGGTGCCTTTCGTAAATAATATCCCATAATTTCGATTTAGAGGTGTAAAGTCAGCTCCCTCTGTATCACAATAAGCAAAATGAATACTGTTACTTAATGATTCTGTATAGTCGTTCTTTGGTTTTCTGGTATAAACCAGTATTTTGCTCTTTAATTGCGGCTTCATATTATTTTTACTCCTTTTTCGTCCCTAGTATGCTAAAACTGGTGAGAACATGGTATTCCACTTTTGACACAGTAACGCCTGTTAAGGTATTCCATGTAACCCGAATAACTTTACAATATGTTTTCCGTACTAATACAGTATAACATTAAAAAGTCATTCGTACATAGCTATTTCACCTAATCAACACCATGTTTACTCAGATATTTTTCCAAGTATATGATACCTCCAGTGGTCTGTGGCAAAGAAAAATCATCATAGCACTAGCATATTGCAGCTTCATTATTTCATTCTATGCTTTGCATTATCTTGAATATTAACTTCTTTTATATTATTATAAACAATAAGATTATATAGAATTTATAAGCATTAACGTGAGGATTATGAACATTTCAATGAGTAATCTTTATATACTTAGGGGAGGGTATACCTGAATTAAAATGATGAAAGAAGAATTTATCTACTGTTCGTTAGAAAACAATACTGACATTCTTGGAATTGATATGGCAGGCAAATCCTACTGTGATGGTAGCTATAGCATTTCTAGACAACGATCTGAGGTATATGTCCTGGAATATGTAATATCCGGTAATGGTACCATTATCCAAAATGGGCAAACTTACATCGCAGCTGCAGGTGAAGTATATCTGCTACATAAAGGTACCAAGCATCATTATTATTCCTCAAAGGAAGATCCATGGGTTAAGATATGGATGAATTTGAAGGGCACTCTGATAGAGCATCTTTTGGAAGTATATCCTCTAGAGCAGGTTGTGTATCCTTGTAATGAGCAAATACGAGATTACTTTAATTCCTTTCATCAGGAGTTGACCTCTAAAAAGCCTCCGCATGATATTCAAAAGTCCTGTTCACTCCTGCTTCATGGAATCATCTCCTCCCTTTATTTTGGTTCTCTAATACAGCATCAGCAGGAGCCTGATGAAGTATTGAAAATGAAACGCTATCTAGATCAACATGTCCTTGATTCAGTGAATCTTGAGGATTTGAGCAATCATTTCTTCAAGTCCAAAGCACAAATTATACGTCAATTCAAGAAAACATACGGAATTACGCCCTACGCTTACTTGTTGGAGAGCAAGCTTCAATATGCCAAAAAGCTCTTGACTCAAACGAATGTACCCATCAAAGAGATTGCAGCAAGACTTCAGTTTGCAGATGAACACTACTTCTCAACCTATTTCAAACAGATTGAAATGATTTCTCCTTCGCAGTATCGTTCTAATTCACAATAGTAGATAATTATTAGCTACACAAACATTAAATATGAATCAATTAGAGCGTAAAAGCTGAACTGCTTTTACGCTCTTTTTAAATGATAATGATAACTTGTATCCTGCCTTATGAGTTATAACAGAATGTCATAATATTCTTTGCTACTATTCATTATTTTGGGTTAATTCCTTATTTCCATCCGTCTTTCTTTCATCACAACAGCTTTGCTTGCTATTTCGAAACATCATAATCATCATTCCGCCCATCATAACCGGACAAATAAAGGGTGCTATAATACCTAAAACTCCTGCGATTGCCGGACTAAACCCAGCGACAAACGGTAGTATTGCAATAATTACAATTGGCAATCCACAGCAGAGTATCATATGGAGCATATGTTTCATAGGACTATGGCCCTTCATGCTGTGATTATTCTTATTTTGAGTCTGCTTCATTCTGTAACCTCCATATTTTATTTGTGTTATTCATATCGTAATACATTTCTATGGAGATTTTATGAAGAAATAAAAGTTCTTTTTCTTACCGTATTATATCCTGAGTATGCCTCGAAACCCTCTGACAGCATAATAGGATTCTGCTCCGTTATGGTACACAAAGACCGTATCATAACGACGATCCCCAAAGATGGCTCCGCCAAGCTTTCTGATATGCGCGGGAGTTTTCAGCCAGCTTGAGGTTTTGATATCAAATTTACCCAGTCGCTGCAATTCTCGATACTGTTCCTCTGTTAGTAAATCAATACCCATTTGAACCGCCATATCAATTGCATTGTTATCCGGTCTGTGCTCTTTCCTGGACTCCAGTGCTTCTCGGTCGTAACAAAAACTTCTGCGGCCCTTCGGAGTTTCAGCACTGCAATCACAAAAGAGAATTTCACCGGTCGTTTCATCATAACCGATCACATCCGGTTCACCACCGGTCTTCTCCATTTCGAAAAGCGACCAAAGCTTCTGAGAATTCTGATCCAGCTTAGCCTGTACCTCATCCCAAGAAAGTCCCTCATGGCGCTCCTTATTTTTCTCAAACCGACTCTTTACTATACCGATTAATTCATCCCTCTGCTCCTTTGATATTTCATTTAATTCATTCTTCATATAAATTCCTCCTATGGTAATTAATGGTATTCCATGGATTAATCTCTTTCATAATATATTATATCACAGATATAATAAAAAAATAGTATCCCCATAATTCTCCGATTATAAGGATACTATCGCTAAATGATTAACATCTTTTCGAGCTTCTCTGTTACGACTCTCTAAAAGCAATGGCATCAATTTGAATCTGTAAGCCACTTAAGCCACCAATGTGTGCAAATTCGGTTGATATCGTCTTTCTCGCCGGGAACCCATGAACAAATCGTTTTTTGAAGACCTCTTCCATAAAAGGAATATTCCACACATCCCTTAATAATACGTCAATCTTAACAACTGCATCCAAGGTCAGTCCAACTGATTGTAATCTCTGCTCCAAATTGTCAATTGCTCCGTTTACCTGATCACGAAATGAATCTCCGACATTACCCACACAGAAGCTTAGGTATACAAAATCTCCTGCTTCCACTATACCGGCATATGCATACTCCTCGTTGACATCACTACGAATTATTTTACTCATATTAATTACCTCCGTTTTTATTATCATTATAACGGAAGAATTACGACAACTGTCTGTCATAGTTTATGATATAAGTTAATAAGATTATTTGCAGAATTCCTGATTCGATTTCGCAGCTCTTCCGGTTCCAATACCTCAATCTGATCACCGAAGGAAAGTAATGCACCATACCAAAAACGTTCGTTCTGAACCACACATAACTGCATTAGGACATCGCCACTTGCATATTCTTCCGTAATTACACCACGTAGATATTCACCAGCCTGAGCTCTTACCTCCGCTTTGCAGCGTATTGTTACATTCATATAGTCACGATGGTCGGTCTGATCTATTGCCTGAAGGATCCTTTCTGCACTCTGATGTAGCTTCGAAAAGGGGGTATCGGTTATCCGAAGCTCACTGATACGGGCAAGCTTATAGGAACGATAATCCTCCTTCTCCTTAGAATAGGCAAGAAGATACCATGAATACCACCGATAAATCACTCCGATTGGTTCAACTGTGTGCGTTCTTGTAATATTATCCGAATTCGTGTAGGTAAAGCGAACCGTATGCTTTGTATTTACCGCTGTTTGCAGCAGCTGTAACTTCTTTTCGTCTCCTTCTCTTAACACCGAGAAATCTAAGATGACACCACTGTCCCCTGATTTAATGATGGATGCAAGTTTTTCAGCCGTCTCATTCACCTTAGGATCGTTAGTTGCTGTAGATAATCCTTTCAGTGCTGTCAGGATGTTCCTGTAATCCTCCTGGGTTGCTACTTGCTGCCCCATACGAAAGGTATCAATTATTTCATAACCTCCGGTTGCACCTGGAAGCGCAACAACCGGTATACCTGCACTGCAAAGAGCGTCGATATCTCGCTGTATGGTACGAGAGGATACCTCAAAACGTCTTGAAAGCTCTCTTGCAGAGGTCTTTCCATGATTCAGCAAATAAACGGTTATTGCATAAAGACGATCTATTTTCATAGTATTCATTCCTTCTAAGGATCTCACTCCGTTGGTATCTTGTCCAAGAAAATATAGCTATTATATTTTAACATAAATTGCTATTATTTGAAACCTGATTTATATTTGATTTCCCCTTAGTTTTTCAAACACCCCGTATACATCGAGCACCCCATAGCCCCATTCCTTATTAGGATAGGTTCTGCTAGGTTCTCTTTTCGCTCCTCTTAAGATCACTCCATCTAAATAAACGATAGAATAAAGCTTAAAAGTCAAAAAAACATGCCATGACTTGAAGTATAGACCCCTTCAATTCTTGGCATGTTTATATATATCGAATAAACTTTGTTAATCTGGTAATAAGTTATCGTCGTTGTTATAAACAGTCGTTGTGACAGATACTAACCTGATCAGCATCTATGGTCTCCAAATATGCCACAGATGATTATTCTGACCGGTCGCAAAAACATCCAGGCGATCTCCTCCCCAAGAAACAGCTGCGGGTTCGGATACAATGATACCGCCCAAATCTTGCCATCCACTCCATCTTCTACCATTCCAAGTACGCATGATCAATTGATTGTTCTGTCCCCTCGCAAATATCTCAAGACGATTTTCCGCTGTTGATGCTACTGCAGGACCGGAAGTTATCGCACCTCCTCCAAGATCTTCCCAGCTGCTCCAACGGTTCGTATCCCAGTAGATATGCCACAGACTTTGATTCTGCCCCCGGGCAAAGATATCAATCCGATTCGGTCCCCAGGATACTGCTGCAGGTGCAGATGTCAAGCTTCCTCCAAGGCTTTCCCAATTGCTCCATCTCATACCATCCCAGTAGATATGCCAAAGGGCACTGTCTTGGCCGATGCCAAAGACATCAAGACGATTTTCTTTCCAAGATGCCACAGCCGGTGATTGGATCAGTATACCACCAAGATCCTCCCAATCACTCCAACGATTACCATCCCAGTATTTATGCCAAAGCGCTCGATTCTGACCTACTCCAAAGATATCAATTCGGTTTCGTCCCCAAGAGACTGCAGCCGGTGAAAAATTGATGATACCGCCAAGATCCTCCCAGTTACTCCAACGGGAACCATCCCAGTAGATATGCCAGACTGCTTGATTTTGACCTCTGCCGAAGACATCAAGCCGGTTCAGCTGCCAGGACGATGCCGCAGGAGCTGAGGTTAAGACGCCACCAAGATCTTCCCACGAACTCCAGTTAGATACAGGGGGTTGTGTCGGTGGAGGAGTCGGTGGTTGCGGAGGTTGAGGTAGTGAACCACTTTCCCTTAATACAATTTGAATCAACCTACTGATTATCTCATTAACCTTATTATCCGGAATCTGATAATACCTCATATAATAGAGAAATGCAGGGTAATCTTTGCGTAGTCCATTCAAAAGCCTTTGTGTTATTTGCTCGATAGAACCGGATTGCTTACGACTGTTTTCCAACACATAGTATATTATATTGTTAAATAAATTCCGTGCGATAAAGCGTTGTAAACCATAATCTCTTAGTTCCTTAAAAAAATCATTGAAATATCTGTTGTAGCCTGATATCAATCGGTTTAAATTCTGTTGATCTCGGAACATATTATACCGCCTTATAATGCTCTCTTTATTATATGCAAGGAAGGGTGGTTGTTGCTAATCTGTATACAATGAATCAATGGCGAAGATTGTATGTGCCTTGATGAGACTATAATATTTGTCAAAAGGACTGAGTCCGGTACATACCGAAATCAGTCCCTAGGAGTTTCTCAAGCGAATCCATTGAATCGTTGAGGTTCCGATCAATACTCTATTTCATATTTATACCTAAGTATTATTTATAATCACCGATGTTACCAAAGTTATAGGTCTTATCAAAAGCTGAATTATTCGATACAAAATGAATGTATACCGGTGTGTTGTCCAACGCAGGTATTTGATCAAATAAAAATCGATCTGCTTGGCGTAATGCTTGAAGTGCTGTAGGCATTTCCCTATAAAAAATGCTATTTCGAATATACGAATTACCTGTAATACCTTTCCCATCCACCAGTACCGCACCAATTAATACACTGCCTTTTCTGCCTACCTCCCAGGCTACTCTTACTTCATCGCGCATTCTGGTGATTTGATCTTCTGCAAAAGTATCATCCACAAACACAAACAGCTCTGCTGTCGTATCGGAATGTGTAATTGTATATTTTCTTCCGCTTAATGGTTCATAGGGTGTTATGGTCTCACGGTATTGTACAAAAACTTTATTAGGACTAAGTTCTCTCATAATGGAATATCCTTAAGAAGTCTTACTTATATAATATTCAGAAAGCGAGATCTTTGTACGTATCAATTAAGCTCCCTCAACCATATCCCGCTTAAGATATCCAATATAACCCAATACAATCAAAGCTATACTAATCAATGTCATAGTAATGAAGATTACTCCATCAAACTTATCCACCGGCATCCTTGGAATCCAACTTTGGACAGCTGTTTTTGAAAACCATTCCGGCAAATCCAGAATTCCACCAAAATAGTTTAAAGCAAAGGAATAGCCTAGATATACATAAATCATTTTACCTAATCTTGGTGCCCAGCCCAAGGCCAATGCTGCAAGTCCGATAAAGAACAGTACAGAAGGTAGGAAATTATAGCCTGCTGCTAAAAAATCCCCCATATTCATAGGCGCGCCGTCACCCATTGCAGAAATTGCTGTACCTCCGAGCCCGACTGAAGCAAGCAAAATCCCAACTATTCCGGCAACGATTGCCAGAATGACACTCGTAAAGTAAAGTCTGGTCCGTGTCACCTTTGTGGAATAAAGCTGACTCAAGTGCATTCGTGCTTCTTCCGCGAAAAGTTTATTCACGATAGCAATTGGTAATATTGAAACCATACCAATCATCACCATCATAATGGTACCGGTAAACGATGCTTCGATTGAAACACCTGTTAGAGAAAACATTTGACTCATGAGTTCATTGCTTTCTAGGAAGGTCTGCATATCTCCATAGATGGAACCATAGGCTGCTCCCAGGATTACAAAAGCAATAAACCAGCTAATCATTACACCTTTATTCAGCTTGATAAACAAACCAGGTACAGAGAGTAATGATTTTTTGGCAGTCTCCCGTCCTCCTTTTTCCGGTAAGTAACCAGCTCCCATATCACGACCGCCCTCGAGTGCAAAGGCAATGATAACGATTATTATGCAAAAGACTACAGCAAAAAGTAGAGGAATCCAATTGTTTTCAGTAAATGGATAAGTCAGATAAGTCCATCCCATAGGATTAATCATTGATAAATCAACATTTGGCACATCTGTACCACCACGAACGATATAAAGTAATCCTACAATTCCAAGAGCGGAACCGGTTGCACCGGATGATGTTGACATAATTTGAGCCATAACTAATGCAATCACAGCTCCTAAAATTCCTGCCATTCCGATAGATGCACCAAACAAGAGTGATCCGTTAAATGTAATCGTATCTACATCAAAGCTAATCATAACCCCGCAGGTAAAGATCGCCAATAATACATTAATAAGTACTGTTTCGGTAATCACGGCAAACGAATTGGCTTGACGACCTACTCGAAAGGATCGTACTAATTCCGTAAGCCCATGATCTTCTTCCTTACGAGTATGGTTCACCACATGTAAAGCAGCCATAATCATCGCAAACAACCCACAGAATAGCAACATTTCATGCGAATACATAGCTCCCAACGTATAGTCCGTAGCTATGTCTATCGGTGTCGGACCAACCATTGAAATCATAGCAGGATTTTTCATGGTTTCATACATCCCAAGTAGACCTTGCCCCTTACCGATTTCTACAAAAGCCGGAACGAAACCACCTGAAAACAAGCCAAGACCTAAAATCCAGATAATAATTTTTTTCCAATCACGTTTCAGATATTCCACAAATAGTGTATCCCAACGTGCAAATTTTTCCATCATAATATTTTCCTCCGTTCCGACGCCTAGACTTCATAATGACGCATGAATAAGTCTTCAAGCGTTGGTGGCACTGCTTCAAATTTCTTAACAACCAATTTTGCTGCTTGGGTCAAAATATCATTGATGTATTCATTATCTGCTGAGAATGTCGCTTGATTGCCCTTTTGCTTGAAATCATGTACACCGTTAACTAAGGCCATATCAGCTACATTACCTTCTGTTACCAGCGTTACTGTAGCACGTGTTAAGTGACGCAGTTCATCCAATGTCCCGGTTTCTACTACTCTTCCTTGGCGAATGATAGCCACCTTATCTGCTAAACGTTCTACTTCACTAAGGATATGAGAAGATAGTAAGATTGCCTTCCCTGCTTGCTTGATTTTCTCAACTTCTTCTTGGAAGACAGCTTCCATTAATGGATCAAGACCGGAAGTCGGTTCATCAAAAATATATAAGTCTGAGTCTACAGACAAAGCAGCTATCAAACCAACTTTTTGACGGTTTCCTTTTGAATAGCTTTTTGCCTTTTTCTTAGGGTCCAATTCAAAACGTTTAATCAAATAGTCACGTTTTTCTTTATCACCACCACCATGTAATTTAATAAATAAATCAATAATTTCACCACCTGTTAAACTGCCCCAAAGAGCCACATCCCCTGGAACATATGAAATTCTCTTATGAATTTCAAGGCTATCCTTCCACACATCCTTGCCAAAGATTTTCACATCCCCGGCATCACGATTGATAATTCCTAGCAAAGTTCGAATCGTTGTAGACTTCCCTGCGCCATTCGGTCCTATAAAACCTACAACTTCCCCGGCATTTACCGTGAATGTCACGTCATGCAGTGCCTTAAATTTACCGAATCTCTTTTGTAATCCTTGTACCTTTACAATTTCTGCCATAACACTGAAACTCCTTCTTAAAAAAATTTTTTGAATTAGTTTAATAACGTGCTTTCCAGTTTAAGGCAAAGTATATACCTTACAGTGACAATGCGAACTATAAGTATATATAAAGTTCATATTATCGCCTTATTTACTTTGTTTTAAACCAAAGTTCATTTATTGGTTCAATTATATAACTAAAATTTGTTTCAGTCAATAAAAATGAGACAGTTTAGAACTATTATTTGTTTGATAATTCATAACTACTAATATATAATATATAAAGATAAACACTCCGATTAACCTCTTTAATTATGGAAAGAAAGCAGGATTTTTTGTATGAACGGATATGAGAAGCGAACTGAGGAGAAAAAGAATAAAGTTTTAGAAGCAACCTTTCATTTAATGAATACAACTGCCGGTTTAGAAAATCTAACCATGGATGAGATTGCCAAAAATGCAAATGTTGGTAAGACATCAATTTTTAAATATTTTGGAAGTAAAGAGAATCTTATTCAAGAGGTTTTTAAATATTTTTTAGGAAAAATAGGAGAAACAGCCAGAGAAATCATAGCAGAGAATAAACCCTTTGAAGATTCCCTTATTGCTATGAGTCAGAACAAAATAAATCATCTAAAAAATATCGACAAGCAGTTTTATTTAGCTTTAATGGATACCGTTACCAAGAGAAGGGACGACGGATTGTCATTAATGATGCAGCAATATGTTAAGGAAAGCTACAGTATCATGCTGGATTTATTCCATCGTGGGCGTAAAGAAGGCAAGGTTGATCTAAAGTATTCCGATGAGTTTCTCTTAATATATTTTCAAGCACTTGTGGAAGGTATCTCCAGTCCGCATATTTACCAAAAGATTCTCCCTTATACCGCACAATGGACAGAACTACTGATTAAAGGTATTGCACCCAAACAATAGAAAGCACGCTTCGCGAGCTTTCTATTGTTATCGTTCTTAATTCATTTCAGGCAATAGCTTTTCAATGATAAAATTCGAATTAATTATGAGCCAAAGCTGTGGACAGTAACTCATTATATTCCATAACCCGGTTCCCTGTAATCCATTCACCATTACAAGCTCTGCTATGGCACTGAGAGTTCTGGCATCAACAAACCATACAATATGTTCGATTATTTTCTTGTTTACTTCATTATCATAGCGAAAGTAAGGTGTTTCAGAGCTATCATCGAATAAAATGACGGCTTTCATTAATCGTGCCAACTCGATTGCCGCATCCAGCGTAATTGCATTCCCTTCTGTGACATCCTGAATATATGGAAGTGCCCAATCATATCCAAGCAACGGAAATCCTATACTGATTTTCTTAGGATCTATTGTTTTTGTGATATAATCCAAATATAAAGATATGTTCGATACTGAACTGACCGGCATAGGAGGTCCATATTGCGTTCCCCAGAAAAATCTCATAATGTAAGCCCCATCCACCAACTCATTGTATGATGAATAATCAATATTCTCAAACTCTATCTTATTTTCTTCAATCATAAAATTTGGATCGATCGTTATAAAAACAGGATACCCTTCTTTATTCAGATAAGAAGATATTCGCTTCAGATAATTCAAATACAGCTGTTGATTCGTCACGGTTAAATAGGTGATCGTAATATTTACCCCATAATACCCGTTCTCCTTCATCATCTTAAGCATATTCCGTGCATGATTATCCTGATATTCCGGGTTTAATAATATTTCATAAACCATTTCGGGATTCCGCTCTCCACGAAAGGATACACTTGTGACAAGCATCAATGGAGCTACTCCGAATTGCTTCGCTGTCTCAATTAATTCGGACGCATCATAGAAGGATTCAATCTCTCCTTCTCTTAAGGTCTTATAGTTTAGTATCGAAAGGTAGGTCAAGTAAGGCAATGCTTTTCTCAATGAGCTCTTATCAATAAAGGGGAACGCATAGGCATTCGTCGTTATTGCCGTATTGGTATCATAACTTATAATGAGTACCTCTCCGGGAAAAATATATTCTCTTTCCCAAAGAAACGCATTGTTTCGATATAATTGCATAACCGGTATCTTGAACTGTAAAGCAATATCGGATAAAGTATCACCTTCTTTTACTACATATGTTTCTTTTGGATATGTAATAACTAAGGCTTGACCTATCACCAGATCATTCGCATTCTTTAAACAGTTATCGGATATTAGCCTATACTCTGATATTCCGTATTGATTTGCAATTGATGTAATGGTATCACCTGCTTGAACTACATAAATGATCATAGTACACCCATAACTCAATTTTTTACTATTATATGTTATTCAGTTATAAACATTACTGTACATAATAGTGCCATGCTACTTTGGTCAGCTATGATTTATCTCCGTTTTAAGTTGTTTGTTATAAACTGATATATCCTGGCAGCTGCCTCGGCTCGTGTTACGATGGATTTTGGGTTGAACTGCGTAACCGGAGCTCTGGTTCCGATCGCCTTTGCATAAATCTGTAGGAGAAGGTCCATTTCCTCATGGGTGATATTTCTGTGTGATGCTATAACAGCCTCCTTAAACATACTCATCGCTCCTAATTTGCCGGGAAGCCCCAGGTATGGGCGGTGATAATTACCAAACAAAAAATTACGGATATAACTGGACCTAAGACTACTCATACCGGCCAACTTATCTAAAATGTCAAGTAGTAACTCTCTGCTTATGGCAGTATCCGGTGAGAATTTGGTTACAGAGGTTCCGGACATAAGTCCACGGCTGATCATGAAGTCGATATATTCCTCTGCCCAATGATCCGTGATATCTTTATAACGTACCTTTGGAGGTGCATAACCTACTCCATATAGCGAGAAATGATTGCTATTTAGTAGGAGGCTATTGCTATTTTCATCATATACAGAATCCGGTATAAGGGTTGCAATTCCATTCACGTCGATATAAACTCCGTATAGAGATCCGGTTGCCTCATGACGGTTCGGTGTGTAAGGAATCGACAGTGTCGTTTTCCCTTTGCCGAGATCTGTAATATTCTGCGTATTATTGTCTATTGTATAACTAATGATGATACTGTACAGAGGCCTTGTGCCAATGATCGATTGTACATCTTGGGAAATAACTTTTACCGGCTCAATGTGTACCGTAATATCGCTACCGCTTTGCCTGTTAATCTCCTGTATCGCTTTTTGATCCAGTCCCAAAGAAACAGGCGCATTGTTAAGCTGAAGGGTGGACACATTTGCTTCCAACATATTTTGCAGTGATGTACGTGTTAATGATAACGATAATGAGGTTACTCCTTTCGGCATCGATATCTCCAGGGTTATACCAATCCCACCGGTTGTCTTCTGCTGTTCCCTCTGTTCATACTGAGCCGCAAGGATTGCTTCATTTATTATTCGATCTGATATGATTAGGGATGCATTAGTATCACTCTCTTTTGTCGCAACAAGAGAGATTGTTGCCACAATCGTCTCAAAGCTCACATGATCTGAGGGTTCCGGATCCGGTGCTATAGCAGGCGTCTCGATTGTCGGACTCTGTGAAGGGACAGATGTAGGTGCAACCACCGGTGTAACGGAAGGCGTGACAGTCGGCGTCACCGTTGGCGTTACTATGGGTGTAACCGTTGGCGTGACAGTTGGCGTTATGGTCGGTGTGACAGTGGGTGTAATCGTCGGAGTTATGGTCGGAGTGACAGTAGGTGTAACGTACGGATCCTTCACCTGTAGCGAAAAGATTCTGGTTTCGACCAAAGCACCATCTGTTACGTCGATGATCACGCTGTAGGGCGAGTGATCTGCTGTTCCTTTGACCGGTTTACCACTAATGGTGCCTGAACTAGCATTCATCGATAGTCCTATGGGAAGCCCGCTTGCATGGAACGTAATATTGCTGCTGCCTGTATAGCTATAGCTTATGTTCTGACTGTATGTTAATCCGGTTGTTGCAGCGTCTAACGTAGTAGTGATGATGGATATCACATCTGAAGTTACCGTAAGGGTTACTATATTTGATTCTACCGCTTTCGCTGTCCCATTTTTGCTGTTCGTGACTATACATCGATATTTCGTACCACTGTCCGATAGCTTAAGTACACCGGTTGTATAGCTTGTACCCTTCTGCCCGCTCATGTCACTCCAGGAATAACCCCACCATCCTTTGGTATACTTTTGCCACTGGTAGGAAAGAGTTCCGTTATCGGATGCATTGGCTATGATTAGTAAGGTTGCGGTCTGATTGACGCTCTTCGTCATGCTGGTAGGCTGCGTGGTTATACTTGGTTGTACTGCCTCAGGGTTCACGGTCAAAAGTGCCTCTCTAGAGTATGCAACTCCGGAGGTTCCATTTTTGGTATTAGTGATCAAACAACGATATAAATATCCATTATTCGCATAAGTAAGATTATCTGTCGTGTAGGTCACACCGGTCTTTCCGGTTCCTGAAGCATTGACCCAATTTGTTCCCCCGTTTGCCGACTGTTGCCACTGATAGGTAAGAACACCTCCATCTGACGATGTTGCTGTAACCGTAAAAATAGCCTTTTCTCCGCAATTTTTTGTAACATCCCCTGGATTGACCGATATAATGGGCAGTGCCGCTCCGGTTGTGACCACCAATTGGATTGTGATAGATTTATGTAATGTACCGTCTGTTACACTTAGAGCTATATGGAATGGAGATGACAAATTCGTATTCTGAGCAGGCGTACCACTGATCAATCCTGTGTCTGAATTGATCGAAATCCCTTCCGGAAATCCTGTTCCACTAAAATAAAGCTTCTCACTTCCTGTATAGTCCACTGCTATTGTTTGCATGTATCCGACTCCTACAACCGCATCCGGAAGTGTTGAGGTTTTGATCTTTAGATTGGCATGAAATTTTACCTTAACGATGGTCTTACCCTTCGTATACTCAATATAATTTCCATTTCGTTTCCCGTTCTCAGCACTTATTTCCGTACCGCTCAAATCAGCAAAACGAGAAGCATCGACGTATCCTTCCATCGTAATCGAACCCTCATTCATGATCGACGCTGCAACACTGTAAGTACCAACTGCTGTAACATCCTTCCCGATGAGAACAGTACCGCTGTCTGAGATCGAAGCTCCCGTCCCATGCGCACCATTTATTGTGATGCTTCCCTCTATCATAACATTGCCTTTATTTTGTATTAATACGCCGTAACCACCGTCACCGGAGGATATAACATTACCACAGATCTTAACCCTGCCCTCTAAGGAAGCACTAACACCACTGTTATAGGTACCGGTCACTGACACTTGCTCCCCCACTTCAATCATTCCATTATCATAAGCATCAACTCCGACTACACCGGTACCCTCTGCTTCGATGCAATGTACTACGTTCACGATGCTGCCATCCCCTCCGCATCTGGCACTGTAGGAGATTTGACTACCGGTAAGGTTGGAACTGGTTACCCTGACACTACCAACTTCTATGGTTCCTCCATCGGATGCCAATACACCGGTACATTTGGTTAAGCTACTCGTGATAACTCGATCGGAGACCTTTACCGAACCCGCCGCTCCACTAGTCGATAATCCGGTAGCGGACACGCCGATACAATCATCACCATCGGCCAATACACTTCCAACTTCCATTCTTCCACCATAATTGGCACTGACGCCCTGACTATTCATTCCAATGGCTGCCACATTACCGGTAATTTCTATAAAACTTTCCTCGTATGTATAAGCACCATTACTATTCTCACCGGTTGCAGCAGCTTCCCCAGCTTTCACACATCCCCCATAACTGGCGTTTGCTCCATAACCACAGGAACCGATTGCCTTAGCAGCTTGCTTCACCTCCACAGTACAGGCTATTCCCTCAGCTCTTGCACCGCTGCAGTATGCTCCGTTTGCTATGGCATCACCGGCTACCGACACCTGAGTGATGGACAAGGAGGAACTGTAAGCACAGGCTCCGACACTTCCTTCCCCGTCTGCCTGAGCGTTCCCACCGATTATGATCGTACCACCTTCAAATGCATAGGCTCCCCGACTGAAAAATCCGCTCCCTATAGCACTTCCTAATATTGTCACGCTGCCACCGTCAAAAGTATATGCCGCATAACTATATGTCCCATTTGCAGTGGCATTGGTAACCTCAGCTGAGCCGTTATTTTTTGCACAAACACCATACCCGCCTTCGCCACCGTTTACATTCAGCATACCCTCACCAATTAAAGATACTTTCCCTGAATTGTCTACGGTCAGTGCTGTGTTTGAGGAGGTTACATTCAAAGAATAACCGTTTAGATTAAAAATTACTTCATAGCCATTTATGTAGATTTCTTGCGGATAGTCAATATCTGCCATAAGCTTAATCGTGTCTCCGGTAACTGCCATAGTAAGTGCATCTGTTAATTCAGATACACTATTGACCGGATAAACTGTTCCTTCCGCGAAAGCTGTTATCGACATCAGAAAGGATGTCAAAGCAATAATCCCTACGATTGCAAACAACTTTTTGACTTTTTCCATATAACTTTCCCCCATCATAGACGTGATAAAAATCGATAAATAACATATTTTGTATATCATACAATGATCGACTTAACCACGACTTAACAGGCTCATGATTCGTTTAAAATCTTCTTAAATTCGTTATCCGGTTCTACTCGTAACACTTTCATCAGACCGTTACGATAAAGTTCATAATGTTTGGTTGCCAGTAATCGTTCATTCATGCGTAGAAGGGTATCCACGAGTCGATAGTTCAACTCCCGATGTAACGGTACGTGCAATAATCCGGTCCTTAACCATTGCATACAGCTTCGGTAATTTCCGGTCTCCATATAATAATGAGCCACTTCCAGTATAAGCATGATAAACTGCTCCTCTAACAGCAGACGTTTTCCTGCTACCCAGGTGTATTCCCATCCCAATAGATATTCACCCGTATACCGATTTAATATATCTTCGTATTGTTGAATATTATGGTAGGTTACAGCTTCATGCCTTCCCGCAAAGGAACAGAAGTCTATATAATCGCAATGGATTCCCTCTGTGTCCAATCGATAAGAGCCTCTATCGTAAAGGATTGAAAGCTTGATTCCATTCTGAAGTAATGCTTTTTTCACATAATGCAGGGTTGTGTTAAAATGAGTGATTGCACGGTCCCCCTCAAAGTCCTCCCAAAGGCTGTCAAGGATTTTACCTCGACTGACAAAGCCATTTCTACTATCAATTAAGAAGGCAAGCAGTTCCTCTGCCTTTTCCGTCCGAAATCTTACTTCATCAGTCTCCGAGCTTACAGCAAATTTGCCAAAGCAACGAACAGACAGATCCCTCATGGGTATGATATTCTTCCTATCCCTAATTCGTTTTAATGTGTCCTTCAGTCGATCAATAGAGACCGGCTTCATCAGATAATCCAAGGCATTTAAGCGAAATGCTTCCACTGCATATTGATTGTAAGCTGTTACAAATATTACAGCGATATGACCTCGCAGATCAATAATTCGGGTTGCCAGCTCAATGCCATCCATATCCGGCATATCGATATCCAGAAACACTGCATCCACAATATTATTCTCTAAATAAGCCAATGCATCTGCCGATTTAATGAAAGTCCGGCTAACTTCAGCAAGCCCACTGCTGATCATTAGCTTCTCCAGCTTATGAAGAGATGGAGACTCATCATCCACGATTATTGCTTTGATCATCTCAAATCACCTCCAGCCGGAATAATATAATATACCTTTGTCCCCTTACCGGGGGTACTGTCGATCATAAGTCCCCTTCCGTACAGTTTGATCAGTCTACGATTGATATTCCAAAGACCAATACCCCGACCGGCATTAGCGGTCAGTATGTGATCTAATCTGTCCGCTGGAATTCCCAAACCGTCATCCTCCACAGCCACCTGAACTCCCTCGGTTACCTTGTTTACCGATATCTTGACGAGCCCACTTCCTCCCTTCTTACGAAGACCATGAGTAATCGCATTTTCTACCAGAGGCTGTATAGAAAGAACCGGCAGACTGATTTTAACCGTCTTATCAATATCAAAATCCACCTGAAGTTGATCACTAAATCTTGCTTTTTGGATTTCTACATAGGAATTTACAAAGGCCAGCTCCTGTTCCATGGAACTATAGGTATCCAAGCTTTTAAAGTCAAAGCACTGACGGAGGTAATTGGAAAAATCATCAATTAATCTCTGTGCCCGAGATGGATCTGTGTCACAGAAGTAAGATATCGCATTTAAGGTATTAAACAGAAAATGAGGTTTAATCTGTGCCTGCAGTAAGGCAGTCTCTGTCTCCATAACCTTATCCACGGAGGTCTTCAGATGAACCAATGTCCCTACCCTGGCCAACAGCTCTTCTGCTTCATAGGGCTTGGGAAGGTAATCGTTGGCTCCTGCCTCAAACCCCATAACCATATCCGTTGTAGATGCCTTGGCAGTTAACATCAGTATTGGTAGTTCAAAGACCTGCCACTCCTCACGAACCTTTTGGCACACTTCATAACCGGACATTTCCGGCATCATAACATCCAATATGATGATTGCGAAATCGCGCCGACGGTTCAGCTCCTCCAAAGCAGCTTTTCCACTGCTCACCATAGTAACTCCATATCCACCCAGTCGCAGAATGGACGAGGCAGCCTGCAAATTAACCAAATCATCATCCACCAGTAGGATCTGAATGTCCCCCTCGATTGCTTCCATCATAATTGGTAAGTCTTCAAGATATACTGCCATGTCCTGTCCTGCTTCGAACTGCTCGTTGTCTAACTCAACCATATCTCGGGGTACCGAGCTAATATCTGCTACCGGTAGTGTGAAGCCAAACCAAGAGCCGGTGCCCGGTTGTGAATCTACATGGATGGTACCACCCTGTAATTCTACCAGATGCTTCGTGATGGGGAGACCCAGTCCCGTTCCTCCATGCCTTCGTGTCAGAGAAGTATCCACCTGTTCAAAGGATTGAAAAATATCCTCCAACTTATCTTCCGGTATGCCTTCTCCTGTATCGCTAACCGATATCTCAACCATACTCCCCTTTCTCTTTGCCGAAATCTTTATATATCCCTTAACCGTAAATTTTGCTGCATTGCCCACAAGATTATATAAAATCTGTACCACCCGGTTTTCATCCGCCATCACCGGTGGCAATCCCTCTGATATCTCGGATATTATCTTATATTCCTTGGATCGACTGAGTTGTTGAAAGACACTCACTACGGTATGAATCGAGCCTTCCAGCTGTATTGGCCTTATATTAAGGAGGATATCTCCGTTTTTCATTTTTGAATAGTCCAGGATATCATTTACCAGGTTGGCGAGTCTGCGACTGCTGCCTGCGACAACGGACAGATTATGCAGCTGACGCAGATTGAGCTCTCCATCACTACCCTTCATCATGGCTTCGGTAATACCCAATATTCCGCTAAGCGGGGTCCTGAGCTCATGGGAGGTATTCGCAAGAAATTCATCCTTTATTTTATCCAGCTTCAGAAGCTTCAGGGAGAGATCATTTACATTCCGAAAAGCCTCTGCAGAACGTCTCGCCAGGACAAAGGATTGCATCAGCAACAGGATGAACAAACCCACGGGTACCAACTCACCGATACTGCTCTGGATACGATTGCTCTGATAAAGCATATCATGAGCGGCACTCATTATAACCGCAAGAGCGCCTAGCAGGACTGTCATAGCATCCTTTTTCTTTCTCAGGAAGGCCTTAGCAACACAAATAATGGGATACGAACCGATCAACAACGCGGTAACATTAAATAGATAGATCAGACCCGTAAAAAAAGAAATTGGGGTAAACAAAAGGACGAGTGTTATGACCGCTGTATAAGCACCGATAAGCCTGAGAATCTTCTTGGAACATTCCTCAGGGAATAGCTCTCCGATCATAAACGCCGCAAAAACAGGGAAAAAGCACATAGTCATATAGTCAATTATTACAATGGCACGGTAAGTAATAAAAGGTGCTACCCGGTAAATGATATAATCACCGTATACCAATGTTCGAAGTGCAAAGGTCAGGCACATGAACACATAGAACAGGCTGCTCTTATCCTTCCTACGCAATAGGAAAATGTTCAGATAATAGAAAGCCATCACCATGAGCGCACCGATGAGTAACAGATCCTTATTGATCATAGTTCTATTCATACTTTCGATCTGCATCGGATCTCCCATACTAAGCGTATACCACATACCACCACGGGCATAGACGTAATTTGAGACATAAACAAGGATTGTAAAACTGGAGCTCATGGGGGTAAACTCCACGGTTCGTGGTCTATACCAGAGTATGGATTGCTTGGCATCCTTCCCGGTTCTGCCATTAGCAGAAACCAATTGATCATCTATGTATAACTCATAAGCTGTGGAGAAGGTCGGTATAAATAATGCCAACGGCTCACCCACAGGAGCATTAACCACGCGCAACAGATAAGTACCATATCCGTATCCGGGAAGCTTTGCATCATCAATCTGATAATTATTCCACACCTGAGGAACAATGGGTGTTACATCGGGAACCGGAGCTTCCGTATCCAGCTCCTGTATCGTCAGAAACCGCTTCCAATAAAAATCCCACTCACCTCCAAGACTCAGTACTCCGTCCTTCTCTGAATTCCAGTTCTGTAAGTTCAATACTCCTTCGATCGGAAGGAAACGATCGTCCTCTTCGGTCGATAATAGTAAGACACCGGTTAGCACAAGTATTGTGATTGATATACTGAATATTAATCGAAGCAGCTGTTTTGTTCTCGATAATTCTTTCATTTGTACACCTTCTTGTCCCAAAATCATAAAAAAAGGGCCTACATTGCTAATCTAAATATTATAGATTCTCTACAATGAGGCCCAGCCTGGCTAGTCATATCTGTTTATAGCTGTATATAACATATCACACTATTTGAGGTATGACAATACACGAAGGCAATACTTACTTATTATGACAATAACTATCATTATTCTACATGATTAAAATAAATCCGGCAGTATATCGTATATATACTGGTTCACCCAATGCCAGCTATGTACTCCCCCATCGCATTCAATAAAATAGAAGTTCCCTTCTTGCGCATCCGGTGCTTCGATGAAGATATCCGATATTTCCTTCATGGCATCCATCTGTGGCTTCATGTTTGGATAAGCGATATCCAGATTACCTGTGGCACAAAGCAGGCAGTATTCTTCTGGAGTATATCCGGAATCCTTTGCTGCACGCGCTAAGAATTCCGCAGTTTCTTTCGCCATCATACCCTCAGCCTTCTGCGCCAAGGCCCAACAATCACCACTCAAGGGCATAAAGTATTTAAAATAATCAAGACAGTTGATAAAGGTATACCAGGTAGTGACGGATCCCATAGAAAAGCCACCAAAGGCTCTATGATTCCTAGCGGCTTTCAAATCCTCTTTCTCACCTGATGCACTATAGGTATGATATTTCGTTTCCACATAAGGAATTAAGTCATTGACCAATTCATCATGAAAATATTTGGTCTCTACAATCGGAAGAGGATGATTAATGGTTTCTACATGGCTTAGTACCGGATCGTTCTTCAAACCATTTTTTACACCATAAAAGGTAGGAGTAACAACAATCATCGGCTCCAGTTCACCCTTGGCAATCATATGATCCAGGATATTCTTCAGTTCTCTGTTTTGACCGGGGCCTCCAAACAAAAGATTTTCATCCTCACCGCCACCATGCATCAAGTATAAGACATTATATTTTCTTTTGTCATCCTCTTTGTCATACCCATATGGAAGATATATATTCAAATGCTTCGTACCTGAGCCATTTTCTAAATTAGGTACCTCATAATAAAGGCTTTCGATTACTCCCTGTCTTTCACTCACAGTTCTGTATTCCTCCGGAACCGCTATAAATTTCTTTCTCATTGCTGAAGTTTCTGCTAATTTCTGATTTTCTTTTTCCATATTAATCATCCTTCCTTATCGATATTCTAAAGATTCGAGTTATATTTAGCCTATAGGGATTAACTGCTTTCACTCATACTATTCTTTCTTTCATAGGGATTCGTTTTCTTCTGATATATATTAAAAACTATCATTGAGATCAACATAAACATTGCACATACCAAGAATAATGTTGTATAGCCGAAGCCCGAGGATATTGCTCCTCCGATCATCGGACCTAGACCCTGTCCAATATCTGCACCAATATAAAAGGTACTGGTAGCCACACCTACTCTGGCTGCGTCCACTTTCTTGATACATTCTGTCTGTAGAGAGATCTGCCCTCCGCCTTGTCCAATGGATTTCAATACCGATGCCATTAGTAATATACCCAGTACCGGAGCCACACCGATTAAGACCATGGATACGGCTGTAACGGCAAGTGAAATATTCACTACCAAGGTCAACCCCTGCCTATCCACTATACGTCCAATAAATAGACGTAATACAAACAGAACCAAGGCACCTACCGAGAAAAACAAGCTGATATTTTCAATATTCCTTTCTTGACCTAATAGAATCAGAAATGCACTGACAATTCCATTTCCAAAGGAGAACATACCGCCAACCACAGCATATACAATTACCTCTTTGGCTATCAAGGAATCCAGAGTAAGCTTTCTTTTTCCTTTTCGCTCAGATTGAGTGCTCTGAGGATAATAAAGTCTTGTAAGCAGTGCCGCTCCCAGGAAAGAAAATGATGCTACGATGAGAAAAAGCAGCTGAAAGCCGTATTTCCCTTCTATGTATACTCCCAGGTTCGGACTGATGACCTGGGCCACCACCTGACCAAGACCATAGTACCCAAGTCCTTCACCCATTCGTTCCTTCGGTATATACCTTGTAACTAGAGCAATGTTGACCGTGCTGCTGACACCAAAGGCTATTCCATGTAATATACGAAAGAAAAATAACAATGGAATGATTTGCGAGAAAGCATATCCCACAACAGAAATGCCTATGAAAGCATTTGCAAGAAAGAATAATGTCTTCTTATTGACATGATCTACCGTCATACCGGCAAAGGGGCGGATAACCAGAGCCGATATGGAGAATATACCCGAAATAACTCCGGCTATGGTAAGTGATTCTGTGATTCCCATGGCATACTTTGATATTATGACATATACCATGTTAAAGCCCATGGCTGTAATTAAACTAACGAAAATCAATAATAGATAGCATGAATTCCATAATGATTTTACACCATTTTCAATTTGGTTCTCTTCTTTTATATACTCAAGCCCCATAATGTTCTCCTTTGATGCTCATTCAATCTGTCGTCTATTCCTGGATGTTGGAATGGATCCTCTCTAAAAGCTCCAAAAAGGTTGTTTTCTCTTCCTGCGTGAACCCTCTGAAGCTCATCTCCTCAATCTCATCAAAGACTCTCACCACTTCCTCTTCCATTGCTTTGCCCTTTTCTGTTAGACTAACGGCAAGTGCTCTTTTTCCAACCTCATATATAATTGTCTCTCTCTTAATGAGTCCGTTTTTCTCCATATTCGGCAAAATACTGGTAATTGTAGCAGGCTCCACCTCACATGCCTTCGCTAATTCCTTCTGCATACAGCACTCTAGCTTCCTTAAGGTTTCCAATATTTTAGGCTGTCCCGGTGACAATCCAAGCGCGCCAAATCTACTGGTGCACTTTTTGTAATGTGCGTTACCGGTTCCGATTAACAGCTTATGAAATCGCTTCTTCATATTCTCTCCTTTCATCATGATTAGATATCTAATTAGATCTCTAATTAATGAAATCACATTTCCTTTTAATTGTCAATCCTTAACTCTGTAATTAAGGATGCATAAGGAGAGATAAAATGGTAATACATCCCTTTATCTCTCCTTATGATATATGATAATCGAAATCTTACTGAACGTGCTTCTACCAATGATTCTATTTGATGTATTGTGATATTATTTTTATCTGCTTCGGTTATATTTTTTTATAGCTTCTGATTGCAAAGAAATAAGCGACAAGGATGATTACAACACACCAGGCAAGGGCAATCCAGATATCATTTCCTACCGGTTGGTTTGCAAGTAAGTTACGAATTGCTTCTACAATAGGCGTTACCGGTTGATTTTCTGCAAATACACGCACAGCGGAAGGCATAGTGGCAGTCGGTACAAAGGCCGAGCTGATAAATGGTAGGAAAATGATCGGATAGGAAAATGCACCTGCACCATCCGGTGTTTTGGCAGCAAGTCCCGCAATGACAGCAATCCAGGTTAAAGCAAGAGTAAATATTCCAAGTATTCCAAATACAATGAACCATTCTAAGATTCCTGCCGAAGAACGGAAGCCCATTAATAAAGCAACCAGTATAATCACCACCACCGAGATTGCATTTGATATTAAGGAGGTCAGTACATGCCCCCATAATACGGTTGAACGAGCGATCGGCATAGAATGAAAGCGTTCAAAGATACCTCGCTGTTTATCCATAAACAATCGATAAGCTACATATGCTATCCCACTGCCAATCGCCATTAACAAAATACCCGGTAATAAGTAATTCACATAATTCTCTGTACCTGTTTCGATGGCTCCGCCAAATACATAAACAAATAATAACATCATTGCAATTGGTGTGATGCAAACCGTAATTATCGTGTCCATACTTCTAAAAATATGACGCATGGAACGTCCGAACATAACACTCATATCGTTGAAAAAATATTTCAATGTAGATCCCATTTATTTATCCTCCTTTTTACCAATGATTGTTAGGAATATATCTTCTAAGGAAGGCTGCTTCTCAACATACTCGACCTTTGCTGGTGGAAATAGTTTTTTTAACCCCTCCAGTGTATCGAGCGCAATGATTTTTCCTCCATGCAAGATAGCGATTTTATCCGCTAATTGTTCTGCCTCTTCTAGATACTGCGTTGTCAAAAATACAGTTGTTCCTACCGCGGATAATTCTTTTACGATCTTCCACACTTCTAGCCGTGCTTCCGGATCGAGACCCGTGGTTGGTTCATCTAAGAAAATGATCTTGGGATTTCCCACAAGACTCATGGCGATGTCAATTCTTCTTTTCATACCTCCCGAATAGGTACCCACTCTTCGATCCGCTGCCTCTGTCATGTCAAATCGACGTATCAACTCATCTGCAACCTGCTTTGGATTTTTCAGATGTCTTAGCCTTGCTATAATTTCCAGGTTCTCACGACCGGTCAGTATGTCATCAATGGCAGCAAATTGACCGGTAAGACTGATGCAATTTCGAATGTCTCTTGGATTTTTTTTCACATCAAAGCCGTTGATTATGATGCTTCCGGTATCGACTTGCAGTAAGGTTGCCATGATTCGAATCATCGTAGTCTTACCGGCTCCATTCGAGCCGAGTAATGCAAAGATTCCTCCCTGCTCCACCACAAAATTGACACCTTTCAGTACTTCTACATTTTTAAAGGCTTTCTTTACCCCTTTAATTTGGATTACATTTCTTTTCATTGCTTTTCCTCCTTTACGATATTGTAACTACACACATACCAGCAGCTGCTCGAGATCAATTTGACCTAGAAGCATCATAGAAAAAGAGCCGACAACAGTGATTTCACTCACTTGTTATCGGCTCTGCGTCTTAGCGTCTGGCTCATTGATAACTGATATATTCCGTCGTTTGACATTAATTAATGTTTCCTGTTTACATTTAGGACAATACAAGGGAAAATTCTCAAGCACCGTATCTTCACGGATCCTGTTCCTCGTCTTATTACTGCAGACCGGGCATAAGATCCACTCGTCATTACACACTCTCAACCACCCCTTTCCCCTTGATTATTCGTGATGGAACCACAGCATTACTTTATTTTATTTGTCACCTTTTTCATCGCATTATTCACCTCTTGGCTAACCGATTCTTGATACAGTTGTGCATAGGTTTTTGAATCTTTAATAAGCTCGTCACAGAATGCTGCTACATCATTCCCAGTCACATCGAGTACCCCTTTCCCCATAGCCGCACCCTCTGTAAAGAGATCGACGATGCCCGTGAGTAATCCGGTGCCCTCTGTTAACTCAACCGGCCCAACCTTAAAGAGATATTTTTGAATCTCTTTATATACGATCTGATATTCCGCAGGGAGCGCCTTCACTCGTGCCATATGTGCTCTCCATTCCTTCTTACCTTCGATGATATCCTGTATACTCATATTGTTTTTCCTCCTATTTACCTAATTTTTTAGCTACATTATGATTGAGCTGCTCACGCCACTTATCCTGATAAGATTTCGCTCCTTCTTCACCGACCAAGGCCATGCAAAAGCCCTTAATATCATAACCCAAAACCTCCTGAATACTCTGTCCGTCTGCAGCTGTTTCTTCCAGCAGGCCAAGTACGCCGTCAAGAATCGGCATTAAATTGCGACCGGTAAAATCAGAATGAGGCCAAATATTCTCCTTGATTTTGTCCCATGCCGCCTGATATTCGGCCGGCAGCTTTTTGGCTCGTGCTTCAAATGATTTATACTCCTTTGTCATGTCACTTCCTGTGACCTTCTCCCAAAAATTCATAGTTTTCTCTCCTTTAACTCATTTATTTTTGATGATACAAATTCCCATCTGTCCCAGAACCTTCTTAATTCCTCTCGTCCTGCGTCATTCAGCGAGAAAAACTTTCGCGGCGGCCCCATGTCGGATGGTTTCTTTTCGATGTCCACTAGTTTATTCTTTTCAAGCCGCACTAAGATGGTATATACCGTTCCATCGACTACGTCCGAAAATCCAAGGGCATTCAACCTTTTTGTAATCTCGTAACCGTAGATTTCTTCATGACTAATGATTTCAAGAACACAGCCCTCCAGTACACCCTTTAACATTTCCGTGATGTTTTCCAATTAAATCACCTCTCTACTATGTTGTATTACTGATATTCTGTATTACTTACTACTGCTATATAGTAACACGTAGTAGTATTGTTGTCAATAGGTTATATAAAATAATTTCATCGGATTATAGTCTTCCATAAAGATTGTGCGCATGCTGGGCGCAGCGTAAAAAAGAACAGACTTCCCTGTATAATTACAAGGTATCTGTTCTCGTTTATTATTCATATTTTGCTTACTGATTCTTTGCTTTCGATAAAATTTTATCCAGATAAATTGATTTGAACTGTTTGCTTGCCATGATCTGTTTTACCGGTGGCAGCTTCAGAATCACTCCGAACACTGCTGCCATGGCACGATGATTGGCAAAAGCCTGGTTATCAAAAACGAGATTTTGTAGAGTTCCTTTCTCGATTGCCTGCAATACAAATCGATGGGTGCTATTCACAGGCGTAATGACCTGAACCTCTCTTCGAACCAATTCAATCGCATTCTTGTGACAGCTTCGCACACATACACCACAGCCAAGACAGATCTCATGATCAACCGCAGCTACCCTCTTACCATTATTCAAGTCGGTCATGGTAATTGCCAATACCGGACATACCTTTTCACATTTACCACATCCTACACAATCGTTCGAAATCTTCGGAATATAATTTGTAGTAGCTACCGGTTGCATCGGACTGAATTTTCTGGCAGCCTGCAAGGCTTCACAGCAACAACCGCAACAATTACAGATAAAGGCAGGAGCTTCCCGTACATTTTCACCGATTTGTACCAGATTCGATGAATAGGAGCGTTCTAAAACATCCATAGCTTCTTTCTTGTCAATCAGCCTGGCATGATGACCATGCTCCGCAAGAGAGCGCGCGACATTTCCGAAGGTAAGACAAACATCCAGTGGAGCATCAATCTCACAGGGATGACCTGCGTGCAGCATCTTATGCCTGCAATAGCAGGTTCCAAGGCCGATATGAGTTGCCTCCTCAATAATATGACTGGCTCTTTCGTAATCCAGAATATGAATTGTGTTTTCCGAAGTCAATACCGGTTCCTGGACATAGACTCGTCCAAGATAAGTCTCTGTTGCAAAGAACAAATCCTTAACAAAATCCTCTTCCACATTCATATATTGATAATACAACTCACTCAAGTACTTCTGATCAAGATCACCTCTCGTACGCATCAATGCAAATTCAATAAACCCGGCCATCGGCGGCGGCATTACAAATTGTCGCGTACCCTTATAATACGAATCGACAAGTAAAGCCTTCTCGCAAAGATGCTCTAAAAAGGCTTCCGCCTTCCCTTCACTGGTATTCCAGATCTTTGCAGCCTTTTTAGCGGTAAAAGGACGGATCGGCAACCGGGCTACCCATTTTGCCTCCTTTTCTGTATAAAGAACCTGCAGGATCTTATATAAATTTTCCGTTGGCGGGGCTCCTTGTGTAAACCAATTGATTCTCTCTTCCAGATTCTTATAGGCATCTTTGCTCGTAATATGTCCCATGGCGTATCCTTCCTTATTTTATTTGCTACCAATAGAATGTATATCAGATATTTGGTTTATTTACTATAACGAGAAGCTAGCGTACATTTTCCGCTCCCTTCCGCTCTCTTTTCACCTCATACATTGATTGATCTGCCTTTTCAATCAAAACCTCCAGTTCAATTCCATCTTCACTGAATAAAGCATATCCGATGCTTGCTCTGAGATTAATCTCATTTCCTTCAAATTCGAAAGGCTTTGTAATTTCCCTATCCATGCTCTGTATTAATAATCTGATCTCGTTCCGGTCTGATATGCTTGCAGCAATGACTGCAAATTCATCTCCTCCAAGCCTGGAGACAGTATCTTTTTCACTCAGTTTGCTACTAATACGCAAAGCAAGTTCTTTGATTGCAGCATCGCCTGCACGATGTCCGTAATTATCGTTGATACCCTTTAATCCATCCATGTCAATTGAAATAATTCCGAAATTATTCTTATCATTTGCAGCCTTTGATAGCTTTTGACGGAGACGGTCATAGAACAAGGATCGGTTTGAGATTCCGGTCAGGCTGTCATGCGTTGCTTTATGAAACAACTCACTTTCCTCATTCTTCATAGCATTAAACATAGAGGCAGCTATGAGACCTGACATCAGCTCCAACGTAGTGATGTCCTCCTCTTGGAAATGACCGACATTTTTTGAAAGCACCTTCATAATCCCAACAACATCATCCTTGTAGATGAGCGGCACTACTATCATTGAGTTGAGACCAATTTTTCTGCAAGCAGCTTTGTTCACACGGTCATCATTTTCCGTATCATTACTGATTAAGGGCACCCTTTTTTTAATACATTCTCCCGAGAGACTGTTTTCAATATTTAATCGTAAACCAAGAAATTTGTCAGCAATTCCGGAAACAGCACTATACACTAGTTCCTTTTGCTCGATTAATTCGATAGAAGCCCCATCTGCATTCGTAATGATCTGGCTCCTCTGAGTCACTAAATTCATAATGCTGCTTAAATCCATTCCTAACTGAGCAATTTCGGTTTGTACATTAATAATTTCCATTAGTTTGTTCGTGCTAACGCTGCCTTGGTTCATTGTTATTTACATTCCTTTTCAAATTTATTATTTTTATGAGCTTCATTTACAATTTCTTGACTTAATCTCAGTTTATCCCACTGATTTTCCTCGGTTAATATATTCTTATTGATCCGAATTAGCTTCTCTATCACAGCCTGCAGTCCATCATCATCGGTTATCAATTCACTCATTTTCTCAATAACCTTGTAGAAAGACGATCTAAAATTAATAATGATTATCATTATTGACTTCTATATTATTAATATGTATAATATTAACATCAATATAAAAGGAGTGATCAAATGAAACGATTAAAATTAACTATAGTATGTATTATGGTATTATCATCCGTATTCTTAATAAGCTGTTCTAAAAAGGAAAATGATAGTTCAGATGTTGTATCCGAAAATGTCACAAATAGCCCCGATACTCAAACCTTTACTCTTGAGGACTTAAAAACATATGATGGTCAAAATGGCAATCCTGCATATGTAGCAATAGATGGTATCGTATATGATGTATCAGATGTGGAAGCATGGAAAAATGGCAAGCATAAAAACGGCCTTACTGCAGGTGCTGACTTAACAGATCAATTAGGCGACTCGCCACATGGAGCTAAGGTATTAAAAGATTTACCCGTAGTAGGAAAACTTGAATAATCTTGTTAAAGAGAACCGGCTCATTGAAATTTTACTGTTCGTGATACAGTTAATAATTTCAATGGGCCTGTTTTTATGAGTTATGGCTTGCTAACGAATGAAAGTTATTGATGCCAATATTTCCTCTGATGCAGAAGATGTTCTTCCGATATATTTGCAACAATGACTACCTCCAGCCGTAATTTTCTGATATTTGATACTTCATTCGATCGTATTATACAATATGAATTAGTATCGCAACAAGAAGTACTACCGCAATTCCTCGATGAAGCATTAACCATGCTTTACTCCTTGTTTTTTGTAACTGTCCGTATACACCCAATCCAACTTGTAATAGCATAACTCCTGCAGCAATACACCCAGTTACACTGATACCAAATCGACTAAACTGCAAATAGAAATGAACTAAAATCAATAATATCGTAGCACCACCAAAATACTTATGATTCTTTACAAAGAATTTTAGTATTTTCATAAAAATCTTGTAAAATCCTTCATTCTTTTTTAGTGTATTCCGATAATTCCGATTCAAAAATTTAAAGCAAAAATTAAGTGCTGCAAGAACATAGAATACAATGATTAGAAATCCAAATAATTCTCCCAAATCTTCCATAGAACTTCCTCCTAAGTATAATAGAATGTTTTGCTCCATTATGCGCCGTGCAACTTTAATAGGTATATAATAATTTATATTATATCAAAAGCAAACAACTAAACAAGAAATTATTTCAACATATACTTTACTAATAATTTTAGGTGTCCTTCAAAACAAATCCATGTCTGCTTCAACATGTTGCTTCATTTTTTGTCTGCTTTCTAGTCAAGAGGATATACCAGGCAGTTAATACCAACCCCTTAAAGATACTGGATATACTGATTGCCCACCATATTCCGTCAAGTCCAAGGCTTGTGGAAGATAGAATAATCGCACTTGGTATACGGAGCGCATTGAATAAAATACCTACGATGGAGGGTGGCATTGTCCTTCCTAGACCGTTGAATGCACCCGCGGTTGTTATCTCAATACACATAAACAGCTGTGACAGTCCCAATATCTTAAGATATTGAATTCCGTAAAGTATCGCCTCTTCGTCCTGTAGGAAGAAGGAAAATAAGGTTCTTGAACCAAAGAATAATAACGCAGTTGCAAAGATTCCGAGGATGGAGACAATAACCATCCCGATCCTATATCCTCTTCTTACCCTCTCCCATTTCTGCGCCCCGTAATTCTGACCAACAAAAGCACTCATTGCAGTCTGGAACCCTCCGGCGGTCATCCACGAGATTGCTTCAATCTGCGATCCCACTTTTTGTACTGCGATTGGGGTAGGCCCCCATCCCGCAATAATTCTTGCCAACACCATTGCAATAATAGAAAAGAATCCGCTCTGAAAGGCGGCAGGTAATCCAAGTTTAACAATCCTTTGGATGTGGAACAGGTCCGGTTTATGTAATAAATGAATATCCGAAAAAATAGCAGTGGTCTTTCTTGCAATTATTGCGAAGAGAAGGGTTGCCACTACTTGAGAAATAACAGTAGCAATCGCTGCACCGACCACTTCCAGCCTGGGAAACGGACCAATTCCCATGATCAACAGTGGATCCAGAATCAAATTGGTGATGAGTCCAATGGAGTTAATAATAAACGGAGTTTTACTATCTCCATATCCATTAAAGATAGCAGTAAATATAGGATTTATGAAAAAGAATACAAAGCCACAGGAAACAATAACCAGATAATTTATCGTGGCTTCTATAATTCCTTCCTCACCGAGATTGAAAAAGTCGACTAATCCTTTACGAAAAACGATCATAATAACTCCGTATATGAGAGCAAGGCATATCCCCATCTGGATACTGTGCTTAATATACTTCTTTACTTCCTTCATGTCCCTCTGTCCTGTGGACTGTGCTACCCCTACCTCTGCTCCGATTTTTGGTATCAATATAAATGCATGTGCAAGCCAAGTGAAAAACCCGGCTGTACCGACTGCTGCGACTGCTCCGGTACCTATCCTGCCGACCCAAAGCATATCGATCAGGTTATATGCCATTTGCACAAAGCTAGTTCCCATAATCGGAAGCGCCAGTTTAAACAATGTTTTGGCTATACTTCCCTCTGTTAGGTTTAATGTCCTCTTCATTTCCTCTTATCTCCCGTTCCTTCCTGCAAGCACTCTGTAAGTCTTATTCTTGTGTTATTTCGAAAAAAATTCTGTAGATAAATTCATCCAAATGAATCTATCCACAGATTATGAGATGCAATAACAACCCTGTTATATATATTCAACATATGTTTCAATACAATCCTTTGTAATATTAATCACGCGAAAACCAAAATTCGTTGAACCAATTTTTAAGGAATCCGAATTTTGATCAAGTTGATATAATAAGGAGGGCGTAACATACTGTTTCCGATTACCGGCATGAATTTCTTGCTCCCAATGATAGTGACCGCTAAAAATTGATATTTTATTCTTTGTTTTATCTAGTATGCGGCAGACCTCATCTCTGTTTAATAACGGAAACATTCGATCCATAACCGTATTGCCGCAATCTATAATAGGATGATGTAAGAATATCAGGATATCCTTTTCATTATGAAGTAGCTGCTCTTCCATCCATAGCAATTGCTCATTATCTATCTTCCCCATGCCAGAATCCAAATAAAGAACAAGAAACTCTTCCAAGTGTTCCACAAAATATGGTTTCTTAAGGCCCGATAGGTGAAATGCTTCCTTGGGATCATGATTACCACTAACAAACCTTATCGTACCACATAGCTCCTGCAGCTTATTCATTACTATTTCGAAAGATTCGTTTGCATCAGCAACATCACCGGTGACAACGAGCTTGTCAAATGGAATATTACGCGCGTATAGTAGAAACTTACTGAAATTATCTTCCGGACTTAGTAATGCTAATTCCGGGTCATTATTATCTATGTGAAGGTCGGTAATTTGAATAATCGTCTGCATACTATATACCTTTCATTATCACAATATCAATCAATTTCTGCTTCGTCATCTTCTATTATATATTCCCGGAAGGATAACTACAACTATCTCTTTTCCGTTTTAGGTGTCCGTCTTCCACTTATGCTGGTAACGCTCTATGAAACGTGCCCGGCTACCGGTATCCCAGCAATTCGTATACAGTAAAATACCCCCTGATATGTTCAATCCAAGCATATCAAGAGGTATTTTATGTTTTACTATATATTTTATATAAGGATTATGACATAAATAACGTAATATCCTCTTCCACAGAACCAATACCGGCTATACCAAAGTTCTCCACTAAGACTTTTGCTACATTGGGTGATAAAAATCCTGGCAGTGTTGGTCCGAGATGTATATTCTTCACCCCAAGATATAGAAGTGCAAGCAGAACAATCACGGCTTTTTGCTCATACCATGCTATGTTATATGTAATCGGCAACTGATTAACATCATCAACTCCGAAAACCTCTTTCAGTTTTAGAGCGATCACAGCCAAAGAATAAGAATCATTACACTGACCTGCATCCAAAACACGTGGTATTCCTCCAATATCACCAAGAGGAAGCTTATTATATCGATATTTTGCGCATCCTGCTGTTAAAATCACAGTATCCTTGGGCAGTTTTTCTGCAAACTCTGTATAATATTCTCTTGATTTCATTCTTCCGTCACAACCCGCCATAACGAAAAATCTCTTAATTGCTCCTGATTTTACTGCTTCAACTACCTTATCCGCGAGAGCAAATACCTGCTCATGTGCAAAACCTCCAACGATCATTCCACTTTCTATCTCAGACGGAGCTGGAAGCTTCTTTGCCATTTCAATAATAGCAGAAAAGTCCTTTTTACCATTATTGTCTGAATCAATATGTGTACATCCGGGGAAGCCTGCTGCTCCGGTTGTAAATATACGATTTCTTAATTCATCCGATTTAGGAGGAACGATACAATTTGTAGTGAAAAGTATTGGTCCGTTAAATGGTCCAAACTCATCTACTTGACGCCACCAGGAACCACCATAATTACCTGCAAAATTATCATACCTCTTGAAAAATGGATAATAATGTGCCGGAAGCATCTCACTATGGGTATAAACATCAACTCCGGTTCCCTTCGTCTGATCAAGCAATTGCTCCAGATCCGTAAGGTCATGTCCCGAGATCAAAATAGCCGGGTTCTTTCTAACACCTATATTTACACTGGTTATCTCAGGATTTCCATATCTGGAAGTATTTGCTTCATCCAGCAGTGACATAGCTGCAACGCCGTATTGACCCGTCTTAAGGGTTAATGTAATCAATTCCTCTAAGGATAGGGAATCATTTAATGTAGCATCAAGAGCTTCATAGAAAAATCCATAGAGTTCCATGTTCTCATTACCGATATTGAGTGCATGGTGAGTATATGCTGCCATTCCTTTCAGACCATAAATGATCAATTCTCGAAGCGAACGAATATCTTCATTTTCAGTTGCCAATACACCAATATCTGACGCCTTCTCAATCATCGTCTCTCTGTCCGATACCACGAAGGTCGCAGCATCCTTTAACGCAAGTCCGGAGGTCTTACCCCTCAGCATGTCCCTTAATTCGATCATTTTGAGGATCTGGTTCTCGATGGCGCCGTCATCAAAATTTGCATTCGTGATAGTAATAAATAAACTCTTTAAAACCTGATGATTTACCTCACTAATAGCGGCTGGTTTAAACTTACCTTTCACCACAATCTCTGAAACACCTTTGCAGACATAAATTAAAAGATCCTGTAATTTTGCAACTTCTTCATTTTTGCCGCATACACCCTTAATCGTACATCCGGTGTTTTTGGCAGTTTCCTGACATTGATAACAAAACATACTCATAGTAGTCCTCCTTTAATTCATTATAATTTGGAGCCGGTGCTTTCCTTCTTGCTGTTTCGCACCGAGTATCCAGACAACCATTATATCTAAGTTCATCAGCATCCTTATTATACCAATTTATTCTGCATATTTCTACAATATTCTACTTTATTGTTTCATTATTTTGCATTATTTTGCTTTATTTAGCTTATGTGAAAAACATAAACTGAGATAAAAATTTCCCTATCTTATACAGAATAAAAAACGCACTTATTACAATTGTGGACCTTTGGATTAGTATTGTCTAACCTCAGGTCTCACTCTTATAATAAGTGCATCAATCGATGTTAATTACATCGCCATTTCCCAACCTATAACCAGATATAATATTTCCTTATACTAGCATCATTTCCTTCACATCGATCTTTTCGATGATCTCATCAATTTTACTCTTTGCATTCTCAATCGCAGTCTGTTTATCCACCTCTGTGGTACCTGTTCCATCTACTAAGAGTCTCTCAAACTTATTAATACCGATAAACTTCATAATATCTTCAATATAATCCAATCCCTTATTGAGGATCGGTCTCGTGATCCAGGGTATATTTCCACCGGAGGATTGAATATAAACCACTGTCCTTGATTTATCATTTAGCAAACCCTTCGGTTTTTCTCCTTCCTCCGGAAATGTTATAGTCCTATGGGTCTGTACGATACAATCGATATATTCCTTTAAAGGTGCAGGAAATGATAAGCTCCACATCGGCGCAGCGATGACATAAACATCTGCCGCTATAAATTGATTACACAACTCTACTATTTTTTGAACTTCCTTTTGCTCTTTTTCCGGTAGCTTACTTGTTGCTTCTTCACTTATAATACAATTCCTGCTTTCAAAATACTCATATTCCAGTCTTGGTATATGTTCTTTATATAAGTCCAGCTCCTCTATTTGGAAATCATGATACTTTTCCATAAATCGATTCACGAAGTCTCTACCTACCGTTTTACTTGCAGACATATGCTCCGGTTTTGAATTAACGGTAATGTATAGTAACTTTTTCATAATAGCATCTCCTTTATTCTTAATAGTATCTTCACATAGTATCTGGATATTTAAAAATTTTATAACTATGAAAGAATATATATTTGTCTCTTTATGATGTCAAACTAAAATAAAGCCTAAAGCCTTACATAGAATTGTTCAATCTCAAAATAATATTAATAGTATGATAAGGAGGCAAATATATGGAACGAATGGATAACTGGCATGATTGGAAGAAGACTCTGGGAAAAGCAGTTGATCTTGGAGAAAGTGTTGGCCTGTCTGATACGACAATAACGAATCTTTCTGAAAAAGTAGGGACGTACCTTTCAGATCATGTTCCTCCTCATAATGAAGAGGAAAGACTTTTAAAAGAAATGTGGGATGCTGCAGATGAAACCGACAGAAAAGTATTAGCGAAGCTTGTCGTGAAGATAGTTGATAAACCATAGGAAACACGCTACGCGAGTTTCTTCGATTCGCGTGCGCGTTCGCATTTTAATAAGCATGCTTATAAATGCTCACTTTGCTTACGCGCAAATAAGATCAAAAAAAGGGGTTCCAAGTTCAAGATATTTTGCACCTATTTCCTGGTGTAGTAATCTATGATCACTTGGAAACCCTTTATTATGACTTTGAGAGTCTTCTTGTAAAACGTGCTCACATAGAATCATAACAATAACATTCTGTTTATTCTTTCACTTAACCGTATTATTTACTACGCTTTCTTTTTTTATATATAATATCAGCAATAATAGAATACCCAAAAGAACTCAGGATGGCAATTAAGAAAAATAACGCCATTACAAATTTACCCAAGGATTCAAAGCTTTCATTTGAAGCACTACGCATGGTGACAAAATAATAAATCATAAAAGGAAGCATTATCATCGTAGGAATATATTTAACATACCTCTTATTCTTAAATAAAAGATCTAATAGGAATGTTACTAAAATTGAAATCGTTACGATGATTATAAAACTTATTTCCATATAATCTCCTCCTTCCTTATCTGACTATTAGACGACAAATGCTTTTCTTTTGTTCCATGGATAATGTAAGCAATTATTTATTTATCGTTTCTGAAAACTCAAAAAGCTCTTTAATCTTTTCGGTTTCCTTCTTATCAAGATATCTCCAGGTCAGGTTGGGGAACAGAGGACATTTCCCACACTTATTACCATTATACTCTATTACTAAAGTAAGGGGCTTCCTCATGCCTGTTTTGTCCATCTGAGTACAATATCCGCAGCTGTCACAATTCTTGGTTCTTGAAAAGGCAAGCTCTTTCAGCTCCTGATTCATTTCATCAAAGTGGCCAAGTACAAAACGAAAGCTTGGTACACGGAAGGAAAAAGTCATTTGATTTCGTTTTTTCCAGTTAACAGAAAAATCTGCAATTCCCTTCTGCTTATTTTTATACTCCTTCTCCCAATGGACACCAAATTCATTAAAACACCTTCGATAACCTAATTCCTCAAAAAATTGCTCTAGTTCCTTTATCAGTGTACTATCGTCAACAATATTTCTATATAAATGCTCGGCTTTATAACACATTGTGTCATACATACAATATAGAAACCTAACAATCTCTCCCTTTGCCGAGTTTGGCTTCTTATCGCTTAGAAGCTTCCAAGCAGGAAATAGCTGCGGGTACTTTTCATGATAAAAAACCGTTGATGCTTCTTTGCTTTCTGAGATCAAACCGAATTGTTCCAGCTGCTGCAATCTTTTCTTAACAAACCTCATATCATTCTTACTAACATAAAGTCTATTATCGATTACTTCGCCACACTCACCAAGCTTAGATAGATAAGCATAAAAATCGAACAAGGTCTTCTCAGTTTTTCTCATCTTATCATCTAATTCCGGTTTACTTATGTTTAACATCCAATCCTCATAAAAATCATCTTTCTCTTCCTGAAAATTCAATATAGAAGGATTGTCGTAAATAATATTAATTACCTCATCTAAAAATCCATGCATTTGCCTTTGGGATGTCTCACTAGCTCTGGGATCTTCTATGGGAATACAATCTGGATAGGTACTCTTGTAGGCATAGATGCAACGGAGTGCAAGGCTGTCAAAGCTCTTCACAACCTTACCTATATCTTGAACCAGCTTATGCTCTAGCGCATCATTTTCTGTTTTACTATTCTCTGTCAGAAGTTTCTTACATGGACAATAGTAATCCATAATAAGAATTTTCTCTCCTATATAGCGCGGAACACCAAATCTGCGAAATGAGTAATATTGCATCTCATAACCACCTGCCGTGTCATCATGTTCATATCCGTTTTCTGTCATTGCCTGAAGCATATGTTCATGTGCACCGATATACAAATCACCATCGTCTTCACGTCCTTGTATCCACCCTACCCCCATCAGACATTCCGGTAAGTCTCTGCTGACGTATCCGGTCGGAACAGGAGTATCCGTTTTGGTTAGTACTCCAGCAATATATTCACAGGTACTACTCTGATCGTCAAAATCTCCAATCCACCCAATGGTATCTTTCTCTTCGGTGATACGCTCCGGAATATTGCCCAAATAATCCATGCTGCCATCCTGCCACATTCTGCTCCATAGCTTCACAGCCTCATTATCTCTCTCTGGGTTCAAACTCATTCGGACCGACTTTCCGATTAAACGTACGGCAGGAAATCTCTTTACCTCAAACCTAATAAGTTTTGACATGATATGTTTCTCCTCTGGTCATAATGTTATCGCTGCAATTTATTATTTTATGTGTTATTTGCAATAATCCAATTTTAGTCTATAAAGTATTTCCACAAGGCCATTGCATGACCACCTTATTGTTATGTGCCTGATGCATTATTATTTGATGATACCTTCTTCAGTTTCTACGTTGTTCACAAAGTCCATATTGTAACGAACAGCACCGTGGTCTTTTATTACCGTGGCTCTTGTGATGCGGATTGCCAAAATAATGCAGCTTTCATCCTGTTCGTTGTTTGCAAAGTCATACCAATTGGCAAAGGCTTCCCGAAGCTTTAACCTTATTGCGGCATTTTTCGGATCTAAAACCCATCCAAGATTTTCACCGATACCATTCCCGGAAAACCACTCGGTGTTAACCGCAAATGCAACCTCATTGTTTTTCGCAATCTGCTGCATTTTCGTTGATTTTGACCAAGTTGTCGTATAAAACACCCCATCTTCATAAAAAGCATCCACGTCACGGATATAAGGACGAGGGTTACCATCCGCATTTGGTTCCATAGCGATCGTCGCGAGAGAGATAATATTATCCTTTCCGTTGCCACATCTCTCCTCGATTATTCTTAATCCTTCTTCATACCTGCTCATTTTATTTCCTCCTCTTAATACTATGATTTCGAAATTTATATCTTTTACCGGGCTTTCCGCCAATTCTTAATAATATCCATTATATACCAACAACCTCGAAGTATCAAAGTATTTATCCATTTATCTACATATATGAACTATAATGATTCGATTTTTTTCACAAATATCAGTACGCAGGTATTTTACGATCAATTATAAAATAAGGATTGCTTTAATCAGCAACCCCTATGTCCTGTCAAGTTATATCTCAACGAGCTGTACTTAGCTTTTCAATTGCTTGCTCCAGATTATTAACGAAATAGATATCATTCCCATTGTTACATTCATAAATAAAATCATGCAAGGGCTTGCTTGTATACTGAGAAAAATCTCCGACAATGGCCAGCTTCGTATGGTAATTTATAAATTTTTGTAGTATTTCACCGGCTATCCCACTGCTAAGCCGAAAGAACTCTTGGCAGATATTTTTTTTATCTAGAATGATCCTGCTGCAACCTGTTTCATAATTAATTGTCATAATAAGATCAAGAGAAGATTGGATATCAGTTATTAAATCCTCCTCATTCTCAATATATACAATAGAATCATCTTTTCCTAACATAGTGTATTTCATAATTCTCATTACTCCTTCTTAACTTATTTGCTCCAGAATTGTATCGGTAAGATTAATTAAACTATGGCCGCCTTCCGGTAAAATATTGACTTTTGTGCTCGGTACAAGCTTTTTCATTCGATCAGCGGTCTCAAGGGAATGTAGCATGATATCTTTTGCTCCTACAAATAAGAACACCGGCATCGTCAGGTGTCGTATCTCATCATCTTTAAAAATAGGAATTGGTTCCTTCCTAGTATTGAAGCACTTCCCTATTAATATCTGGAATTTTAGAATTATTTCGGGCATTTCAACATTCCCATTAATAATTTTGAATAACTTTCTAATCCCCTTTTCTCCAAGGAACATATAAAATAACGCTGTAAAAATGAACTTCTTATTTTGTGTACCAATTCCAGCAGGACATAACAAAACCAATTGATCGATTTTCTCCGGATACTTTATAGCAAACTTTGTAGATAACCAAGCTCCTAATGATGCTCCTATCATTACAGCCTTATCAATGGACAAAACGTCGAAAACATCATAAAGCCAGTCATCCAAATCTGAGGTGGTAAAGGGAAGCTGCCTTTCATCGCTTTTCCCAGCCTCTCCCGGAATATCAAGTGCATAAACCCTGTAGCTTTTACTATATATCTTAATATCATTAATCCACATACAGGAATTCATACTACTCCCATGCAATAACACCATTGGTGGAGCAGAAATGTCTCCTGCAACCAATCCAAAGGTGTTACCATGGCGTGTTGGTATATTGATTCTCTCATACGGTATCGTAAGGCTCTCCAGAAGCATATCATAATATTTAAATAATTCTTCTTTCCCTCTCTGCGTTTTATAAGCATTCATGCTTTTCATCGAATTTTCCTCCCATTTCTTTTGTTTGATTAATTACTCATCTAAATATGTGTGGTAATTATTTTATCATTAACATATGTTACTTTTATCATATGTTAATGATAATGTCAATAACAAATCAATAAATAAATGTACTCGTAAGAAAAAGTCACCAGGTGCATTCCTCCTAGCGACATCTGTATATATGTATAATTGGTGTAATAAATCATTATATCTGCTGTTTTCTTGAGGCATAAAGAAATCGACCGCAACCAATCTCGGAACCATTCTTGATAAAATAATTTACTTAAGCTATAATAAAAGATGATTGAGCAGATTAGGGGGGATGATCCATAAGGAAAAGCAGGAAACATTGTGCATAGCAGAGGCTATTGCATATCACTCAATTAGAATATCAATAGCCTTTGCTATCCTAAAGAATTATATTTAGGAGGGCACAATGGGCTATATTCACGCTTTGGAAATCCTGCCGGAAAGACTGATTGAAGAAATCCAGGAATATGTTGACGGGCAAGTGATATACATTCCAAAAATAAAAATAAAAAGATGTAAATGGGGAGAGAAGACAGATACGAAAGCATATTTCAAAAAAAGAAATACTGAAATATATAATCGCTATAAAAACGGAACAACGGTTTTGGAACTGTCCGAGAAGTATTTTTTAACCCCAAAGAGTATTCAACGAATTATAAGAAGTATAAAGATTTTATGAGTAGATGTGCCACTTTATATGGTGGCACATCCTTTTTTTATAACGATGTATGTTCCCTATTTTACATTAAAAATGATATAATCGTTTTATAGATATCGAAGAAAGGGGATTTATAAGATGAAAATTGTAAAAATTATGGATAGCGATAAAACAAAATATATGGATTTGTTACTTATAGCAGATGAACAGGTAGATATGATTGAAAAATATCTGTACCGTGGTGAAATGTTCGCCCTATGTGATGATGAGGTGTTAGCGATTTGCGTTGTGACACAGGAGCAACCCGGCACTTATGAACTTAAGAATATTGTAACCGTTCCGAAATATCAACGGAAAGGATATGGACAACACCTCATCTCCTACCTCGTAGATTATTATAAAAATTCCGGAAGTGAGTTATATGTTGGAACAGGTGATAGCCCTATGACACTTAATTTTTATGAGAAATGCGGGTTTGTAAGATCACATATCGTAAAAAACTTTTTTGTTGACAACTACGACCACCCCATGTATGAAAACGGGCAGCAGTTAGTGGATATGATTTATTTGAAGAGAACTCTGTAAAATGGAGCTTGTATCGTTCAATATAGAGTGAGCCCAAGTAATTTTTTCTCAAGAATTTGAAATGCGATATCAAGCGTATCTTTAGGGATCGTTGTATACTGATCCCCAATCCAGATTTCGCAACAACACATTCCATCCTTATCGATCAAGTTCCCGGTTATTCCTACTCCGGTGGCTTCGTAGACTTCGACTAAAACTTTCTCTGTTTCCTCTTTTGATCTGTCAAAATATAGGTGGAACATATTCGAGACAGGTAGTACTGGTTCTGTTTTAACCAATGGACAATGATTAAATCGCGCTGCTAATTCCTTTGCACCCTCATAATAGATTGCCATTTTATTGATACGTTGATCGAAATAGTAATTTGCGCTCACGATATAGGGATACAGGCTGATCAAGTTTCCTCCGTGCCTTATTTTCCATATTTTTGCTTGTTCTGCAAATGAACTACTCCCTGCCAGAATGGCTCCTGCTATGCCACCGATTCCCTTATAAAAAGAAACATATACGCTATCAAATAGGGCACAGATATCAGCTGCAGATTTTTGATAATAGGGCAGAACCTCAAACAATCTAGCTCCGTCCAGATGCAATTTGATTCCCTTCTCTCTACAATATTTAGAAATGACTTCTAGAGTATCAAATTCAGGCAACTGACCCCCTATTTCTCTCTGAGGTAATTCAAGTAGTAGACATGCAACCTCCTCCTTAAGTCCCATAACATCTTCTAACCCGATGACGCGATTTTCATCTGCTAACAACAGTGTTTCAATCTTATGTAATTCTTTCAATCCATCTTTTTCATGAATTTCTAAATGGCATAAAGGATGATAGGCCACCTTGTTCGTTCCCTTCTCATCACACCATATACGTAGTGCAATTTGTTGTGCCATCGTACCACTTGGGAAAAATACTGCTGTTTCTTTACCTAGGTAATCAGCTATCTTTTCTTGGAATTCTTCTATAACTTGACCTTTTCCATATACATCACTTTCAATATTACCATCCATATCCTCCAGGACATCAATTAATACCTGAAGCTTCCTTTTACCATGACCTACCACCTGATATTTCGCTCGTTTAAATGCTTCCTGCAATATAGTTTGATCCTTCATCAGATGACCTCCTCAACGGTTCGTGTTTTTTCACAATGTCAGAAAAAATTACTAAACTAAATGATGCTATCTATATTTTTTTAGCAGTGCAGAAGGAGAAACTACAAATCAATCTCGAGTAATATTGGGGTGTGATCTTGTCTTGGACCTGAATCAATCATTTCAGATTTAATTACTTTATCCGCAATGCGATCACTTACTATCCAGTAATCAATTCTCCACCCGGAATTATTAACTTTACTTGTTATAGCACGCTGAGCCCACCAAGAATAAATACCTGTCACATCACCGTGAATTGAACGAAAGGTATCTGTAAAGCCATTTGCTAATAGATTCGTAAAGCCTTGCCTTTCTTCATCAGTAAAACCCGGAGAACGACGGTTACTATTCGGATGGGCCAAATCTATTTCTTTATGTGCTACGTTAAAGTCCCCTGCTGCAATAACCGGCTTTTCTTTATCCAGACCTTTTAGATAATCAGCATATTTCATATCCCAAACTTGACGATCTTCTAAACGATTCAAACCGTCCCCTGCATTTGGTGTATAAACTTGTGTTAAATAGAAATGATCAAATTCCAATGTAATGATACGACCTTCAGAATCCATAGTGCCTGGTGCTCCGATTACCGGAAACGTTACGGATAGTGATAGATCTTTCTTATATAAAAACATGGTTCCTGCATAACCCTTGCGTGCCGGTTCTACTGAACTATTCCAAACAATATCATAATCCGGTAACTGATCTCCCAAAATTTCTAAATGCTTTTTAGTAGGACCGTTACTTGATAACTTTGTCTCCTGTATCGCAATAATTTCCGGATTATATTCAATAATCGTATTTAAAACTTTATGAGATAATAAAGCACGGTCCGAATCTCCTATTAATGCTGCATTTAATGAATCAATATTCCATGAAATAAACTTCATTATATTCCTCCTATTCGTGTACCCATATGACATTCAATCTTTAGGTAAATTGAGCAATCTTAAAATCCAGCTTCCTGTATTGCTAACACTAGGTTTCTTCCATAGACTTCTGAGCCAAGGGCATTGGGATGAAGATCGTCAATAAAATATTCTGACAAATGAGGGACAAGCTTAAAGCCTTCCACTACAGTAATATAAGAATACTTTGTACAAATTTCCTTCGTCTTTCGGCAGAACGACGCAAGGACCTCAAATCCATCCGGTGAATCCCCCCTCCAGATTGGGGTGATACAGAGTACCGGTCTATCACCATAAACTTCTGATAATCTTTCGTAATATTCTTCAATATCCTTCATACTTTCTGTTCCATATTGATTGGTTCCCATAGAGATAATAATTTTATTAGGAGAATAACCCTCCATATTAACAAGTACATTTTTATCATATATGTATCCGCCAATTCCCTGATTGATTATATCGTAGTTAAGTAGGCGATTTGCCACACTAACATAGGTATGTGCGGAACGCAACGGACCATACCCCTGCGTTATGGAATCTCCCATCCACAGAACCTTCTCCTTCTTTTCCACAGGAAACACGTCTGCATTGATCTCAAAATTACGTATCAAAATGGTCGCATCTGCAGGCAAATAAACAATGACTTTCTTTTCCCCAGCGGGCATTTCAAAGTTTATTTTTCCCTCTTTCTGCAAATCTTTTACGTAATATATTTTTGTTATCAATCCATCAACAGCAAGCTCAATGGAGTCCTCTGAACCCACCCATATGAGTTTGTACTCCAAGGAGAATTGAGTTGCACTTGTATTAAACTCAAGTGTCTTTGCGTTGGAAGCATTACACCTGTCATACCAGAATTCAGAGCTTTCTTTAAAATACTGCATCTGCTGTTGTGTATACTGAAAAGACTGTAAATATCCATCCTCAGTTTCGCAAATGCTTAATGCTCCGTAATAAATCTTCTTTAACTGCTCATTTGATAGTATCATATAATTTCCACCTTTCTCGGTCTTTTTACATCTCTATTTTTACATAATCAAGAATAGGATTTCCGATAACGAATCCTATTCCAAGCTTTCATAAAGCTTCTTAGCTATTTCTCTGTTCATCTCCACTTAGTTTATCATAGACCTTATCGAAATGTAAGAGAATTTTATGCAGTAAAGAAAAAAGCACGCCCGGAAAACCGGACGTACTCATTATGAAACGCTTATTTTATTCAAAGAAAGTCAATATACTCCCATCAACGGTTGTCACGGAGCAGGTTTTCCCACCCCATGGTTGCTCCTTGACTTCAGTAATCTGATTCCATCCATTCTTTTTAACAAAATGGTATAATTGCTCAACACCTTGCACTAGCATAAAACCAACCATTGTCTTTAATGGCTCCCCTTTGAACAGATGAATTCCTGTAAATGGTGCAATATGAAGGGCTTCAATCTCGATCGGGATGTTATTTACACAACCATATCCGCCTACATTATTTTCATCTCTTGCTTCAATTTGTCCATACCAACCCAATACCTCTTTAAACCATTTTACTGTATTATCCATATCCTGCGTGTAGTACACTGCACCGGTTTCTTTTACTACATAACCTCTTTCTGAAAAATCGCTCATAAGTACCTTTCCTCCTGATAAATTTGATTTTACGGAAATAAGTGAGAACACTTTCAAATTCGAATGATTTTTTCTGGCATCGGATGGTGTAAGCCCATGAAATCTGGTAAAAGCTCTAGTAAAGCTTTCATGCGATTCGTAACCATACTTTAATGCTATGTCTAGAATCGAAATATCTGTATCGATAATGTCATAACCGGCTAAAGTCATTCGTCGATTTCGTATGTATTCACTAACCGTACAATCACATAAAATAGTAAAGACTTTTTGAAAATAAAATTGTGAAGTAAATATTCTATTGGCCAGCATTTCAATATCTAGCTCATCTCCTATATTTTCTTCAATATAGTCTACCGTTTGTTGAATACTTGTCATCCAATCCACATTCTCACCTCCTCACAAGCAAAATATTACATTACTTCATTAATAATCTCTTGATAATCTATGCACAATTTTGTCCGAACTAAAATTACACTTGGTAAATTTTATCATAAACAGCCACAAAAGGAAAGAGATTGCATTGATAAGCAACCTCTTTTTGTCTTTAACTCTTCAATTCATTAATGGAACCGAATGAAAAAAAGAATGTATGACATCGTTTTACATATTATTTATGATTTTGTAACAAAGTTAAACATAATTTTTAACTTTCGTAATCAGAGCACACTAAATAACTAAAAATGAGTACATGCATTTTTACATTATTTTCTAAATTAGCTATGCTATAGTTTATTTAACGAATGATAAAACGATATTTCAATTATATCCTTATCTTTCGGAATTTTTTGAAGTACACCAATAAAATAGGAGGTGGTTAAGTTGATTGTATCATAACATATTTCTTAATAAACTTCGAATCGCCAAACTATTCTGGGACCCATTCCGTAAAGAGGTTCGCTTAATCACTTGCGTATAAGCAAGAGGTTCAAAACGGAGAACCACAACTCCAGAATAAAAGAGGCAAACTATATTTTGGGAGGTATCATGTTATGTTAAAAAAGATAGTACCACTATTACTTATAATTATGCTAGCATCTTTATTTCCGGCAAAAACTGCTTATTCGCAACAGGAAGCAAACGTCACGTGGAGAAAGGTCGACCCTGCTGATGTCCAAATCGGTAAAAGCTATCTCATCGTGTCCGAGCACGGTGCGCTTACTAATGCTCAAGCAACTATCAACACACCCGGCGACGTCAACAACACTCAGATTGGCATGATGTCCAAGCCCGTGACGATTGAAGACGGTTTAATCACATCCGAAGTGACGGAAGATATGATCTGGCAGTTTGGCCTTGGCGCAAATACTGCAGCGGCATATGGCGGTCTTGGCGGAGTCCCAGGCTACTATTTATTGAACAACGCTCCCGGCGCAGGTGGAGGCACTGAACCCTTGCGAAGAGAATCCAGCTTCAACGCGCAGCATGCCCCTCTAAACACAACCAGCGCAGCCATTAATGGCAATCAGCAGAGCATGTTACTGCATGTTCTGAATAAAGAGGAAGGCACAGTATCCCTTTATATTTGGGGTGGGAACAACCAGTGGAACTTTGCACTAACGAGTACACAAGACGGCTTCACCGCGAAGAGCAAGGCCGCAAGCACAACAAGCGCGGCTCAACTGCTTCAACAGATGCAGGAGTCACCGCCATTGCAGTTGTATGAACCAAACTTGACCTCAAGCGTTCAGCACTACGTCATGGCGTCATCCGGCGAGAATGGCAGTATAAGCCCGTCCTCCCTGGCAGGCCATGTTTGGGTAAACGATGGCGAAGATGTGACTTTCACGTTTAACCCCTCATTCGGGTTTGAAGTAGATAAAGTTACGGTTAACGATGAAGAAGTGGCTTTTACAGACAACTCCTACACAATGCGGAACGTCACCGCAAGCGGTGCAAGAATCCATGTGACATTCAAGCCTTATTCCAATGCCACGGATGTACCGTTCACCGTTTATAACGACATATTCTCTGTCGGCAACGTAACAACAGCGGTCATTCTCGACCTTGGAGAAGGCAACGCAACCAACCTTGCCGATCTGAGCGCCGAAATGTTCACAGCAGCAGCCAGGAACACAAGGTTAAATGGCTCGACCGTGATTTTCGACGGTTTGCGCAATATCACCAGAGTATATGTAAACAATGATCCCAAGCCACTTGGTTACATATCGCCCGCACCGGGATCCGACGACCTCGTAACAGTTTTGCCCACAAGTGGACGTTACATAATCGTTGAGTTTGAGTTCTGGAATGCCACTGGCTATACTTCTGGTTCAATGGTTTCGGGTAACTTACAAAACGCATTCTCGGCGATCCTCAATTACCGTATCAACGTGGATCGTGAGATCAAACTGACAGACGGTACTAGCATAACCCCGAGATTCACTCAGTCACAGGTAGTAAGCCCGGCACTCGACAAGTTTAGCCCGGACAAAACAAATCCGGGAGGCACAGGCAGCATGGACATCCTGATTTCGATCGACGAGTCATGGGAAGACCTCGGCCCTCTTCCGCTCTTCATCTATAACCATGGCGGTGGCCGCGGCGGCTCTTCTGGGGACTACTTTGCGCCGATGCAAACCGCCAACGGTGCAGCCGTACTTTCCAAGCTGCAGCTGGAAAACCCCGGCAAGTACAACGCGCATATCATTGCTACGCAGAACCACTCAGACAATCAGGCCAACAATGAGGCACTTATGGCATATGTGAAGAAATTGGCCGCGGAAGGCAAGGTGGATCTGAACCGCGTTTACATGTCCGGCTTCTCGATGGGCAGCATGTATACAGTAGGCTTCTATACCCGCAATCCTGAATTCCTCGCTGCAATCGTTCCGCTCGCAGGAGGCAACTTGCCAACCTTGGAACAGCTTACCAACAACCCCGAGTACACAAAGACTGCCATATGGGCGTTTACACATAAGAATGACTTCATGGGTACTACTTGGACAAATTATTTCACAACCGGAGCTGGTGCCAGTGGCTTATACACAAATGCCAACGTGACGGTTCTGGATACCAACCAAGCCTTTAATTACCCATACTACGGCTATGACTGGGTACCACACGAAACGGAAGCCCAAGCATACAGTAACCTGATCGGCCAATCGAACGCCCTCCACAGATATGGTCCAAGCCAAGAAAAGTATGCCGATAAGAACATCTTTGATTGGATGTTCGCACAGTTCAGGTCAGATAACAGGATTGAAGACCTTAAAGAGATGGTTGCAGGTCTGAATCTTATTCCTGGTAATCGTAATGCTCTGACTGTTAAGCTGAATCAGGCATCGAAGTTGCTGGCCAATACGAATGAAAACAAATCGGCTGAAGCAATCGAAGTTCTGAACGGCTTTATCGACCAGGTCAATGCTTTTGTCATTCCTGGCAAACTGAGTGAAGAGCAAGCAATAGATATGATTCTTGCTGCTGATGAGACAATTCGATATATAAATTATATGAATAAACTAAGATAGGCAAGCAGGGATACTTATAAATGTAATAATTAATTGGGCCGCATAGAAACTAAATAATCTATGCGGCCTATTTAATAGACATTGGTTAGTTAATTCAACCCGTATTTGTACAAATAACGTAGTTGATATGTAACTGATTATTGGTTTTGGCGCTAAAAATTCCAGTGATCAGTCGCTGTAATCCATAGAAGAATATCCACAAATTTATATTTACTTGTGATTACCTTATATTATCTACTGCTGTTTTTCCGGCAATTCGCCCGAAGGTAAATATATCTGTTAAAGCATTGCCACCAAGGCGATTTCCTGCGTGGATACCACCGGCAACTTCTCCGGCTGCATATAGATTTTTTATAGGTTGGTCGTTTTCATCTAAAACGCAGGCATTTGTATCTATTTTGAGTCCACCCATGGTATGATGAACGGCTGGCTTTCTGGGAGTCGCATAAAACGGAGCCTTCTCCACCTTTAAGTGAAAGGTATCCTTATGAAATTCCGGATCAAAGCCCTGATCCACATAAGAATTATATTTATCAACGGTATCCCTAAGGATTGCAGGATTCATACCGACTCTAATTGCCAGCTCTTCTATGGTATCCGCTCTGAATAGAGTACCGGCCTCTACCTGAAGGTCTAACTTCTCCTGGCTGGTATTGGCAGCTGTCTTCTTTATCTCATCATCAGCGATTAAGTAGAACAACCCTCCCTGATCAATTGCAGCCTTAGTTAAAACATCTCGCCCGGAGAATTCATTGACAAATCGTTTCCCTTCTCGATTGACGATTACATAGTTTTCCGGTGGTACCTGAACACCACTGAATAGTTCGCCGGTGTCAGGATCAGCTACCGGCATCATCTGTGTAAATCCCATTCCGGTGAGTGCTGCTCCTACCGTTTTACCAAGCAATATTCCATCACCGGTCATCGCATAGGAATTGGTTGTCTTGATATCATCATCAATGTGGCTCCAGTAGGTGTTATATTCCTTCAGCATCTTTGTATTTGCACCAAAACCACCGCTCGCAAGAATAACTGCCTTTGCATGTACTGTGATCTTCTGTCCATTGACACCGGTCGCGATTACTCCTTTTATTTCACCGTTCTCGATTATAAATTCCTTTGCAGGACTGTCCGTAATAATCTTTCCTGAACGCTCCTCTACATATTTAGTAAGAGCAAGGATAAAAGCAGTTCCAAAGCTTTTCACAGGTTTATGACCACGGCGCCAGAGTGCACCCACCGGTGCAAATACAATGTTTTTATCATACTCAACGCCTATCTCCTCCAGCCAATTGACACTCTCTAAGGCTCTGTCTGTCAGGATTTTCACCAGGTCATACTGTCCGTATATGGTATTGCCCTGTAGGTCAGTACGTTTTCCACCAAAATAGGTCTGCATTCTGTGAAGGAGCGGTGAGTCAAACAAATGACCCTTATGTGTACCAAACTTGTTTTGATAGGCAGCAAATTCCTCTTTCAGCGCACGAAAATCCTCCAGATACTCTGAGTGAATCTCGCTCTCATCGGTATTCAGTAATGACTCAAGGGTATGTCTCTCACCCGGATTCTCATCAAACTTACTCTGCCACTGGGGATCTGCTGCATTGACCGGGCCACCGGAACGAATGGTGTTGCCACCCACTGCAGGATATTTTTCAAGTACAATCGTACTACAACTATTCTGTAACACAGTAGCTGCCGCACTGAGTCCGGCTCCGCCTCCGCCGACAATCACCACGTCGCAGGAATATTCTTCGTCTTCCCTGTTAAGGCTGCTGGCAGGCTTGGGGCGTCTCTTAAGGATATCCGGATTCACTCCGGCAAGCTTAACGGCTTTTGCTACTCCATCAATAACTCCGTTACTGGTTTCCGATGCACCTGAGAGTGCATCCACATTTAAGGTCTGTCCTTCAATGATCTTATCCGGTATTCTTACAAAAACCACATCGGCAATTCCTTCGGTTTCCCCTTTGGTGTCTATCGATATATTTTCAATTCTTTTTTCACTAAAGGATACTTTCATTGGAAGATTTCCGCTATGACCGATTGCCTTTACCTCATATTCCCCCGGGACAAAGGAAAACTCCTCTTCCTCGTTCAGCTGATTTGCAATTTTAGCGAAACGCAGAAAGCGTAGAAAGCATATCTCCAAGAAATCTATTGTTCCTTCATTGTTAAGGTTACCGTCATCATCAAATGCATTATTTGCTCTACCAAGTAAGAACTCATATCCTGGCATTACATTAGCATCCACACCCGGTGCATCCAGGATCTGACGAAGATGCAGCTGTGCACGGGAGGATCCTTGCGTTCCAAGAGATGCACCAACAATCATAACCGGTTTGCCGGCAAGCGGATGGAGATCAAAGCTTAACCATTCAATTAGGCTTTTCAGACCGGAGGGGATAGAGTGATTATATTCGGGAGTAGCTATAATAACACCCTCTGATGCCGTAATCTTGTCATTAAACATCTGTATTACCTCACCGTAGGACTGATTATCGGATTGATTAAACATAGGAACTTCTGTAATCTCAAGGATCTCTATTTCTGCCCTTGATTCAAAATGTTTTTTCATAAACTGAAGAAGTTTACGATTATATGATAATTTTGCATTTGTTCCAACAATAGCTATTAATTTCATTGGTTTTTACCTCCTATTCTTGCCAAGTATATTTTTTTACCTTTTTAATCAAAGCTTTCTCTTTTAGAAGCTTTGAGGTGATATCCGTAAACAGAACAAACTCTCTAAAAATTTCCTCAAGCTCTGACACCTTATCGGAATAGATGAGATTGCCGGAACCATCAAACGCTCCCTGGGATTTTCCTAAAAGGAACTCACTGCTTGGCATGATCCTGGCAGCAAGCTCAGGGGAATCTAGTATTTGTCTAAGATGTGCCTGTGCTCTTGAGGATCCAAGCGTACCATGGGAGGCTCCAACAATTAAAACAGGCTTATCCGTAAGTGCCTGACTGGTGTAGCTGATCCATTCCAGAGCGCTCTTTAGAACTGCAGGTATCGCATGATCGTATTCTGGAGTTGCTATAATTACTCCGTCGGCTGTCCATATTTTCTCCGATAACTCTGCTACCTTTCCGGAACATCTGAGTCCTCCGGTTCCATAAAGGCAGGTAACTCCTTAATTTCATACACTTCAATCTCTGCCTCGTTGGAAAAGTGTTTTTGCATAAACTGAAGCAGCATACGATTCGTTGATACATCTGAATTCGTGCCTACAATAGCTAAATATTTCATAACAACCTCCATCTGCCGCTTCTGCGGCATATAAATACTGAACGAAATGCACCCTTCGTGCTTTTTACCGGTTGAAGAAGCTTCTCTTATCAACCGAATCTCCTTCCTGTAGCTTAAGGATCTCAATCACGATTGTGAGTTTGATATTATTTTAACATACCATGCTTGTATTATCTAATAGCTATTCATTGAAGTTTGATAACTAATTTGTTATAATCAATAAAACTATGAATTGTAACTCTCACCAAAGGAAGGGATGAAATGTCTGGCACCGGCTCTCAAGATATCCTATCTTATATTGATGCCCTATTAAAATACAGCAATTATAGTAAGGCCGCAAAATCACTTTATATTTCACAGCCTTATTTGACACAGGTGATTAAGAGAGTGGAACGTGAGTTAACCTGTGAACTGATCACTCGTAACAAACTTCCTTATCGCTTAACCGAACAAGGGAAGATCTATTATCAGTATTTGACTTCATTAGAAAATAACTACGCTAAGCTGCTTCGTGAAATATCAGATGTATCCGATCCTGATAAAACCGTGATCCGGATCGGTATACTTCCAAGCCTTGGCACCTACCTTTTACCACTATTTTTACCTGAGTTTCTGAACCTGCATCCAAACTGCAGGATAGAGCTTGCAGAGATTTTACCCGACAAAAGCGAGAGACTCACACAAAGTAATGAACTGGATTTTTGGATTGGACAAAATTCAAGAAACATTTCACCAAACTTAAACTCCGTTAGCTGGGGGCGGCATCGATACCGGGCTGTGATTCCGCTCTGTTGCAATCTATATCAGAAGGATGTCGCAGTTATTCCGGAAGGAACGATTGATATAAGTAAAATCTTATCACAAAGACTGATACTAACTTCCAAGGGTTCTGCCATCAGAAAACAGATCGATCATCTATTAAACGTGTATAAGGTTACCCCTGATATCATCCTGGAAAGTGTTGAAATCAATACTGCACTGAAGCTGGCTACGCGTAACTTGGGGTTGACGATTATTCCGGAGAGCGTCTATGTTAAGGAGTGCCCCTCTGCTTATAATATATATCCCATTCCCATCGATGAACTGAGCTTAGATTATTTTATAGCATATTTAAGTGAACGAACCCTTACCAGTATTGATCATGACTTGATCAATGCCTTTCTAATGCCTGGGCAGAACCCTTCCGATATAGGAGACTGAGATGAGCGAGTATTCGAAGATAATCTATCTAATGGGAACAAAAATCTCCCTCTATTTCAAGGGAGACGATGCAGAACGTCTGGTTAAAAAGGCTGAGGACATGCTGCTTCATTATAATGAAGTCTTTAGTGCCAACAGCGATAGCTCACAGCTTGCTCTGCTAAATAAAACAGCTGCAAACGTTCCACAGAAGGTAGACGACGAGCTGTATGAGCTGATTAAAATAGGCAAACAACATAGTCTAGGCGAAGATACCGCCTTAAATATTGCAATCGGCCCATTAATAAAGTTATGGAGAATTGGTTTTCAAGAGGCACAGGTACCAGATAAAGAAGCCATCTTGAGCGTGCTGGAGCTTTTAAAGCCTGAAAATATAAAACTGAATGACAGTCAAAAAACAGTATATTTCTTAACAAAAGGGATGGAAATAGACCTTGGAGCCATAGCGAAGGGTTATTTTGCTGATAAAGTTATGGAGTTATTTAAGAAACATGGAGCTGTCTCTGCAATGGTAGATCTAGGAGGCAATGTTCTCGTTTATGGAGAAGCACCCTCAGTGGCCGGCGACTGGAAAGTCGGAATACAAAATCCGCTGTTACCAAGAGGGAATGCGGCAGCTCTTGTTGCAATCAGAAACCAATCCGTTGTAACATCAGGCATCTATGAGAGAGTTCTGGAACAGGAAGGCAGTAAATACCATCATATCTTTAACAGCAAAACAGGCTACCCAATGGAAAGTAACATCGCTTCCTTAACAATAATCGCTGACAGCTCGCTGGACTGCGATATCTATACAACCAAATTGTTTGGATTCGATGCTACCTCCATCATTCGTACTGTTAACAGAATTCATGATATGGGTGCGATTGTAATAACTTTAGATGGAGCATTAGCCTATACAAATAATCTAGTTGGGAAAATTACTATTTGTACTTAATCCAATAACGACTATATGTTTTTTCTTTCCATCCATTCGTTTACTCTACGAACACTTTCTTCCTCCGATATGTCCTCAATTCTGGTCATTATGGTCCATCGAACACCGTATGGGTCTAAAATGCTCCCATATCGATCACCGGAGACAAAATTGACAATCGGCTCCCTGATCCTTGCTCCCTTTGCCACTGCCTTTTGGAATACCTGATCAACATCAGCAACATAAATTGCTAAAGAATAGCATGCTTTCTCCTCATTCGGAGGTAAGACTAATTTATATGCTGGGTTCGCGGCTCCCAATTGCAAAAAACCATTCCCAAAATCCAACTCTGCATGAACAACGACCTTATTTCCATTTCCATCAGATAATTCAATAACATCCTTAATCCTTGCGTAAAAAACAGTTTTGTAGAACTCGATTGCTGCCGAAGGATTCTTTATTACGATAAACGGAGTAATGGATGTAAAGCCGTCCGGTATTCCATTCTTTGTATATTTCCCTGACACTCCTATATATTTTTTACTATCATTCATTTATTATCCTCCTTACTTGAACCTAGCCGCTTCACTCATATACACTTATTCTTGGATTGAATTCATTAACTCATAATAATATTCCGCTTTATGTGTCTTATAAAGATTATACCAAGCCTCTAATGTCTTTGCAGAAAACACCTCCAAAGCTCTTAAGACATGGACAGAGAATTCTAGCGGAGCTAATCCGGATGCTGTGATCAGATTTCCGTCCGTTACCGCAGGCTCCTGCTCATAGCGCTTTTCTCCTGAATAGTTCGGGCAGACCATTTTAAGATAGTCCAAGTCATTACTTGTATGACTTCTTTTATCTAGAAGTCCATTTTGAGCAAGTGCCAATGTAGCACCGCAGATCGCTGCTACAATTATATTCTGATCAATACACTGTTTGATGAAGCTCAATAATGGTTGATGAATTGCGTCCATCCATGTATCACCACCAGCCAAAATCAAGGCGTCCGTTTTTTTGATGTTGCATTCATCCAAAACAATATCGGGGAGTATTCTCAACCCACCCATTGTCGTTATATAATTCTTTACAAGTCCTACCGTTACTACTTTAACAGGTGATATATTCTTCTCAAAATATCTTCCAGAGTTTAGCTCTGCCGTCAAAAATCCAACTTCCCAATCAGCCATAGTATCAAATACATAAAGATATACAGTACTATTATTCATATACAGTCCTCCATTCATTTTTTTTAAGTGTTAATAAACATTCATCCAGGATAATGATGATGTATATCTTCATAATAAAACAGCTTCACTGACAACTACTGTCAGTGAAGCTGTTATAATGTGCGCCCGGCGGGCGCACGTTTCAACGGGTGTAAGTCCCGAGTCCGCCCGGTAGTGGGAAGGACATAGCCAATGGCAAGGGTGTCGTAGGTGACTGCGAATCTGAAGGAAGCCGGATGGCAAAT
>JAEZUM010000047.1 GCA_023421075.1 Bacillota bacterium
AGGTTGTGATGTTAGGGTTGGATAAAAAGCTTACGTTATACGGCTTTAACAACCTCACAAAAACACTTAGCTTCAACATTTATGATGTATGCTATGCAAAAAGTGAGAGGGAACAGAAAGATTATATTGCTTATATCGATGAACAATACAACTCGGAACGTTTAACGAAAATTTTAGTTGACGTTACAGAGATGATTGGTGCCCATATTCTGAACATATCAAAACAGGATTATGACCCGCAGGGTGCATCGGTTAATATTTTAATTGCTGAGGGCTCCTTGTCCTCGGATCATATCGACGAATCCTGTAATCAGGGTAATACTTTTATCGCGAATAGAGATACGGTTCATGCACATCTCGATAAAAGTCATGTTACTGTTCATACCTTCCCGGAGCATCACCCGGACAATTCGATTTCCACTTTTCGTGTAGATATCGATGTTTCAACCTGTGGTGAGATATCGCCGCTAAACGCATTGGATTATCTGATCGGAAGCTTTGATTCCGATATTATTACCATAGATTACCGTGTAAGAGGTTTTACCAGAGATCTGCACGGCATGAAATATTTTATTGACCATGATATAACCTCCATCCAGGATTATATTGATGATCAGACCTTAACCAGATATGATGCGATTGATGTTAACGTATATCAATCGAATATCTTCCACACGAAGATGCTGATTAAAGAGATTGAGTTACAGAACTATCTCTTTAACAAGGATGTTTATGAGTTGCCGCCAAAGCAGAGACTCGACATCACCAACAGTCTTCGTAAGGAAATGATTGAAATCTTCAGTGGTATGAATATCTATTAATAATATATGTCTGCGATAAAAAGATCGGAGCGATCCGTTTATCTTTATTCGCAGATTGGTGAGGTGGAGGAGAGCATGAAGTATACGCAAGCAAATTCACCCATTCACGAAGCGTTATTAAGACATAAAAAAAATCGTGTTGTACCTTTTGATGTACCGGGACATAAGGGCGGTAGAGGAACCCCTGAGCTTACCGAATTTCTAGGAATCGATTGCTTAAAGGTGGATGTGAATTCTATGAAGCCATTGGATAATCTAATTCATCCGGTATCGGTCATAAAAGCTGCTGAGGAACTGGCCGCTGAGGCGTTTGGTGCAGATGCGGCTTTTTTTATGGTCAATGGTACGACGGCTGCGGTACAAGCCATGATTATGTCCACCTGCAAAGCAGGTGATGAGATCATCATGCCACGAAATGTACATCGCAGTTCGATCAATGCGCTGGTTGTATGTGGTGCCAATCCCGTCTACGTGAATCCGGGAGTGAATCATCAGTTAGGAATTCCGCTTGGAATGTCAGTGGAGGATGTTAAGCGAGCGATCACAGAGCATCCGCAGGCGAAGGCTATCTTAATCAATAACCCGACCTATTACGGAATTTGTTCGAATTTGAAGGAAATTGTTGCATTAGCACATGAATATAATATCAAGGTACTGGTGGACGAAGCCCATGGAGCACACTTTTATTTTGGCGAAGGACTTCCGATCAGTGCAATGGCTGCCGGTGCCGACATGGCTGCCATCAGTATGCATAAGACGGGTGGTTCCTTAACGCAGAGCTCCTTTCTGGTATGTAAAAATGATATCGATCCGGGTTATGTCAGACAGATTATCAATCTGACTCAGACCACCAGCGGTTCTTATCTGCTATTATCCTCCTTGGATCTCGCCAGAAAGAATCTGGTTCTCAACGGACGGGAGATTGTAGCCAAGACCATTGATCTAGCGGAATATGCAAGAAATGAAATTAATAAAGCCGGTGGTTATTATGCGTTCTCCCAGGAGCTGAGTAACGGGGATACGGTTTATGATTTTGATCGTACAAAGCTTTCTATTCATACCGGTGAGATCGGCCTTGCCGGAGTTGAGGTATATGATCTCTTACGGGATGAATATGATATCCAGATTGAATTTGGGGACATCGGAAATATCCTTGCGGTAATTACAGCCGGTGATCGTGCTTTTGAGATCGAACGTTTGGTATCCGCACTATCTGAAATAAAGCGTATCTACGGTAAGGACAAGGTGGGTATGCTAAATCATGAATATATCGATCCGGAAGTGGTACTAACTCCACAGAAGGCGTTCTATAGTGATAAGAAATCCGTGTTGCTTCAGGATGGTATCGGACATATCTCCGGGGAGTTCGTTATGTGTTATCCTCCGGGAATACCGATTCTTGCACCGGGAGAACGAATCACGAAGGATATCATCGACTATATTCTATATGCGAAGGAAAAGGGAAGCTCCCTGACCGGACCGCAGGATATGAAGGTCGAGCATATAAATATTGTTGATTTTTAATTTTAAGAAAGGCACGGTGTTTGCATATGGAGCTATGGTATTCCGAACATCATTCGGAGCATGTCAGATTATCCTTAAAGGTAAAAGAGCAGCTGTACAGTAAACAGAGTGATTTTCAACATATCGCAATCCTCGATACGGAGGAATTCGGTCGTGCTTTGACCTTGGATGGTTGCCTGATGGTAACGGAGAAAGACGAATTTATCTATCATGATATGATTGTTCATGTACCGATGGCAACAAATCTGGATATTAAAAAGGTTCTGGTTATCGGCGCCGGAGACGGCGGAACCATTCGTGAATTGACCAGATATACGAGTATTGAACGAATCGATATGGTGGAGATCGATGAGATGGTAGTGGAAGCGTGCAGGGAGCATCTGCCTCAGACTGCAGAGAAGCTCACCGACCCCAGAGTACACATCTATTTTGAAGACGGACTTAAGTTCGTTCGTCGCTGTACCAATGAATATGATTTGATTTTGGTTGACTCAACGGATCCTTTTGGTCCCGGAGAGGGATTATTTACAAAGGAATTCTACGGTAACTGTTTTAATGCCCTGACTGACACCGGTATATTGGTGAATCAGCATGAAAGTACCTTTTATGCCTCCTATGTGGATGCCATGAAGCGTGCACATCAGAGAATTAAAGAAACCTTCCCGATTGCTAAAGTATATCAGGCACATATTCCGACGTATCCGAGCGGACACTGGCTCTTTGGCTATGCCAGTAAGCATTATGATCCGGTTCTTGATCTTAAGGAGGCGGACTGGAACGCACTTGGTTTAAAGACAAAATATTATAATACGAAGCTGCATGTCGGATGCTTCGCACTTCCCAATTATGTAAAGGAGCAGTTAAATGAATATGAATAGAAATATCCATACCTTTATTGCTTGTGATCATGAATATGATGACAGTGATATTGTATTATTTGGTGCTCCCTTCGACGGGACAACCTCTTATCGACCGGGCACCCGGTTCGCCAGCGCAGCAATCCGTAATGAGAGCTATGGAATAGAGACCTACAGTCCATACCTGGACGAGGATCTGTTGGATCGTCGAATTTTTGATGCAGGCGATCTGGAATTTGGCTTTGGGAATACCGAGAGAGTGTTAAATACAATTGAAGAGATGACAGCCGGTATTCTGGAAGATAACAAAAAACCGCTTATGATAGGTGGGGAACACCTTGTGACCTTAGGAAGCGTCAGAGCAGTTGCCAAGAAGTATCTGAATCTTCATATCATTCATTTTGATGCACATGCCGATCTACGGGATGATTATTTAGGAGAGAAATTGTCCCATGCAACGGTAATGAGACGTTGCCACGAAATCATTGGAGATGATCGGATCTTTCAATTTGGTATCCGCAGCGGTGATCGTGAAGAATTCTTATGGGCGAAGGAGCATGTCTTTACCCAGAAATTCAATCTGGATGGGATCGATCAGGTTGTAGAACAGCTTAAGGATAAACCGGTTTATCTTACAATTGATCTTGATGTCCTCGATCCTTCCGTCTTTCCCGGAACCGGTACACAGGAAGCCGGCGGAGTTACCTTCATGGAGCTGCTTCGCGCTCTGAACAAGGTATTCAAGCTGAATATTGTAGCGATGGATATGAATGAATTATCCCCTATCTATGACCAGAGTGGAGCGTCAACCGCGCTCGCCTGCAAATTGCTGCGAGAGCTGCTTTTACAATTATAGAGTGTAAATATAAGAATAAAGGAGAAATGACGATGAGCAAAGCATTGATTATCGGAGCCGGCGGAGTAGCCGGAGTAGTAATTCATAAATGTTGCCAGAATTCGGACGTATTTGAGGAGATCTGTATTGCAAGCAGAACCAAGTCCAAATGCGACGCTTATAAGGCACAGGTTGAAGCAAAGGGTTATAAGACAAAGGTTAGTACTGCTCAGGTGGATGCAGATAATACGGATGAGGTAATTGCACTGATTAATCAGTTCCAGCCGGATATTGTGATTAATGTAGCGCTGCCTTATCAGGATCTGACCATTATGGATGCCTGCCTGGCTACAAAGGTAGATTATCTGGATACCGCCAACTATGAGCCAAAGGATATTCCCAAGTTCGAATACAGTTGGCAGTGGGCTTACAAGGAGCGCTTTGAGAAGGCTGGAATTACAGCAATTCTAGGCTGCGGCTTTGATCCCGGAGTAACTCAGGTATTCTCTGCATATGCTCTGAAGCATTATTTTGATGAGATCCATACTATTGATATTCTGGATGCCAATGCGGGTGATCATGGTTATCCTTTTGCTACCAATTTCAATCCTGAGATTAATATTCGCGAGATCACTGCCAATGGAAGTTATTTTGAGAATGGTAAATTCCATGAGACAGAGCCTCTGGAGGTTAAAAGAGTATACAACTTCCCGGAGATCGGTCCAAAGGATATGTATCTGTTACACCATGAGGAGATGGAATCCTTAGCAATTAATATTCCGGGAGTAAAGAGAATTCGTTTCTTTATGACCTTTTCGGAGAGATATATTACGCATTTAAGAGTTCTTGAGAATGTTGGAATGACCTCCATTGAACCCATTGATTTTGAAGGGCATCAGATCATTCCGTTACAATTCTTGAAAGCAGTTCTTCCGGATCCGGCTTCCTTAGGACCCAGAACCAAGGGTAAGACCAATATCGGGTGTATCTACACCGGTGTGAAGGATGGCAAGGAAGTTAGCTACTATGTATATAACGTATGCGATCATGAGGAATGCTACCGTGAAGTAGGTTCTCAGGCAATTTCCTATACGACGGGTGTTCCGGCGATGATCGGTGCGAAGATGGTATTAGAGGGAAGATGGAAGAAGCCCGGCGTATATAATGTAGAAGAGATGGATCCAGATCCGTTCATGGCAGAGTTAAATCGCTGCGGATTACCTTGGAAAGAAAGCTTCGATCCGGAGATGGTACAATAATTACGATATAAAGTATATATTATGAGGATGTTGCAGAATACCATTAACACGGTACTCTGTAACAGCCTCATCTATCTATTAGGCAAAAAAATATTATTCTCGAATTTCGTATTAATAATTGTATTTAATAATTTGATGAAAATGAGGTTAAATCTTCAAAAAATCAATCGCCTTAACCGATGAAAACGTCACATTGTAAGGCTAATTCATTTCTTAAGTTTTCATAGATAAATTATTATTATCTTTTAAATATAACTATAAATTAATTTGACATGAAAGGAGTATTTATATGAATATAGATTTTAGTCAAGTCATTACTCCCTCCTATGTAGTGGATGAAGGCCTGCTACGTAACAACCTTGAGATTATGCAACAGGTTATGGATCGTACCGGATGCGAGATCCTGTTAGCACAAAAGGCATATTCCATGTATGCAACGTATCCTTTAATTGGGAAATACTTAAGCGGAACAACTGCAAGCTCCTTATTCGAGGCGAAGCTTGGTGCCGAAGAGATGGGAAAGGAGGTACATATCTTTTCCCCTGCTTATAAAGAGAGCGAGTTTGATGAGATTCTGGAGCTCTGTGATCATATAGTCTTCAATTCTGTAGCCCAATGGGAGAAATATAAACAAAAGGTTCAAAGCAGCTCAAAGAAGGTATCCTGTGGTCTTCGTATCAACCCGGAATACTCTGAGATAGAGACGGATATGTATAATCCTTGTTTTACCGGTTCCCGTTTTGGAATACGATTACATGCGCTTGAGGTGGCAGATCTGACAGGGATTGAAGGCTTGCATTTTCATACCATGTGTGAACAGAATTCCGATGTCCTTGAGAGAACCCTTCAGGTGGTAGAAGAGAAATTCGGTCATTTAATGTCCGGTATGAAATGGATTAATTTTGGTGGAGGTCATCATATCACAAGAAATGATTATGATATAGAGACTCTGGTTCGTTGCATCAACCATGTAAAGAAAACGTATGATGTTCAGGTATACTTAGAACCCGGAGAAGCGGTGGCGTTGAATGCAGGTTTTCTGGTCAGTACCGTTCTGGAATTAAATGAGAACGGGATCCCTCTTGCCATCCTCGACACCTCAGCAGCCTGTCATATGCCGGATGTTCTGGAGATGCCCTATCGTCCGAATATTATTGGTGCCGGTATGCCTGATCAGAATCCGTACACCTATCGTTTGGGCGGTCCTACCTGCCTTGCCGGTGATGTAATCGGAGACTATTCCTTCAAGGAACCACTACAGGTAGGAGATCGACTGGTATTTTGCGATATGGCCATTTATTCCATGGTAAAGAATAATACCTTCAATGGTATCAATTTACCCTCCATCTATCTGAATACAGAAGGGGAAGGAATTAAACTGATCCGTCATTTTGGATATGAGGATTTTAAGAGCAGATTATAAAAGGATGTAATAAAAGAAAATCATAAAATTAAGAATTACAGAGGTATAAAAAGGATGTCTTATCACCCGGGTGGTCGTAAAACCATGGTGATAGGACATCCTTATTTTATAGCTACATCTTAATTAAGGTTCGCTTCTTCTAACGAAGTATACCACTTAATTTCTCCATTTTTGAGGGCTTCTTGAAAGGTCTCGGTCAGCTTCGGTGCCTTACCTCCATAGCGGTAATAGTAGGAGTAAGGATAGAGTGGTTCCGGATTGAGGGTTACATTATCTACCTCGACATTGGGGTCTTCCCCTTCTCTGACCTTTCGGGCAACGATTACAGTACGATAATTCTTTACCTCATAGGAACAGGTAGATAATGTGAGAAGCTGGTCATTTTCATTAATATCTACAACGTCGATATTGAATATGGAGCGAATCTTAAGCTGGTAAACATATTCCAGAAAATCATCGGCATCCTTGAAGTCAGGTCTGGTGTAATTGAAGAGTTCTTCTTTCTCGGAACCACCATTGGTGATAAAGACAGAGAATATCTTCCATTGCCCGGTCTGATAGATGGTATCAAAGTTGATCACCGGCCTGTCTTTGTAATACTCAAGCTCCTTATAATTGATCAGATAGTGGAACATGTTATCGGTAGAAGTCATATTGTGTCCGTGAATAGTTAGATTCTGCGAATTCTGTTCTACGGAGCATTTATAATCCAGAAATAAGCTACCGGCCTTTAATTCCTGCTTTTCGATATCATGGTTCAGATAGTATTCCGGATCATCATAGCCGGATTGCATTACCACATAATCAATATTCGATTGAGGTACGGTAATCCAGCCCTTAACATCTTCATTTACAGCCAATAAATCTCTAAATGGAAGAAGTCTTCCAAGACTGTCTCGATTCGGATCGTTAACTAGTACGGTATCCTCTGAGTTAACAACAGAAGAGTCAGCCTCTGGGGTGGTCATAGTATTTTCATCCGGTTCAGGAGCATAGGTAACAGCGTTTTGCTCAGGATTTGATGAATTTGGATTATAAAGATTGCTTGTCTTTTCGATTGACTGTCTAATTCGGTAAGGTGTTATAAAAATCTCATTCACGAACAGGAATGCAAACACCAGAAATCCGATGAAGAAAGCAATTCGTAGTAGCTTATAACGATTATTCTCTGACATTCCATCAACCCCTTTGTGTAACATCTGTTATTTACTTCATTATACAATGCATAAACTAGGGAGTAAAGTTGATTTCTGTCCTTTGTTTATTGAGCCTATTCTTTGAATAAGACTTCTTTGGTCAAGTGATGTAAAAGATGAATATTCTGAGCCTTTTACAATAAATTTAGAGTAAGGAAGGAAAGGGATGTTCATGATGAAACATAAATATCTGATAGTGTTACCCTGGGTCGGATTATTGGTTTTATTTGCTTTACTACAAACAAATCGTATAAGGGAGTATTATGATGAGATACTTAATTCTACCGGTTTGGTTTTTGAGAACTTTGACAAGAAGCTCAGAGAAGAAAATGAACAGGCAATTCAGGACGAAGAAAACTACCAAAAGTTGTTACATTCCGAAGGAATATACTCGGAAGATGCCACGGAACAAGAGGGAGGTGAGGGCGAGGAGCAGGCTTCTTTAGAGAGAACAACAGAACCGGTTAAGCTTAGTCTGCATGCACGCTCTTCCCTACTAATGGACGGCTCCAACAATCGCGTTCTTTATGAGGAGAATGGCTATAAGAGAATGCCAATGGCCAGTACAACTAAGATAATGACCTGCATCGTTACCCTTGAAAATGCCAAGCTGGATGATATCGTCGAGGTTTCCGCCTATGCAGCACGAATGCCTGATGTACAGTTAAATATTAAAAGTGGAGAGCAATATTATCTGAAGGATATGCTGCATTCTCTTATGCTAGAGAGTCACAATGATGTGGCTGTGGCAATCGCAGAGCATGTGGGCGGCTCAGTGGAAGGTTTTGCTACGATGATGAACGATAAGGCCAGGGAATTAGGGTGTGAAAATACGAATTTTGTCACTCCGAACGGACTCGATGCAGAAGGTCATTATACCACGGCCAGAGATCTTGCTGTAATAGCAAGCTATGCCATTAAGAATCCACAATTTATAGAGATAACAAATACATCCTCCTATTCCTTTAAGGAGATTAAGAGGGGGAGAGGCTTTACCGTAACGAACAAAAATAAATTTCTCTATATGATGGAGGGAGCGATCGGAGTGAAGACCGGTTTTACCGGAGACGCGGGTTACTGCTTTGTCGGAGCGATCAGACGAAACGAATCATCGTTCGTCTCTGTAGTACTCGGTTGCGGATGGCCCCCGAATAAGAGCCTGAAATGGTCGGATACGAAAGAGCTTATGAGCTTTGGCGTCAACAATTATAAGCAGCGACAGATCTTCGAGAAGGCTGATCTGAAGCCATTGCTTGTGAATAAGGGTCAGAAGAAAACAGAGGAGCTTACGATAGAAGGCGATTTAAAACTTCTCATGCGGGAAGATGAGAAGGTAACGATAGAATATCATATTCCGGACCATCTCGAGGCTCCTGTCAAAGCAGACAGTATCATCGGCGATGCAAAATATTTTATCAATGGACAATATTATGCCACAGTCCCGATCTTAACCACGCAGGATATACCGCGAATTGATTTCAAATACTGTCTGATTAAAATATTGGATCTATGGAATTGCAATTACAATCGGATCGATCAATAATGCGGATCTCTGTCTGATTACATAATGTAAAGCAAAAGTTTCATAAATTTGGGTATTTGTGATTTGAATCAATGCTAGTTGTATATGATAAGGGTATATTTACAGACAAGATAGCAAACTTATTGATACAATTAGAATTGGAGGAATCATAAATGAGCAAGAAGATAAGTGATAAAGTTACCTGGGTAGGTAAGATTGATTGGGAATTAAAGTATTTTCATGGAAATGAGTATTCTACAAGAAAAGGCTCCTCATATAATTCTTATTTGATTCGTGATCAAAAAACGGTACTGATTGATACAGTATGGCAGCCCTTTGATAAGGAGTTTGTCTCCCGCTTAAAGCAGGAGATTGACTTAAATAAGATTGACTATATTGTTATGAACCATAATGAAATAGATCATAGTGGTGCATTACCGGAGTTAATGAGAGAAATTCCAAATACACCGATCTATTGTACTGCAAATGGTGCTAAGATAATTAAGGCACATTATCATGAGGCATGGAACTTTGTAACGGTAAAAACAGGAGACACCTTGAATATCGGTGAAAATTCGCTTACCTTTGTTGAAGCACCGATGTTACATTGGCCGGATACGATGTTTACTTATCTCTCCGGAGAGAATATACTTTTTAGTAATGATGCCTTCGGACAGCATTATGCGACAGAGGGCTTGTATAACGATACGGCAGAACAGGAAGAGCTTTATGCAGAAGCCACAAAATATTATGCGAATATCTTGACACCCTTCAGTAAGCTGGTGGCCAAAAAGATAGAGGAGGTACTAAGCTTTGGTCTGCCGGTCGATATGATATGTCCCAGCCATGGAGTAATTTGGAAGAGCCATCCGACTCAGATTGTGGAGAAGTATCTGGAGTGGGCGAAGGATTATCAGGAAAATCAGATTACAATAATCTATGATACGATGTGGAATTCGACAAGAAAAATGGCAGAAGCAATTGCGAGTGGTATTGAAGCCGCGGATTCTTCAGTAAAAATCAAGTTGATGAATGCCTCCAAAGAAGATAAAAACGATGTTATCACCGAAGTTTTCAAATCGAAGTTGATTTTGATGGGAGCACCGACAGTAAACAATGGTTACCTCTATTCCCTCGGTGGTTTACTAGAGATGATGAAGGGACTTAAATTTAAGAATAAGAAAGCAGCGACCTTTGGAAGCTATGGCTGGAGTGGCGAGGCTGTAAAGTTATTATCGGACCATTTGAAGGATGCAGGCTTTACAGTCGTAAATGAAGGACTTCGTAAGTTATGGGTGCCGGACGAAAGCGGCCTTGAGGATTGCATTTTATTTGGGTCCCAAATTATTTCGCAGATGAAGGAAGCATAAAAATATTAGTAACGAAGATTTAGAATTGTTATGGAAAGAGGCTGTTCTGGAATAAATTCTATCATACGGGGTAAGGATCGTCCCCCTCCTGATATGTAATAGAATATTTCAAACTGCCTCTTATTAATTTCTGCAATAAATTGGCAATTAACAGGTTAAAAGATGACATAACTTTCTTCATAAGTGGCATTAACATTGATTATCTCAGGATTTTGTATTATAATCAAATTATGTATTTCAATGTCGTAACGGGAATAAATATGAGATTGAAATAAATATTAAGGAACGAGCGATAAACAGGAGAACCTATGCAGTCGAAATATTCCGAACTAAAAACCACGAATTTAAATCCTCTTTTGAATGATCATAAATTCAGGCAATTTCTTATTTGTAGTCAAATCGCAGTTTTATATATTGATAAAACCGGCAATCTCATATATGCCACCCCTTATATTTCTGAAATCTTAGGGATCAATCATTCTGATTTTGGTCATCCGATCGTTCAGTCTGAGTTGGCCAATAGCATTCCTGCTTTCACAGTGGCCTTGTCAAAACTTATTCACGATATAAGTGATGCTGAAATGAATGATAAAAAGAAGAAGTTAAAGTCGTTTCAAAAACATCCTGTTTCGTTTGAAATAGAGGGTGTAAATCAGATAATATATCAGGTAATCATTCATCCCTATTTGTCAGAGAATCTTTCAATCAACGGATTTATCATTAACTTCCATGATATCAGTGAACGAAAAGCAGCAGAAGAAGCGATCGGACTCGAGAGGGAACGTTATAAGCTGATTGCTGAATTGACGGAATGTGCTTTATGGGAGTATGACATTGATAAAAAGGAACTCAGAAATTATCGTAAATTACGTGGCAGATACTCTGATGAGAATCTTATCATGAAAGATTTCCGTAAGGTAACCATCGACAATGGTTGGATCCATCCGGATGATATTGATGTTTTTAACGATTATTGCGACAGAATGGATCGTGGTGACAGTTATATTCAAAGTGAATTAAGAATGCTCGGAGATAATCATGAGTTCATTTGGATCCGTTTCCAGGGTGCCTGTCTAAAAAATGCCGAAGGTAAAGCACACTTAATTGTCGGTCGAACCATAAATATTGATAAAGAACGCAAAGAATATGAAAAGCTGCTGCAAAAATCACAAAGAGATCCCTTGACCAGCTTATACAACCGGAATGCCACAAAGGAAAAGATCGAGAGTCTTTTTAATAATGGTAAAGCAGAGGATAAAAAGGTAGTTCATAACTTCATGATTATTGATATTGATAATTTTAAACAGGCGAATGATGTCTGGGGGCACCTTTTTGGAGATATATTATTAGAGAACTTTGCCAAGAAGCTGGAAGAGATTCTCGATAGTACCGATATAGCCGGCCGTATTGGCGGTGATGAATTTGTTGTATTACAACAGGGTATGAACGGGATTGATGATATCGAAGCAACAGCGAAAGCAATCTGTGAGATGTCCAAACGCTATCTGAAGGGGATGATGGTTGATAAAGAGATTACCGTAAGTATCGGTATAGCGACCTATCCGAAGGATGGCAAGGATTACGATACCTTATATATGAAAGCCGACAAGGCATTGTATTATGCAAAGGCACAAGGAAAAGACCAATATGCTTTTTACAGCTCGAAGGTTACCAAATTAAAGAGAAAGCCGGTATATCTCGGCAATCACTGGATTCGAGCGAATCTGATTGATCAGACGAATCCTGAGATAGAAAAACGTCTGTTAAATTATGCGATTGATATTGTAAACCGCTCTAAGAATTTTACGGTAGCGATACAAAAGATTCTTCAGGAGATTGGTAAATATTATGATTTATCTCGTATTGTTATTATCGAGAAGCAAATAAGAAGTAAGCATGCCAAGATTAGTTATGAGTGGTGCAACACCGATATAAAGTCTATTGATATCAGCAAGATTAATAAAGTACTTCATCCGGAATTTAATAAAGTATTTCGAGACAACGGTGTTTTTTATATTAACGATATGCAATCAGCAGATATCGGTGCTACGATGCATGATTTTTACGAAATGAACCAAATCAAATCCTTGGTTCAATGTGCCATAATAAATGAAGATAAGCATGTCGGTACGATTAGCTTTGAAGACTGTATTGCAGCAAGGACCTGGGAAAAGAGAGAATTGGATACTTTCTATACCATGACAAAGCTAATCAGTACATATATTATACAGCTGAACGGCCAAAGTATGCTCGATAGTGAATTATTCTTCACCCAAGCAACCTTAAACAATCAAAAGCTATGTAATTATGCGGTTGCAGAAGGTACTTATCGTTTGGTATATTACAGCGATTATACCAAACGACAATATCCTGAAGTCGAATTGGGTGAGCTGTGTTATCAAACCATCTATGGGAAAAAGATTCCCTGTGAGCCATGCCCGCTGCAAGGTCTTTGTGATGGAAGAAAGAGCTGTTCTATAGAAGCGTATAATAATGATACCAATACCTGGTATAGTTCAACCGCTTCCGGATTAATCAGCCCGGAAGGCCAGGCAATTCAGATGATTACGACTTCTGATGTTACCGGATTTATTGATCGAGTAAATTCCAAGGATCCCATGACCGGACTTTTGACGTTATCCAAATTTGAAGCAGAGGGTATGCGACTGATCGCCGAAAACGACCATAAAAAATACCTTGTTTTATATTGTGATTTCGATAAATTTAAAAATATCAATGATGAATGGGGATATTCGACAGGGAATGAAATCCTGATGCGCTTTGCTGAAAGGGCGAATGATTTTATTGAAGCAGATGAATTGTTTTGCAGGATTACAGCAGATATCTTTGTCATGCTTTTGGCATATGAATCAAAGGAGGATATACTGAAACGAATCGATCATTGTTATTTCTCTCTCACGAACGGTTTAAAGAAAGATTTTCCTGGTATTAATATCGTTTTAATCAGCGGGCTATATCTTTTGACCAAGAATGACCGAATCTTAAGTGTAGCTATTGATCGCGCGAATGTAGCACGAAAGACCGTGAAGGGAATACACAAAAGCAGTTATGCAATTTATGATAAATCCCTTCATGAAAAGACGATGAAGGAGAATATGATTGAACAAAACATGCATCATGCTCTTAAATACAAAGAGTTTGTCGTTTATATGCAGCCCAAGATTAACTTGAAGACCTTAGAGATCGATGGAGCAGAGGCATTGGTCCGTTGGAAGCTACCGGATGATAGGATAATGGGACCGAATGAATTTATTCCTCTTTTTGAGAAGAATGGCTTTATTGCGGAGCTGGATTTCTATGTATATGATTATACTTTAAAAGCCATGCGAAGATGGCTGGATATGGGTAAAAAACCGATTGTTGTCTCCGTAAATGTATCCAGAATTCATCTTGAGGATGCAAAATTTATTGATCGAATGGAACAGTTACTTCAAAAATATGACATACCCTCGAATCTGATTGACCTTGAGATCACGGAGAGTATGTTCTTATATGATTTGGATCGATTGCGGTTTTTTGTGACCAGCCTGAGAAAAAGAGGCTTCATCATATCAATCGATGATTTTGGTTCTGGGTATTCGGCACTTAATCTGTTAAAAAGCTTGCCGGTTGATATTCTTAAGCTAGATCGGGAATTCTTCATGAGGAATGCGATGAATGAACAGGATAAACTGATTATATCCGGAATTATATCTCTTGCCAAAGCACTGGGGCTCAAGGTGGTATCCGAGGGTGTTGAAACCGTGGAACAGATGGAGTTTATTAAGAGCAGTGACTGTGACATGGCACAGGGCTATCTATTTCATCGTCCAATGCCGATCGAGGAATTTGTACAGCTAATCGATTGAGTGAAGCATGCAATATGTAATTAAGGAAATATGATATAGGAACCAAGAAAACCACGTATAGCAATTTGTTATTCGTGGTTTTCTTGTCGTTCGTCTTTAATTATATTGGATATTGGTAACAGTTTATCCTGTTTTTATTTTTATTTCTACTTTTTTGAAATTTTGCTAAAAATAATGCAACGCTTTTTCGGTTTCACTCGTTTAATAAATAGAGAATTGCTGAAACAATTCCCTGCAAATATTGTGCCTGCGGCTCAAAGTTTGCAGGCTCTGAAGAAAGGCGTGGCTATTATGATGAAACGAGTTGTTTATCGATATAAAATCAGTAAATTTAAGAGATGTATGAATGGTATGATGTTTGCTCTGATATGCGGTATTGCTTTGATTTTATGTATGACGGATCTATCTCACGGCTCAGCAACCCAATATGAAGTGATCCTGCCATTCTTTATTGCCATTGTCAGTCTGCTGTTAGGACTTTTTACGATGCTTCATGATAACGGCAGAACTAAGGAAAAAATCCAATAAGGATAGCAATATTTACGAGTATTTGAAGCCTTTTTGCCATTGACGAAAATTAGAGCGGAAACTATACTGAGTATAGAATATTTCATGATTTTTACTATAAGGAGAGAAAAGAATGGCAAAGGTAATAACGATGGGAGAGATCATGCTTCGTCTATCAACCCCAGGATATCAGAAATTCATTCAGTCAGACAGCTTTGATGTATGTTATGGTGGTGGGGAAGCAAATGTTGCTGTTTCTTTGGCTAATTATGGACATGATACTTATTTTGTAACAAAGGTTCCGAAGAACCCAATCGGAGAAAGTGCTGTTGCAGCACTAAGAAAGTATAATGTAAACTGTGATTATGTCGCAAGAGGCGGAGAGAGACTGGGTATCTATTTCTTAGAAACAGGGGCCTCGATGAGAGCTTCCAACGTAGTATATGACAGAGCACATGCGTCCATTGCAGAGGCAGATCCTTCCGATTTTGATTTTGATACAATCTTTGAAGGAGCTGATTGGTTTCATTTTACCGGTATTACTCCTGCAATTAGCGATAAAGCAGCTTTTCTTACGGAGGAGGCATTAAAGGCCGCAAAACGTAAGAATATTACGGTATCGGTAGATCTAAATTTTCGTAAGAAGCTATGGTCCTCGGAGAAAGCACAGAAGATCATGTCAAATCTGATGCAATATGTTGATGTATGCATCGGTAACGAAGAGGATGCAGAGAAGGTTCTGGGTTTCAAGCCCGGTAAGACGGATGTAACCAGTGGTGAGCTGGAACTATCCGGTTATCAGGATATCTTTGAGCAGATGGTTAAGAAATTTAACTTTAAATATGTAGTAAGTTCCCTACGAGAGAGTCATTCCGCCTCGGATAATGGCTGGTCTGCATGTATCTATGACGGTAAGAATTTCTATCATTCCAGAAAATATGAAGTTCGTATTGTTGACCGTGTTGGTGGCGGAGATGCTTTTGCCGGTGGCTTGATTTGCGGCTTATTGGATGGCAAGAGCATGGAGCAAGCGCTTGAATTTGCAGTAGCGGCTTCCGCATTAAAGCATACGATACCCGGTGACTTCAATCTGGTTACCAGATCGGAAGTGGATACTTTGGTTGGTGGAGATGCTTCCGGAAGAGTACAGAGATAGGATATCGATTACTTTGATAGAATGAAGATAACAGCGATTACTAAAATGGGTTGCTGTTATCTTTTTGCTTTTCCTGAGAACAAATAATTGAAAGGTTTGTCATAATTTGTTTGGGCGGTATAGGAAAAAACACTTGATTATTTCTTGGTAACCTATTATCATTAAGATTGTCTGAAAAATTGATAAATTTATGGAGGAATGACAAAATGAGAAGAATTAAGGCGAAACAGCCGAAATCCGTTAAACCGGAGACTTTCTTTGAATCAAAAAAGAAAATGACAATCGCGGGAGTCGCGGTTCTTGCAGTATTACTAATTATATCTGTATTAATATACATTGAAAGCACGGATAACAAGATTGTAATCAAGAATAAAACCGATTTAAAGGTTGAGTACCTAAAAGCATACTATGTTGGCCCGGAAGAAGCCTACAACGAAGGCATCAATGTTACGGAGCTGACAGCAGGTAAGACAGAAAGCATTCCTCAGGAAACAATCAATCTTCTTGGTGCGCAAGCGAATCTGGAAATTCGCTTCAAGTTTGAGGGCTATGAGGAGTTATTTGTGGATGCCGGTTATTTTGATGATGTCTTCAGCGGGAAGGTTGCAATCAATTTCGTACCCACCAGTGATGGTAAGATCAAAATGACGGTTAAAGCAAGAAATGGTATTGTGAATTCAAACAGAATTGTATGTGATGATTATTACACCATTAATCTTGCAGAAGGATATATTGAAGATTAATCTATATTTATATAAACGGATCATTTCGAGTACAGGAAAAGATGCCCCAAAAAGGGTTCAGGGAGGTTATTCATATGATTAAGCTGTATGAAAAAGGTGCTTACCTATTAAACGGTAATGAAATTATTGAGGAGCAGGACTTGGCTGCAGTAATCGCTAAGACCGGTACCACAACGGATAAGGATTCAGCAAAGAAGGGTACCATGGCTTATGGTATTTTAACAAAACACAATACCTCAGGCGATGACAAAAAGCTTAAGATTAAATTCGACAAATTAACTTCCCACGATATTACCTTTGTTGGTATTATTCAGACGGCCAGAGCCAGCGGGCTGGAACAATTTCCGGTACCTTATGTTCTTACCAATTGCCATAACAGCTTATGCGCAGTCGGAGGCACGATTAATGAGGATGACCACATGTTTGGTCTGTCCTGTGCCAAAAAATACGGTGGCGTCTATGTACCCCCTCATCAAGCCGTTATTCACCAATATGCCCGAGAGATGCTGGCGGAAGGCGGTAGTATGCTACTTGGTTCTGACAGTCATACCCGTTATGGTGCACTTGGTACTATGGCGATTGGAGAAGGCGGTCCGGAGCTAGTAAAGCAGTTATTAAGTCGTACGTATGATATTAATATGCCGGAAGTAGTTGCTGTATATCTGACCGGTAAACCAAGAAAGGGTGTCGGTCCCCAGGACGTCGCTCTGGCGATCATCGGTGCGGTATTTGCAAACGGCTATGTCAATAATAAGGTAATGGAATTTGTCGGTGACGGAATTCAGAATCTTAGCGTGGATTATCGTATCGGTATCGATGTTATGACAACGGAGACGACCTGTCTTTCATCCATCTGGAGAACGGACAGTGCGGTGAAGGATTTCTATGAGATCCACCGTAGACCGGATGCATATAAAGAGCTCTCTCCGGAAAAGGTAGCATATTATGATGGTCTAATCTATGTTGATCTTGCTGAGATTAAGCCGATGATAGCGATGCCCTTCCATCCAAGTAATGTATATACCATTGATGAGTTGAACTCTAATCTTCACGACATTCTTGATGAAGTAGAGAAGAAGGCCCTTGTCAGTCTGGATAATAATAAAATCAAGTATTCTTTAAGGGATAAAATCCGTAATGGAAGATTATACGTGGATCAGGGAACCATCGCAGGCTGTGCCGGTGGTGGCTTTGAAAATATCTGTGAAGCGACAGACATTCTGAACGGTAAATACATCGGTGCGGATGAATTCTCCCTAAGTGTTTATCCTGCCAGCCAGCCCGTGTTTATGGAATTAGTAAAGAACGGTAATGTAGCGAAGCTCATGGCCAGCGGTGCGACGATTCGAACCGCCTTCTGCGGACCTTGCTTTGGTGCCGGTGATGTACCTGCCAACAATGGCTTCAGCATTCGACACACCACAAGAAACTTCCCGAACAGAGAGGGTTCAAAAATTACAAACGGACAGGTTGCCAGTGTTGCTCTGATGGATGCAAGAAGTATTGCTGCGACTGCTGCCAATCAAGGATACCTCACTTCAGCAGAGGATATCGATGTTACCTTTACGAATCCGAAATATTATTTCGACAGTACGATCTATGATAACCGAGTATATAACGGTGTCGGTAAGCCCGACAGCAGTGTGGAGCTAAAATTTGGCCCTGGAATCGTCGATTGGCCGGCGATGACTGCGTTAAGTGAGGACATGATATTAAAGGTTGTATCGGTAATACATGATCCGGTTACCACGACGGATGAGCTAATTCCTTCCGGTGAGACCTCCTCCTATCGTTCCAACCCCCTAGGTCTTGCAGAGTTCACCTTGTCTCGTAAGGATCCAGGCTATGTTGGCCGTGCAAAAGAGGTTCAGAAGGCTGAGAAAGCTAGAATAGCCGGTGAGGATGCAACTGCTGTTAATTCGGAAATAAAAGCAGTATATGATAAGATATCCTCGAAGTTTATCCTAGATACAGAGGCAACCCAGATCGGAAGTACAATCTATGCGGTAAAACCCGGTGATGGCTCCGCCAGAGAACAGGCTGCCAGCTGTCAGAAGGTATTGGGTGGCTTTGCGAATATTGCAAAAGAGTATGCAACAAAGCGTTATCGTTCCAATCTGATTAATTGGGGTATGCTTCCCTTCCTTTTGAAAGAGGAGTTACCATTCGAGAATGGAGACTATCTCTTCATCAAAGATATACGGAAAGCAGTCGCAGAGAAAACAAGCGAAATTAAGGCGTATGTTGTGAACAAGGATATGAAGGAATTCTCGCTGGCACTTGGTGAATTGACCGATGATGAGAGAGAGATCATTCTGAAGGGCTGTCTTATCAATTATTATCGTAACTAAATAATCTACTTATTAATACGCCTTCGGCTTAAGTGCTGTAAGGCGTGTTTTTATCGTATAGTAAATTACATTCTATACGATAAAAACACGCCTCTAAGGCTGTGCACTGACACTTTGTTCTTTGTAAAATTTGATATGTTAAGTAGGAAGTTAATATGAAGTATGAAGAGGTACGATCTATTACAGTATATTGTAATATACGGAATAATCTGGTAAAATACTTTCAATTGAAAGTGCATAAATGTGGCTAATCGATATGTGTAACTGATAGTCATAATGGCGGATTAGCATCTCCATCGGTATCAATCATATTAATCGGTGATAAGCTTATACTGCATAATCAGACGTTTCATACAGACCGATGGTTGTTTCACTATAAAATAAATGACTATTACATTCTCGAGCTTTCCGATGAGACGCAAAATAAACTTCAGTTGTTGATTGATCAGGCTGAAGATAAGAATTGACAAAGCATTCTTTAATGTTTTTGCAAGAATGGCAAATTCAATCAAATATTAACATTCTTGACAATACCATAACACATCCACTTCATTATAATTAAATTTATAAATGGAGGAGGAGTGTTATTTTTTATGAAATACGGATATTTTGATAATGAGCATCAGGAATATGTCATCAATAGAGTGGATCTTCCCACCTCATGGACCAATTACTTAGGAGTAAGAGATATGTGTGCAGTTATTAATCATACTGCTGGGGGATATATCTTCTATAAATCTCCGGAATACCATCGAATCACTCGCTTTAGGGCAAACAGTGTTCCCATGGATCGTCCGGGTCATTATGTTTATCTTCGCGATGATGAAAGCAAGGATTATTGGAGCGTTTCCTGGCAGCCGGTTGGCAAACCCTTGGATCAGGCACAGTATGAATGTCGTCACGGTCTATCCTATACGAAGTATTCCTGTAATTATAATAATATCGAAGCAAGTCAGAAGTTATTTATACCGATTGATGATCCGGTAGAGCTTTGGGATGTCACTATAAAAAATACAGATACGAAGCCCAGGAGCTTAAGTGTTTTCTCCTATCTGGAATTTTCTTACCATCATATTGATATGGACAACCGTAACTTCCAAATGAGTAATTATGCAGCAGGGTCCTCCTATGAAGACGGAATTATTGAGCATGACTTGTTTTATGAGGAGTTTGGATATCAGTTTTTTACCTCCAATTTTACTCCGGACAGCTTTGACTGTCTTAGGGATAAATTCATCGGCTTGTATCATACCGAAGACAATCCGGTAGCGGTAGAGCGAGGCGAATGTGGCGGTACCTTTGAGAAGGGGAATAATCACTGCGGATCTCTTCATAAAAAGCTAGTCTTACAGCCGGGTGAGGAGATCAGGCTTGTCTTTATTCTGGGCGAGGGTAACCGCGATGCCGGAAGAAAGCTTCGTGCTAAGTATTCGGACTTTAATGAAATCGATCGTGCCTATTCACAGATGTCAGATTTCTGGAGTCAGAAGCGTAATAAGCTTCAGATTCAGACCCCGAATGAGGGTATGAATACACTTATTAATACCTGGACACTGTATCAGGCGGAAATCAATGTAATGTTTTCTCGCTTTGCTTCCTTCATAGAAGTAGGTGGAAGAACCGGGCTTGGTTATCGTGATACCTCACAAGATTCCATGACCGTAATACATACCAACCCTGACAAATGCCGTCAGAGAATTGTGGAATTATTACGTGCCTTGGTATCACAGGGCTATGGTTTACACTTATTCCAACCGGAGTGGTTTGATCCCACGAATGAAGTCAAACCTTTTAAATCGCCTACGGTAATTCCTGCGCCGAATAAAAATGATGTCATTCATGGTATTGATCAGGCTTGTTCCGATGATGCACTATGGCTGGTTAGTTCAATTGCTGAGTATGTCCGCGAGACCGGTGAGATTGATTTCTTAGATGAAATCATAACTTATGCAGACGGCGGAAGTGGAACGGTATATGAGCATATGATGAAGATACTGGACTTCTCCAATGAACAGGTCGGAAATCACGGTGTATGTAAGGGACTTCGCGCCGATTGGAATGACTGTCTTAATCTTGGCGGTGGTGAAAGTGCTATGGTATCCTTCCTGCATTATTGGGCACTTGGTAACTTCTTAGAATTAGCAAGACATTTGAACCGGACTACTGATGTAGAACGCTATGAAGCAATGCAACAGCATGTGAAAAATGTATGCGACAGTGAGCTTTGGGATCAGGAATGGTATATTCGAGGAATCACAAAGACCGGTAGAAAAATCGGAACGATGAATGACCCGGAAGGTAAGATTCATCTGGAGTCCAATACCTGGGCAGTGTTGTCCGGACTGGCCGATGCGGACAAAGGTAAAAAAGCGATGGATTCCATCGATCAATATCTGTATACCCCTTATGGAATAATGTTGAACGGTCCCTCCTATACCGTTCCGGATGAAGAGATTGGCTTCGTCACCCGAGTTTACCCGGGGCTCAAGGAAAACGGAGCCATCTTCAGTCACCCGAATCCCTGGGCATGGGCTGCAGAATGTATCCTAGGTCGCGGAGACCGGGCAATGAAATTCTACGATGCTCTTTGCCCATATCATCAAAATGATATGATTGAGATCCGAGAAGCAGAGCCATATTCCTATTGTCAGTTCATTATGGGAAGGGAGCATACCGGCTTTGGACGTGCCAGACATCCATTTATGACAGGAACCGGTGGCTGGGCATACTTCTCGGCAACTCATTATATGTTAGGTGTTCGCCCCGGTCTTGAGGAATTGATCGTAGATCCCTGTATTCCTTCCGATTGGACCGAATTCAGTATGACTCGTACCTGGCGGGGTGCTACCTATAAGATCCATGTCACCAATCCGAAGGGTGTAATGAAGGGCGTCAAGGAGCTTCGCCTGGATGGTGAGGTTGTAGACCGTATTCCGGTTCAAACAGTCGGAACCTGTCATGAGGTTTCCGTGATCATGGGATAACAATCCCACATAAGGCAGTTGCAATTAGTATATAAGAAGGATAGCTCTATGCTTTGCATCTGCCTTTTAATCTAATATATAAATGGCGTATAGCCATAACGGAGGTAGCTATGATTAAGTTTGGTACCGGTGGTTGGAGAGCAATCATTGGTGAGGAATTTACCAAAGCAAATATTCAAATATTATCGAAAGCCCTTGCTAGGAAAATGAAGGATGAAGGAGTTGCCGAGAAGGGGATTGTGCTTGGTTATGATCGTCGTTTCCTTTCGAAGGAATCCATGCGCTGGGCAGCACAGGTCTATGCTGCAGAGGGCATAAAGGCATATCTGATCAATCGTTCTTCACCCACACCACTCATTATGTATTATGTAATGAAGCATGAATTTCACTATGGTATGATGATTACGGCCAGCCATAATCCAGCCATTTATAACGGGATTAAGGTATTTACCTATGGCGGTAGAGATGCGGACGAATTTCAGACCCAAGAGATCGAAAATTACATTAATGAGGTGTCTGAAGAGGATATTGCAGATATGGATTATGACAAGGCAATGGAGCTCGGCTTGATTTTCGAATTGAATCCTTTAAATGAGTACATAGACAATATCATCAGTAATGTTGATATGCAGGCGATCAGAGACTGTGGCCTCCGAATTGCACTAGACCCTATGTACGGGGTTAGCGAGACTTCACTACGTACGATATTACTCACTGCAAGATGTGATGTTTCCATTATTCATGATCGTCACGACACCCTATTTGGCGGCAAACTGCCGTCTCCCTCTGCAGCTACTCTCCGAAGTCTTCAAAATTATGTGATTGATCATCACTGTGATATCGGTATCGCCACGGACGGAGATGCAGATCGTATCGGAGTAATCGATGATAACGGACGCTTCCTGCATCCAAATGATATTCTGGTACTATTGTATTATTACCTTGTAAAGTACAAGGGTTGGAAGGGAGCGGCTGTACGTAATATCGCAACCACTCATTTGCTCGATAAAATGGCAGAAAGCTTTGGTGAGAAGTGTTATGAGGTTCCGGTCGGTTTTAAACACATCTCCGCTAAAATGAATGAAACCGATGCGGTAATCGGGGGTGAATCCTCCGGAGGACTTACGGTTCGCGGACACATCAAAGGCAAGGACGGCGTATATGCCGCAGCATTGTTAGTAGAAATGATTGCAGTGGTTGGTAAAAAATTATCTGAGATCGTTCAGGACATCTATGAAGAATATGGCTGTACTTATATGGAGGAGCGCGATTATCGTTTTGATCAGCAGAAGAAGGATGAAATCTATCAGCAATTACTGGTTGATAAATTGCTTCCCGAAATGCCCCTCGAAGTAGAGAAAATCTCTTATCTGGATGGCTGTAAATTATATTTTAAGAACGGAGGCTGGATCGGAATTCGCTTCTCCGGAACAGAACCTTTGCTTCGTATCTTTTGTGAGATGCCGATGGAAGGGCAGGAGAAACATATCTGCAGAGTCTTCGAGACCTTCTTAGGGTTAGAGGAATAGGAATATCATGATACAGTTCACGCCCTAACATAGTTATGATATGAGTTCGATCAATGTTTCCGAAATCGGAGACGCTTCCGCTTAGATGCATTACGTAGCGGTACATAAGGTTCTAAAAACAGAACCTAAGTACCGACGAATGCATATACTCCGATTTGAAAATCATTGATCGAACTCATTTTCCAGTTTACCGTGTTAGGGCGTGATCATAAACATGATATTTACACAAAATACGAATACTTTCTTATTCCTTAACGATTTAATTAATGCTATAATAAGTATATGGAAAGTTAAGTTTACACAGGGTTATCCATTGGGTAACCCTGTTTTCTGAATATATTTTTTATAGGGCATGTTGAATAATTCATTCCTAAATTGCATGTGTAGTAAATTTCTTTTGAGAAAGAAAAATAGATTACCTTGGAGGATTAGTTGATGAAAAGGATATTTTCTTTAAGACGGACCCTGCTTATGCTAGTCGTTATTCTCTGGATGATTCCAGTAAGCTTACTTTATATCTTTATGACTGTATCATACCGAAATGATATTATCGGAAAGACCACCGATCTGATGGAGGAAGGCTTAAAGAATTTTACCTATTTCAATGCTCAGAGAATTGATGAAGCAATTGATATCTCTAAGAAGACCTCCTACGAACAGGTAATTGAGAAGGCATGGCGCAAATACGACGGGGAAAAGATCTCGAAATCCGAATTGTACCGTCAGATCACCGGCAATCTGACCAGTAAGTTCTACAATGATAATCGTTTTGAAATAGCTGTTTTTTACCTCAGCGAGGAGCCGGATCGTATCTATTATACCAAGCAAAAAGAAAGTAAATATATTGATATCTATAAAAACGAGGTAGCCAAGGAAGCACATTCTATTACAGAGCAGGATACCTCGGATGCACATATTCGTGTTATCAACGGTAAAATCTATATCATTCGTAACCTTTACACAACAACGAATTATACAAAATTCGGAACATTAATTCTGGAATTGAATAAAGACAAGTTAATCGACGGTATTTTTCTGAATAAGGATTATGAGCTTGCCTTTTATATCAATGATACCAGCTCTATGATCACCTATGATACCAGAATGAATACACAGAGTCATGCAGGAATCATTAATATGCTGAAGTCCATGTATTCCAAAACGGTTAATCGTAAGATCTTCAAGTTCCAGGATAAGCCATATACGGGAATGATTTATCAACAGAAATATGATGATTTTCATTTCGGAGCAATTCTAGTGGTTAACGAAAGAGTCATCTTCTCCGAACTTCAGGATTTGTATCGGGTTATGTTCCTTATTACGATAATCATCATTCCGGTATTCATCTATATGATATACTTTATCTCACATCACATTACAAAGCCGATGGGAATCATGATCGACGCTGCCAAAAGCCTGGAAAAGGGGGATATCGGTATGCAGGTGGAAGGCGATAAGATGCCAAACACCGAATTCGAGGTGTTGAAATCCTCCTTTAATCAGATGTCCTCAGAGATAAAATACCTCTTTGATTACGCGTATAGTGAGAAGCTCGCAAGAAAGGATGCAAAGATTATCGCATTACAATCCCAGATTAATCCTCATTTTCTGAATAATACACTGGAGATGATGAATTGGCAGGCCAGAATGGCGGGAGATGTAACGGTATCAAAGATGATCGAAGCCTTAGGAACCTTACTCAATTACAGTATGGATCGAAGCAATAAGAAGATGATCAACCTGGCAGAGGAGCTGCGCTGTGTAGATGCCTATTGTTATATCATATCCATGCGCTTTGGGAAACGATTGAAAATCGAGAAAGAGGTGGATAGCGATCTGCTTCAGCTCGAAGTACCACAGCTCATTCTCCAGCCTTTAATCGAGAATGCCGTAGTACATGGTGTCGAGAAGGTGAAGAGCGGAACCATCTGGATTAAGGTCTATAAGATAGAAAATAACGCTTATTTGCAGATTATTAATACCGGCAAGACCATGACAGAGGAGGATAAGGAGCGCGTAAGAAATATTTTGGAAGGACGCTTTGATCAGGAAGGCGATACCGTAGGACATCACAAGGCGCTAGGAATACGTAATGTAAATGAAAGAATTAAATTAATCTATGGGGATGAGTATGGATTAACCATCGAACCGATTACCGAAGAAGAGACCGCCTCTACCATAACAATTCCACTGGACTATGATCCGGCAAAGGTTAAGACAAATAAACCTAATCTCACCTGGAATAAATTTGAAGCGTAACTCGTAGATTGAATAGAATACAATGAGTTGATAAATAACAAGATTAAACAAGAAATGTCAAAATGAAGCAAAGCCTTTTCCCTATAATATTACTATAATGAATAGAAAGAGTAGTATGTCCAAAGGGTAAAAGGCACGATATATATCGTTTAGGAGGATATGATTATGAGATGTATGGGGAAGGTGGTATCCCTCCTTATTATAGTTCTACTTATCCTGTCAATTATGACAGCCTGTGACAGTAATTTAGCACCCGATCCCTCAGAAATAACTTCGGGGAAGGAAGAACTGAGTGGGGCGAAGCTGACGCAAGTACCAAATGATCCGGTAACATTAACCACAGTGTCCATGTTTGGCGGTACGGATGCCAATGCAGGTAATTACCAGACCATTAATGCCGCCTTTATGAGTGAATATCCATACATAACCATAGAGGACGATTCGCAATCAGCCGATCAGGATTGGAAGACAAAGATTGCTGCAGACTTTGCGGTTGGCAACGAACCTGACGTGATTCAATATTTTACCGATGCCAATGCCAGTGATGTTCTGGCTGCCAATAAATTCGTAACCATCGATGAGATCAAGGCGGTCTACCCGGAATATGCGGAGGATACCCTTGATACCGGTCTCGCCGCTGCTGCGAATCCGGATGGGGTACAAAGAGCGGTTCCTACCACCGGGTATTGGGAAGGCTTATTCTGTAATAAGGACTTATTTGACCGTTATGGACTGGAGCTTCCAACGGACTGGGACAAGATGGTGAAAGCAATCGAGACCTTTCGAGCGAATAATATTATCCCAATCGCGGTATCATTAAATAACGTTCCGCATTACTGGATTGAATTTCTGATGCTTTCTGCAGCCGGTCCTGATGGTTATAAATCGGTTCCGATTACTGCTCCCGAGGATTGGTGCAGGGGTCTTGAGATGTTTAAGACCTTAAGAGAGATGGGCGCATTTCCGGTGGATACCGATACAATTGATAATGATTACGCCAATGAATTATTCAAAAACAAGGAAGCGGCGATGCAATTGGACGGCTCCTGGTATGCAGCCGGAATTCCGGATCAGAAGAATACAGTAGTTGTTTCCTTCCCGGTTATCCCGAACGGCAAGGCTCAGCCCGGCAGCATGGTAGGAGGTATCTCCTCTGGTTTTTATATTACCAAGAAAGCCTGGGAGGATCCGGACAAAAGAGATGCGGCTGTAAAATTTGTTATGACTCATACGAATTCCGAGTCCGTATCAATCTATTGGGGCGGAAACGGTCAGGCAGCCGCTAAGGTAGAGCCTTTGGCCGATATGACACCTCTTGGAATATCCGGCTTAGAATATTCCAGTACGGCAACCAGCATTTCCACGCCAACGGATTCTCGTATATCGCAGGAAGCCTATAATACTCTGGTTGCGGGAATTGTGGATGTTTCCACCGGAACGAAGACTGCGAAAGAGCTGTTGAATGAAGTATTAGAGATTAATGCAAATTAATTCATAGATATTAATTTTTAGCCGTCATGGCAGAATGGAGTCGGTAATGTATAAGGTAGTAATTATTGACGATGAACCGATCATAGTAGAGGGCATTTCCCGAATGATAAAATGGGATCAATTTAAATGCAAAATTGTTGCTACTGCAAATGATGGAACCGAGGGTGCCGAGATTATTCGAAAGCACCAGCCGGACATTATTATTTCTGATATTTCAATGCCTGATCTGGATGGTCTGTCCATGATTGCCGGCTTAAAAAGTGAATTCCCGGATATGGAGATCAGCATCCTGACCGGATATCGTAAATTCGAGTATGCTCAGCGTGCTATCCGACTGGGAGTAACTCGATTTCTGTTAAAGCCTTCGAATATGGAGGAGCTGGAGGAAGCCATAACTGCTATGGCAGCTAATCTGTCAGCAAAAGGACTGAAAACGGAGGAACCCAAGGAAGATGATTCCGAGCATATGGACAGCGAAGCAAGTAATTTTATTGTGAATAATGCGATGAAATACATCGAGCAGAATTATCTTCATAAGATTACTCTTTGTGAAGTCGCTGAGAAGACTTACGTCAGTCAATGGCATTTAAGTAAGCTGTTGAACCGACATTTGGGTCAGAATTTTTCTGAGATACTTAACAGTGTTCGAATTAAGGAAGCGCAAAAGCTGCTTTGTGATCCTTCCCTTCGTATTGGTGATATTGCAGAACGCGTAGGCTTTATCGATATGGCTCATTTTTCCAGAGTGTTTAAGAAGAATGTAGGTTTATCCGCCAATGAGTATCGAAATACCATCGCTTCAAAGAAAATTGATACGATAAACAAGTAGCTAACGAGCATTTTAATGCAGGATTTTTATTATCATGGGTATCCATCCGACTCCATCTAACAGATTGGGTTGGAGCGGAACCCTTTTTCCTTATCCTAATATATAGCAAATATTTCTTGTGATATGGTAAAGAATATATTATTATATATAAGAATCAGTGTGAAAACAGAAGACAGATTACAGTGCTCGAAGCGAGCTTAGGAAAGACAGAGGAATGTAATGGGTTTGCTGATATCAGAGGATTGATTGCAGATAGGAGATGTTAATATGGCAATGATAATTGATGGCAAGAAGATAGCGGAAGAGATAAAAGAAGAATTAAAACAGAAGGTTACTAAGCAAAAGGAAGAAGGAATACAGATTACCCTGGCGGTAATCCAGGTTGGTAATGATCCGGCTTCTTCTGTCTATGTAGGAAATAAGAAAAAAGCATGTGAGTATATCGGAATTAATTCTCTCTCCTATGAACTGGTGGAAAGTACGACGCAGGAAGAACTCTTGGCTTTGGTGGAAAAGCTTAACCAAGACAAAAGCGTTAACGGAATCCTTGTTCAACTGCCATTGCCTTCCCATATTAATGAGGATTTGGTCATTAAGACCATTGATCCAGCGAAAGATGTGGATGGCTTTCATCCACAGAGTGTCGGTGCTTTAAGTATTGGACAGAAGGGTTTTATCTCCTGTACTCCTGCCGGTGTAATTCAGCTGCTAAAACGCTCAGGGATAGAGTTAGAAGGGAAAGAGTGTGTTATTATAGGAAGAAGCAATATCGTCGGTAAGCCAATGGCACTTCTGATGCTTCGAGAAAATGCCACCGTTACCGTATGCCATTCCAGAACCAGGAATTTAAAGGAAGTGGCAAAGCGTGCGGATATATTAATCGTAGCCATTGGAAAGCCTCTTTTTGTGACGAAAGAGTTTGTGAAAGATGGGGCCGTAGTAATCGATGTTGGAATTCATAGAGATGCGAATAATAAGCTGTGCGGTGATGTTGATTTTCAAGATGTATTAGAGCAGGTTTCGGCGATAACTCCGGTACCCGGTGGCGTCGGACCAATGACGATTGCAATGCTCATGAATAATTGTGTAGAATCAGCTGCCCTTGCAAAATAAGGTGTTCTCCTATGGTTTCATCTTACCTTTGCTTACTTTATCAATAAAATAAGAGAGGAATTATGAAATGAATTTGGAACAAAAAATAGAATATCATAATATGGAATTTAACATATTGGCTGCAGAACAGGAGTTTATCGTCCATCCGATCGCACTGGGATATTTACCTTATTCTTCCGCTTCCTTGCAGTGCCCATTCTCCAGTAAGTTTTCCATCAGAGATTATCGTTTGTTTTTGGACAAAATTGACGTTGGTACCAATGAATCGATGAATTTAGGGGGTGCCTGGATTGAGGACTATATCCAAAGACATTCTTTTGAGGAGCTATCGGTTTCTTATAACGGAGCAATTTTGATCGGAACAAGCCCGGTGAAAGATTATCATGGAAAAGAGGATGAACCTTCGTATTTTTCCTATCAGAAGGTGATAGAACTCGTATTTGATAACGGTGTTTTAATTACAACGGTGGATCAAAGCAAAGCCATGCTGCGTATTCGTAAAAATATTGAATTGGGACTTCGAAGTCTATCGAAGAAGCGTGATAAGAATTGTATCAACCGTTTTATGAGTGCTATTTTTGTCGGTGATTACAAACCCTTCCGCTTCCAATATAATCGGATGAATTATATTAAGGATATGAAGAAGGATTATTCGATTGCAAGAGTAAATTAATAACTGTTTCTTTTTTTGAGAAAAGCTGTTACAATGTTTGTTGCAGTCGAAAACATAGAGATATACAGATCGATGTATGTGTCAAATATGGAGGAATAATGAATATATATTTTATCTCTCTGGGTTGCGATAAGAACCTGGTAGACAGTGAAAATATGCTTGGTATCCTGAATGAAAACGGATACCGAATTACAAGTGAGGAACAGGATGCTGACATTATTATTGTTAACACCTGCTGTTTCATTCACGATGCGAAACAAGAAAGTATCAATACCATCCTTGAGATGGCAGAGTATAAGAAATCCGGTACATTAAAAGCACTGATTGTAACCGGCTGTCTTGCAGAGCGTTATAAAGAAGAAATTCTGCAGGAAATACCGGAGGTTGATGCACTTCTCGGTACCTCAAGCTTCGCAAAGATTATTGAAGTAATCAAAGAAATCACGGACGGAAAGCAGCATACTCATTTTGAATCACTGGAATTGCTTCCAAGAACCAGCAACAAGCGTATGCTTACCTCCGGAAGCTACTCCGCCTATATGAAGATCGCGGAAGGCTGTGACAAACATTGTACTTATTGTATTATTCCACAGGTTAGAGGAAATTACCGCAGTGTTCCTATGGAAGATTTGTTGGAGGAAGCGAACTATCTAGCTGAGCAAGGGGTAAAAGAGCTTATTCTGGTCGCTCAGGAGACAACCCTTTATGGGAAGGATATCTACGGTGAAGTAAGATTATCTAAGCTACTTCACGAACTTTGTAAGGTTAACGGTATCGAATGGATACGATTATTGTATTGCTATCCTGAGGAAATTACCGATGAATTAATTGAGACCATGAAGCAGGAGCCGAAGCTGTGCCGATATCTGGATATCCCGATCCAGCATGCCTCAGACCGAATTCTAAAGCTGATGGGAAGAAGAACGAATCAGGAGGATCTGATCAATATAATCACGAAGCTTCGTAAGAATCTTCCCGATATTGTTCTGCGTACCACTCTGATTACCGGTTTTCCTACCGAGACGGAAGAAGAGCACAAAGAGCTTATGGAATTTGTGAAAGCCATGCGTTTTGAGCGACTGGGTGTATTTACTTATTCGAAGGAGGATAATACTCCGGCAGCCAAATTAAAGCCTCAAATTACCGCTAAGATTAAGAAGCAGCGACAGAAGGAAATTATGAAGCTTCAGCAAGAAATAGTTTTTGAAAGAACACAGAGCTATATCGGCAAGACCTTCGAGGTATTGATGGAAGGTAGAATTGCAGATGAAGATCAGGTATATATCGGAAGAACCTATATGGATGCACCACAGGTAGACGGATTTGTATTCGTATCCTCGGACAGAGAATTGATTTCCGGTGATCTGGTGAAGGCAGTCATTACCGGCGCTAAGGGCTATGATCTCATTGGCGAGCTATTAGAAGGGAGTAATTAGAGATGAACCTACCGAATAAAATAACTATTTTCAGAGTATGTATGATACCAATCTTTGTGTTATTTATGTTGGTATCCGTAGTTCCCGGAAGCAGATATATTGCAGCAGCCATCTTTATCATCGCTGCCTTATCCGATCTGTTGGATGGATATATTGCACGGAAGCATAATCTGGTTACGAATTTCGGTAAGTTTATGGATCCCCTGGCAGATAAGCTTCTTGTCTCCAGTGCTCTGATCTGCCTGGTTGAGCTCTCATTATTACCTGCTTGGATTGTTATTGTCATCATCGCCAGAGAATTCATAATCAGCGGATTTCGTCTGATCGCTTCTGATAATGGTGTGGTAATTGCAGCCGGCTGGTGGGGTAAGCTGAAGACGGTTGTACAGATGGTCATGAGTATCATGTTGATCATTAATCTGGATTTTCTCTTAATCAATATTTTGGAGCAGATAGCGGTATATACAGCTGCAGCATTGACGATTATTTCATTAATTGATTATATGGTTAAGAATAAAAATGTACTGAAGGAAACACACTAATAGAATTGCCGGTTTCAAACGTATTCCTATTCGACACTATTTCTGATGTGCCTTCAGGCTTTTAGAAATAGTGTCTTTTATCATTGCGCCCGGCAGGCGCCCGTTTCAAATATCACAGGTGCTATCATGGAGGTGGATTATGACAGTTGAATTAATTAGTGTAGGAACCGAATTATTGCTTGGTAATATTGTGAATACCAACGCGAATTATTTATCCCAGAAATGCGCCCAGCTTGGGTTTTCACTCTATTACCAAATTACGGTAGGAGATAATGAAGGCCGTCTGTGTGAAAGCATAAAAACCGCTTTAAGTCGCTCTGACATTCTGATATTGACCGGAGGCTTAGGACCAACTCAGGATGATATGACGAAGGAAGCAGTTGCGAAGGTATTAAATCGTGAGCTTATAATGGATGAAGCCTCCAGAGAGCATATTGCATCTTATTTCCGTTTTCGCTATCAGAAGGATGTCAGTGCAGTGATTACCGATAATAATTGGAAGCAAGCCCTTATGATTGAAGGTTCTATTGTTGTAGAAAACAATAACGGAACAGCTCCCGGTTATATTGTTGAAGACAACGGCAAGACGATTATTCTGATGCCGGGACCTCCGAATGAAATGCTTCCTATGTTCGAAGATTCGATCTATCCTTATCTGTCCAAGAAACAAAATAAAATTTTTGTTTCCAGTATGGTAAAGATCTGTGGAGTCGGAGAGAGCAAAGCGGAGACCGATATATTAGATCTTATTGAAGCACAGACGAATCCCACCATTGCACCGTATGCCAAAAATGCCGAAGTACATTTTCGAGTTACTGCTTCTGCTGATAAGGAGGAGGACGCGATAGGTCTGATCAAACCGGTAGTTGATGAATTATATAAACGATTTGGTGACAACATTTACAGTACCAAGGAAGAAGAGACACTGGAAGAGGTTGTAGTACAGATGCTTCAGGAAAAGAATTACACACTTGCCACAGCAGAATCCTGTACCGGAGGAATGTTGACAAGCCGTCTGGTGAATGTAGCTGGTGTATCAAATATCTTAAAGGAAGGCTTTATTACCTACTCCAATGAAGCAAAGATGAAATATCTCGGTGTTCGTGAAGAAACCATAGCGACACATGGTGCTGTCAGTCATCGCTGCGCAGAGGAGATGGTGTGGGGTGCCTCCAAGACGGCGAAGGCGCAAACAGCGATTGCGATTACCGGAATAGCCGGTCCGGAAGGCGGTACCGAGGAAAAACCGGTTGGTCTTGTATATATTGCTTGCCTGGTAGAGGATAAAGTGACCTTGAAGGAACTGCGTCTTAAGGGTAACCGTCTAAAGATCAGGGATCAGAGTGTAATCGCTGCGCTGGATCTATTGCGACGTCAGTTATTATAGCTTACGCTCCTTGCCTTCCAGTAATTGCTGATATATGGAATTGCCTTACATTTACCATGGAAAATTTGTTGCAATTATATAAAAATGTTCCATAATACCATAGAAATGACACAGTTATAGACTATTGTTAAGACAATGAAGGTCTTAGATATGTGTAAAGCAAAAGTAGTTGGAATTATATGTATATTTCACACATTTTGTAAATATTAAACCGTCTGCTTTGTCCAGTATGGAGGTAATTATGGAACGATTAAAGAGATATTTCATATTGATTATAATGGTTATGGGATTACTTCTCATAGCCGGCTGTAATATATTACGTTTTGACTTCTTTGATGGCTCAGAGGAAGATAACGGTTCAGTGATCACCTTAACACCGAGTGACGAGCAGAAGGATAATTCCTCGTCCGATAAGATCGCTGATCCAGAGGAAAGCACCTCCACCGATACAACACAACCGGCAGAGGCTACTCCGACACCTTCCGATATTCAACCTACCGCTAATATTGAACTTCAATTATTTACGGTAAATGTGGATTCCGGAGACATCGAGGCTGTGACCGCTTTGGTGCCGGCAGATGCTGAGATTACACCGGAATTAATTGTTGATAAAGTGGTAGAATCAATGATCGACCGATCCATCGAGGTTGGTATTGAAAGCGTTACCATGGAAGGAGATGCCGTTATTGTCAGCTTCTATAAAGGCAAAGCTCCCTTAAACGAAATGGGTTCCGGCTATGAAGGTGCAATATTAGATGCGATTGCTCAGAGCTTAATCGATAATCTAGACAAATACAAAAAGGTAATCTATAGAGCAGAAGGCGGAGCATATGTCAGTGGACATAATGAATTAGGAATTAACGAAATCTATCTGGAAGAAAAATAAATATATAAATCCTCGTAAGAATGCTTTTCGAGCTTTCGAGGGTCATGAATTATATTAGGTAATTGCGATACAGTATTTTGTATTCGACAATTACCTAATATTATGTTATCTTAAGTATTGCGATAATATTAAGATATAAAGATAACACTAATATAAGATGATTTTTAGAGCAGATGAAATGGCAGAAGCATTGAATTTCATATCTGTATATCATCCTATTTATCATGAAAACATTGTACGAAAGCACTTGATATAAAGAAAGGTATCGATCGAATGGGTAAGATATATGTTGTCGGAGGCGGAGCAGCCGGAATGCTTGCTGCAATTGCTGCGGCTCGAAACGGGCATCAGGTGGTGTTGCTGGAGAAAAATGAAAAACTCGGTAAAAAACTGTTTATCACCGGTAAGGGAAGATGTAATCTGACCAATGCCTGTGACAAGGAGACCTTTTTTGAACAGGTAGTAACCAATCCGAAGTTTATGTTTAAGGCTTATCATACCTTCAGTAATTATGATGCCATGGATTTTTTTGAACAGCTTGGTTTGCCCATTAAGGTTGAGCGAGGGAATCGAGTGTTTCCGGAATCGGATAAATCCTCGGATGTAATATCCGTTCTTCGTAAGGAGCTGGAACGTCTGTCAGTTATGGTAAGATATAAAAGTGAGGTCACCAAAATTATGGTTCAGGAAGGAAGCTTTTATGGTCTAAAGCTGAAGAATTCCGAAGAGACCTTCGTCGGTGATGCTGTCGTTGTTACGACCGGTGGATTGTCTTATCCGGTTACCGGTTCTACCGGAGATGGATATACCTTCGCAAAGGCCATGGGGCATACCATAACCGATTTGAATCCCTCCTTAGTCCCGCTTCATACCAAGGAATCCTTTGTGAAGGAATTGATGGGTTTATCGCTTAAAAATGTTAAGGTTAGTGTCACCTGTGGCCAAAAACAGATCTATGAAGATTTCGGCGAATTATTGTTTACGCACTTTGGAGTGAGCGGTCCGGTCATCCTGAGTGCCAGCAGCTATATCATTCCATATCTTAAGAGGAAAGAACCAATTACCTTAAGTATTGATTTGAAGCCGGCACTTACCGAGGAACAGCTGGATGCCCGAATATTACGGGATTTTGAAGAATTTAAAAACAAACAATTTAAGAATTCATTGGACCACCTATTGCCAAATAAACTAATAGATGTTATTATTCGTCTAAGCCCTATCGATTCGGAAAAGAAAGTAAATTCCATTACGAAGGAAGAACGGCTTTCTCTCGTTCGCCTTTTGAAGCACTTTACCCTTCATATAATAAGGCTTAGCGAGTACAATCAGGCAGTCATTACAAAAGGTGGAATCAACGTGAAGGAGATTAATCCTTCTACAATGGAATCAAAGCTGGTGAAAAATGTATATTTTGCAGGAGAGGTTCTGGATCTGGATGCCCTGACCGGCGGTTATAATCTACAGATCGCCTGGTCCACCGGATATTTGGCAGGCTTGTCCGTATAAAATACATTTCACATATAGAAACTCGGAGGTGGATTGTTATGAAGAATTTCAATCTTGCAATTGACGGACCGGCCGGAGCCGGTAAGAGCACCATAGCTAAACGATTGGCAAAGCAACTGGGCTTCATTTATGTGGATACCGGAGCAATGTATCGTGCTATGGCATTGTATTTCTTACGAAATAATATTGAGGCATCAGACTCGTTACGAATCGAAGGAGCCTGTAAAGAAGTTGACATTACGATTGAATATAAGGATGGCGAGCAGTTTGTAATCCTGAACGGCGAGAATGTCAATGGCTTAATCCGTACGGAGGAAGTCGGGAATATGGCAAGTGCCTCATCCGTGAATAGGACCGTTCGTCTTAAGTTAGTGGAGCTGCAACAGAATCTGGCCAAGAAGGAAAGCGTCGTAATGGATGGAAGAGATATCGGAACCTATGTACTTCCGGATGCGGACTTGAAGATATATCTGACGGCAAGTTCCAAGGAGCGTGCCAGAAGAAGATGGTCAGAACTGAAGGAAAAAGGTGTGTCAGCAGATATTGAAGCAATTGAGCAGGATATTATTGACCGCGATCACAGAGATATGACAAGAGAATTTGCACCGCTCAAGCAGGCAGAGGATGCTGTATTGCTCGATTCCTCGGACCTAAACATTGATGAGGTCGTGGAGAAAATACTTGAGCTTTATCAAGAGCGATCAAAATAATAAAAATGTAATGCTTCCTAATATTATTTGCGGATTTTCACTTAGTTACCTTGACCTGATGTATTGTTACAGGAAAGTAGGTTGATTCGATTGAAGATAACAACAGCAACAAGTGCCGGTTTTTGCTTTGGAGTAAAAAGGGCAGTTGATTTGGTATATAAAGCAATTGAAAGCGGAGAAAAGGTATATACCTTTGGCCCGATCATTCATAACGAAGAAGTCGTTGCCGATTTAAATAAAAAAGGTGTTGCAGTGATTGAAGCTCCGGAGGAATTAAAAACGCTACCTGCGGGAACAATAATTATACGTTCCCATGGAATTTCGGAAGCGTTGCAAAAAGAACTTTCCTCCCATGGTCACAAATTAATCGATGCCACCTGTCCTTATGTCAAGAAAATACATAAGGTTGTCAGGGATAAGAGTGAAGAAGGGCAGCATATTATTATCGTCGGTAATCGAACCCACCCGGAGGTGGAAGGAATTATCGGATGGTGTAAAACAACTTTTTCACTGACTGATTCCTCTGACTATACCGTGATTGAGAGCGAAGAGGAAGCGGAAAAATTCAATGTTTCCAAGGAACAGAAGATTTGCATTGTAGCACAGACGACATTTAATTACAAGAAATTTCAAGATTTAGTTGAAATTATATCGAAAAAGGGTTATGATATATTTGTTTTAAATACAATTTGCAATGCCACAGAAGAACGGCAGACCGAGGCATATCAGTTGGCTAAGCAGTCCGATGCTATGATTGTGATCGGTGGTAAGCATAGCTCGAATACGAGAAAGCTTTATGAAATTTGCAAAAAAGAATGTGAAAATACTTACTATATACAGAAACTTGATGACCTGGATTTAAATTTGTTTAAATCTTATCGAAACGTAGGTATTACAGCAGGGGCAT
>JAEZUM010000071.1 GCA_023421075.1 Bacillota bacterium
ATTTCATATTATGGATATTGACTTTTTTGAGTTACTGATTAAAATAGAACTATGCGGATATAGTTCATTGGTAGAATGCGAGCTTCCCAAGCTTGAGAGGCGGGTCCGATTCCCGTTATCCGCTGTATAATCATTAAGAGCATCAGCCCGAAAGCTGATGCTCTTTTTCATGTGTCATATGGGTAGGCGATAGTCACCAGGACAGGTAATAGGAATACGATATTTCCTATGTTTATGTGATATAGAGTTTAATAGGTGATGATTTTTTGATCGTCAGGTATAGTCAAGTATATTCAAATAGAATTAGCTCTAGACAACAAGTTAGGCGCCTTTAAGGAGACAAATCAGAAAGTTTGGAGCCGGATGGTAGCCAATGAAGTGTCTGTATGAGAGTGTTTATCAACAATTTATAAATATTGATTTGTAAAAATATGTACAATTTAATACAATTCTGCTATAATATAACAAATGTACCAAGATTAGGAGAACATTATGTCTGAAATATTTAGTCAATTAAACGTATTTTGTGATAAACCATCAGATGTTTTATTATTTAATCATATCAAAAAATACTCTGAAGAGCTTTCAAAAATACCAAATAACCAAGTAGATGTATTACCGACACTACAGCAATTACAATCGGTTGCTCCTACTACTCTATGTTCGTTACTAGAAGGAGATAGGGCAGATTACTATATATGTTACCAAAACGAGCCTTTAATAATTATTGAAATGACTGAGCACGGGTATACAGGAGATATGTGTTTGCAACGATTTGCCCGAATTATGCGTTCTGCTGAATTACATATACCATTTATTTATTTTTCACCTATTTCCCGTTCTAGGTATGATGAACTAGACCAAATAAACCCATCTTTAAGAAATGTAAATTCAGATATGTTTAGAGGTTTTGTTCGTCTCAGCGAAATATATGATACACCGGTTATTTCAATGGAATGGAAGACATCTGCCAACGGATTACCTATGATATTAGGTGTTGATGACCCAAAAGTTACTGGTATACAAGAATTATTAGATTTACTTTCAAATTTGATACCTAATCATTTTCATGCATTGTATAGACATGAGTCTATACTAAATGCCCCTGAGCTAAAGAATAGTATTGAAAACACCAAGAAACTGAGTTTAAATAATAATGTTAGACCTTCAGATGTTCGACACGAGCACTTACCATTCGACAAAATAATATCAATAATCAAGAACCCTATTGAAGCTTTTACATTACTTGATCGTGAAGAGTATTTTTTTAAAGGGAAAATACATAAATTGCTTGGATTAATGAGTATTGAAAACTCTAATATAAATCATGTTATAATGCCTGACAATAGTGTTATGACTATAGATAACTTTGTATTAGAATATCAAGATGTTTTATCAAAGAAAAATTGGTTATATTATTATTCTGGATACCAATGGAGAAGTGAACCAAATGTAGGTATTGTTACTAATATTGATATTGTAGCTTGCCGTGAAGCAAAAGGTCAAACTTTAAAAGATCGTTCACAGTTGCTATGTGTTCATTGGCCAAGAATATTTTGGAACCGTAATTCTAAGACCCGATTGCATTTACTATCAAGTTTACAAGATAATATAAGTGATCCTTACCTTAATGATCTGGTTTGTGAAAAAGTTAAATATTCAGATAAAATACCTTCACCAGAACTACTTATTAGTAATGATAAAGCATTTGGCACTTGGAGTAATAGCACAACTGTAGCAAGAATTTACAGGAATGTGTGTGATATAATTATTTTAAATGACGTAGTAATAGTGGGTAATAATTGGAGAAACATATGAAAATCCAATTAACTCAAGAAACAATTGCTTCCCAAAGACTTTATAGCTTTTTTTATAACTCCAAAAATGCAAAAGTTCATTCATGGCATCCACCAGATAGTAAAGCTTATTTTACAAGATTACTTCAAATACCATATAATGGTCGACGTTCACATGTAGACCTTATTGTACAAATCGGTACAATTCTTTACCTTATAGAGGTAAAAAATTGTACCACTAATAGTCAGGACGACTTAGTAAAATTAAGTAAAATCAAGAATAACTTTTCAATACAGCAATTAATAAAGTTGTTTTCTTCTCAAGGTACAAATTTTGAAATACACCCAACGGAAGTTCAGATAGTTATAGCATCATATATCCCATATGATGATTTTAGTAACGAAAATCATCATACAGCAATAATTACTGCAAATGAAAACATTATTAAGGGTGAAAATTATTTAGGGCAACAAATTATAGACTCGGTATTAATATAAACAATACAGAGTCTATAGATTTATTTAGTGAAAACTAAAACATGATCTTCATTTGTTTTGATATTCGGATTTGCAGAACGATGATATGACGCTTGTGTGAATGAAACCGGTCTAATTAAATGAGCATATTTAATTAATCCTACTTCTTGAGCTGCCTTTAATAAATTCTCTACAACTGGCAACTGTTCTTCTCTTAACTTACTATCACTAACAACTACACATATTTTACCGGAAGGTTTGATCAATCTATACATTTCTTCAAACACCGATTTCATATCCTTAATATATTCATTTAGTAATTCGCGCTGTGTTGTTTTAAAACCATCTTCTATTTCTATTTTTGAAATATCACTTCTATTAAAGTTAAGCCATTCTAATTCGAATCTTAAAACATCCGATGAATATTTATATAATGCAAAGTATGGCGGATGATTTAGTATAAATTCAAAACTGTCATTCATTAATCCGGTATTTCTAGCATCTGCAATTTTAACACTATAAAACTGCTTACTAATGGGTAATTCTGATATTAATATAGCATTCATTTCGAATTTTTTTAACATTTGCTCATACGGATTCAACTTATTCTCTTCTGCACATCTAAATATTCTTCCCGTTTTAGGTGATGCATTTGAAACTTTTCTAATTATGGAAGCATACGTTACATTTAAGAAGTTATCAATATCTTTCAATTGCTCATTTAATAAAGTTTTATCATATTTTATATAACATTGATTATCAATGAAATATTTTATTGCTGATAATGCTTTTTGAATATCTGAAGTAAACCAATAATCTATATTCCTAGTTTTCGGTCTATAATAATTTTCCTCAAGGTTAGTTATATTTTCAATATATTTTAGGTATGTACATTTTACTCTATCTAAAACATCAAAACGTATTTTTGTTGTCTTCACTTGTGTAATCATTGCACTTAAAGGATTAACATCAATTCCTGTAGATGAATTACTTCTTAAATACGCCTCAACACTTGTTGTACCTGAGCCACACATTAAATCTAAAATCTTATCACCATCCTTAACATATAAATCCATTAGTTTACTAACTAAAGTTGGTGGCAATTTCCCAAAATATCTAAAAATAGAATGCGTTGAATAAGCTTGCATCTTATTACTATCATTAAATTCTAATACTTCCATTTCTTACTCCTTCTTCATGATTACAATATCATGGGATTTCATTTTATGGGATAAAGTTAAGCCTGTATTATTATTTATTTTATGTATTATATGTTTTTCAATATTAAATCCTATATCTTTAGCGAATTCTTTTGTAATAGCTCCTATTGGTATTCTAACAAAATCAACTTGACCATCACCATTTTCTATAGCACATACTCCTCCTGGCTTTAACACCCTATATGCCTCCTTAAGGATATTGTGCCAACCTACAAGATATTTCCTAAGACCATCCGGTACACTAGAATAGCTTCCTCTTGCTTTTAATTCTTTATTCCAGATGTTTTTACGGTTGACTCCTAGAAAAGCTAGCTGAAGTTGTGTAGATTCTGAAAATGCTGTATTACTCAAATATGGAGGATGTATTATTACCACATCCACCGATTCATCAGGTATATTCAATTCTCTTGCATCACAAGTGTTAATCTCTACAGAATTTCCTACCCAAATACTTTTAGATTCTTCTTCAGCCTGCATCATAGCATCTAATTGTTTTGAATAAGCGGTAAATACATCCTGTACCTTTTTATCTTCATCTATTGTAACATTAATTTTTTTTACATTTGCATAAGATATTTTTCTTAATATTGCTAATAATGCTACCAAAAAGAAGGAATGATAGTCTTCTTCTAAATCTTTCATCCATTCCAATAATACTATACATTTCCTTTTTGCATCATCTGAAAAATATTTTGAACTATCTCCTAGATCGAATTTCTTAATATCCTTTTCAGATATTTTCATACTTGATTCACTAAAGTTCCAGTTCACTATTTTTTCATTTAACTCAAAAACCAATTGTTTTAATTTATCTAAATCATATGCAGTGGTGACCACATTACTAACTAATAACGACACAGGATTTATATCCATTCCAATAACATTACATCCAGCAATAATACCTTCAACAAGAGATGTTCCACTTCCACACATTGGATCTAGTATGGTCATTCCTGGTTTCGTATATCGTTTAAATATTTCTCTTGGTATTTGAGGTGGGAATTTACCGATAAATCTATAAATACCATGTGTATAATACTGTGTATTCGCTTTAGTTGGTATCTCCCAAACTTCATCATAACAATCATATCCATTTTCAATTATTAGATCCGGACCAGCTTCCCTCGTATTAATCTCATTAATGTCTACTTTATTTTTCATCTAAAATTACTCCTTCGTTACGTATACTTATTTAAATTAAGGTGTTTAGAATTCGTTTTAATACTATACAAAACTTTTTCTATACGATTAGTCTAAATTCACCGGATTATATCCTTTCCTCAATGCACTATCTCTACGATATACAACATTAGTCATGGAACAATTTAATTCATTAGCAGTCTCCCGTAATGACATACTTCGATTATAAACACAATCTACAACCTTTAATTCTGCATCAGATAACTCTGCTTTGTCAATAGGAAGATAACCGTGTTTTACTAACCAGTTATAATACTTTTTAACAGCATTGATACTAACAGAAAGCTTCCGAGCTATTGCTGAATGAGTTTCTCCTGACAAATATAAATTTAATGCAATCGCATAATTCTGATTATCCGGTAATGGATTCTTAGTCTTATTTTCAACAATATATGTACTATTTTCCTCAAGAAATAACTCTTTATTTCCATCTACTATCCTAGAAAAAATACGTAATTCTGCTTCTCTTAACTCTTCGGCAATTACTTTCTCTAAATAATCATATTCCATCATTTAATCCTCCTTAGCAAATCTCCTATAATTTAACACTTATATTTTAACACTTACTAATGTAATTGTCAAACCTTTTCACAATCAACAATAATATCTAAAAAACTAATATCTCATAAAAAAAGAATGCTTGCTCAGCATCCTTTTTCTCAACTATTTCTTTGAACTCTTTGGCATTGCTGTTGTCTGATTGGTCCGAGAGGCACAATACAGCCCTGCACCTAATCCAATTCCGGTAATGACCGATTCAGCAATAGCAGCCGATCCCGATAACACAATTCCTAATAACGGCAAAAACATTATAGTTCTCCTCCTTAATCTTCAATAATTAGTAATGTAATCAATGTCAACGCAGTAGCTCCAGCAACATATTCCCAAAGCATATAGTCACCTCCCTCCAAGTTAATCTTTATAAAAAGAATCCTGCATGGTTAAGCATAATTCTTTTATGTATTTGCAATAAGCGCTTCATTTCCCTTCTGGTTTTATATACATCAATTATTTGAGCTATCCTCATATCGTTATCATTCCTTCAATATTCATCTGCCCATAAAATGGTTACAACACTTCCATCATCAATAACGAAGATGGTTCCTTCCACCGGGAGGGAACCATCTCTTAAGAAGTATGTATTTTCATATTCAGGTACTTCTTGAGAATGTGTGATTTTTGTTACTCTCTTTCCTGGTACATCCGGATCACAGATATTCTGGACTTTAAACACTTGCAGATAGTCCATTTTTTCATCTAGGTTCACCCTTTTCTCGATACAATTCCAGAGAAATATCTGTAACATCATCGGAAGCTTTTGGGCAATTCCTTTGGTTGCATACCTTTCCTTTCCTACAAATAGCTTTTCCATTATAAGCACCTCACTGTTCCGGGTATACGATTACAATCCCAAAGTCTGAAGATAGCAGAAACGTCTGCTGCCTAAACTTTATTTTGCCGGATACAGCAATCTCTTCGTCAATCTCTGCATATGCTACTTTGAGACAATAATGATTCAAGATCTTATCATAGAACATTTCCGTATCCTGCACTGTCGGAAGGAACATTAGGAAACCACCTAGGTCACTTTCTGGATGGCGTGATTCCCCGTAATAATCATCAAATATACTGACTGTTTCACGGATAGCTCCCATAACCTTTTCCTTACCCTCAGCCGGTATATCATTCGTCAATTTGCCTTTAGAAATACTTGCCTCAAGACAGTCCACATCAAATATATTTACTATTTTGTGATACATCCTTTGCCTTCCCCTTTCTGATGTCTTTGATTTCAGTAACCGATTTTCTTACCGGTTCTTCCATTAGTTCCCTCGGAACAATATATTCCTCCAGTTCCCATGCCGTATTCCCATATCTGATTTTTAAGAACAACGGATGGATAGCCCTTTCATTTTTCATATCTAATCCATCTACTGTGAACTGCTGCGGTTTGATCTCCGGTAGATACTTCGTCATTAGATTTATAATCATTCGTTTCGTTTGATTGGCAACCGCACATGCTGACATAGAGCATCCCCATGCAAATATCCAGATAAACTCGGAGGAAGCCTTCTCTTTCATTACTCCCTCAATGTACTTTAAGTTCTCCTGATCAAGTTTAATTGACCGGGTAGACATTCTGGCTGAGCATACCTTAGAAAACAGATTGATTATTCTCACTGTTCCGACACCTATGTCTTCCATGTGGTCTACAATGCTCTGAGTCGTACTATCACAATGGTTAATGGTCGCAGCTGATATACTGGGATACAGCATTATTACCACTGCCACTTTTGACTTGTCTCCACCGGTTTCCTTCCTAACTTCGTACGTATGACTGTCATCTTCGGAAGCAAGCAAGGTTGTTATTATGGTACTCTTTGTAGTTTTCATTTCGATCCTCCTATTCTTAGGCATAAAAATAGACACTTATCAATATCAATTGATAACTGCCAATGTATATTAACTTATATTTAATCTCTCAAAATTGGTTCTTCATATATGCATCGAAGGTTTCTCCTAAATACCTTGTTTAGAAAAATAATTGGCTTACTGATCTCATAACAACAGTATGGACAATCTCCTCTTAGCATACAGATATGATTCTTATTATAAATGCACCTTCTTATAAACATTCTAAAGAATTCCTCCTTCTTTCATAGAAAAATAGGTTGATTTGCCAATGATGATATGATCAGTCAACTGTATTCCCATAAGATTACCACAGTCACGAACACGACGCGTCACATTCTCGTCTTCTCTACTTGGCGATGGATCTCCACTGACATGATTATGAAACAACATGATAGAATTAGCTCCCGATAGTATCGCAAAGGAAAATAACCTTCCCGGATCAACTATTGCGGTTGAGAGTCCTCCTATTGAAAGCAGTGTTGCCGCTAGAGGTTCCATTTTTGATGAGAATGTTATTACATAAAGGTATTCACGGTCATAATAAGATTTAAACAATGCTCTGCCGAGTAATACTGCTTTATCCACATTTGTGGCATATTGAAGTGTATAACTTTTTAGTTTTTTTCGATGTAATCTCGTTTCTACTAGAGAGATACTTTCCCTATCCTTATCGCAAGATAAAGTTTCTAGAGCATCAGAGAAACATTTTATTCCCCTGCCAACTATAATTCGAGTGTCTTTCTCGTCCCTTACCATTATTTCACCCCACTTCATTACAGTAAATAGTATCCTCTTCACAGTCATATATCAGAATCTGATTTGAGAGTATCTCATCCTCAGCTAACTCACTTAGATTAACCTCCTTCACCATCTGCTGTAAGTTCTCCTGTATGGAAAGGTTCGCAGCAGGGACCAAAATGATTTCATGAATACTGGAAGGAAGAATAACAAGATACTTCTCTTTCACCTGATGCTGTGAAACAAATTCCCTTAGAGCATCGGGATATATCAGAACCGTTGCTCCATTGATACCCTGCTGATTTGTTAATACATACATGTTGACGCCTTCAGATTCTTGTTCCGGTACCGGCTGCCCTAACATTTTGCTGATTATTTCATCCATACGGAAGGATGCCTTCGGAAAAAGATTAATTGTATTCTCTAATGCAACTTCATGAAGTTCGGCAAGTGAAATATTCCAATAATCCAATAAAGCTTTCGTAACCCGAACACTCTCTATACCTTCATCGCTCAGTTTAGTTACTATTGAATATGTAATTGCAAATTCATTTAAAAATTCCGTGTAGGGTAATGCTGCGAGAAGCTTCAGGTTCATTATTCGATTAACAATCCGGCAGGTTATTCTGTCTTTGATCGTATTATAATCTGTTAAGGTATCATATAGTGTATTATTTTCCTTATCATTAATCGCACCTTGATATGCAGCCACAATCTTACTTAGTACTTCTGTAAATCCTCCTATTTCATTGGAATTGATCATCTCATCATAATAATCCTTTAACCGGATGCATGGATTTAGTTTCTGTATATTACTATAAATCATCAGTGTGTCATAGCTTGTGGTATTATTTTTGCAAACCTCGCTTACCTCAATTGTTGACTCCGGAAACAGCTTTTTCAATTCCCGAATCAGTTTCTCTTTGAAATCTGTGTAATTCATTATAAAGCTCCTTTCATTGTGTAAAATATTTTTTCTATCAAATTCTTTGTGTATCCTTTGTAACGGTAGTACTGCTATTCATGATTACAGTTTTTTATTTATTTCTTAAGATTACTTATAAGTTACTGAAACGCATAAAAACAGGGAACAGGAATGTTTTATCATATTCTACATTCCTGTTCCCCGTTTTAATATTATTTTGCCATTTTCAGAGCTTCATCTAACCGTTTCGCCTCCATATGCTTTGTCTTTGAATATGTATGCGTATACACATTTAATGTCGTAGTCAGGTCAGCGTGTCCCAAATTTTCCTGAATGATTTTCGGATTTACTCCCAGATTTACCATTATCGAAGCATAGGTATGTCTAAGCTGATGTAAGGTATAATGAGGCAAATCTTCTTGCTTTTGCACAAACTTGTTGTATACTTTATAAATTCCTTGTGGATCTCGAAAGCTACCATCCTCATATGCCAGTAATTGCCCATCCTTATCCTTAAAGGCTTCTCCATATTTCACCTTTCTTACCTTATAATCTGTAATTGCTCTCTTAAGAATTTCTACCAAGGTTTCCGGTATAGGGATATCGCGAATGGAGTTATGTGTTTTTCCTTCTCGGGTATATACTGTCTTATCAAACTTAACGATGTTTTCCTTTATCTGTATCTCATTTTTCTCATCCGATAATATAATATTAGAGATTTTTAAAGCGCACATCTCACTCCGACGAAGACCCGCTAAGCAACCTAAGCCTATAATTGTCTGTAGTGCTATATCTTCTTTTGACCTCTCCAGCAATATAATTACTTCCTCCAACGAATAGGCATGCGTTGCCGGCTTTTTTCTCCGCGGCATCTCTAAGTTCTCAGCTGGATTGGATCGTATATATTTTTGTATCACTGCCTTTTTAAGGATAAGGTGCATAATATTAACCACATTTCGGCAGGTCTTCGGGGTTTTTTTGCAATCCTCTGATATGTAATTGATATACCGCTGAATGCTTTCATTATCAATTTTCTGTATTGGGACATCACCAAACCAGCTGTTAATTCCGGTTACAGAGTTTAACATTCCAACGTAAGAATGAAAGGTACTTGGTGAAAGATTTTTGCAGTATAGTTCCAGATAAGTGTCCGCATATTCCCGGAACGTTATACTATTCCGCTCAACGTATTCTCCAAGCTCTATCTCCATTTGCACCTGATTAGCAATTTTCTGAGCTAAGGCTTTTGTTGTACCGGCAGGTAAGGAACGATATTCTCTTTTCCTAATTCCCCCGATCACTCGGTTGATCACCAACTCATACACACGACCTTTTTTACGTTCTCGCCATCGTAAACTTACTGTTGCCATTAACTAACCTCCAATCAATATGGATCAAGCTCATAATGAATGCTCTCTGCCTTTGTGTTATTAGTTTCACCTAAGAATTCCATAAAAGCCTTTCTCGTAATACGATATGTTCTTCCTATCTTAATGTATCGCATATGAGTCATAACTAATTGCCTGGCTTTTGAATAGGATATATTTAATTCATTACAAATATCTTCAACTGTCATAACTGAATATTCATCGTTCATCTTCATAGAATTCATCCTTTCCAATTATCATTATTATAATAATATATAAATAAAATCTTCCAAGTTACAGAACTTGATTGCATCTCTGTAGCCTTACCGAATGAGGCTGTCCCAGAAGGACAGCTCATTCGTGAATAATCAGCTTATCGGATACATCCTGCCATTTATTAAACAAAATGTATTATATAGAGTTCTCGTTCTCTCACCGGTAGCCACCTTATGTATCAAATTATATTACTTCTTCTTACGGAACAATTGACATGTACTATGCGTTTTGCTGCCGATAGGGTACTTAACCACATACTGTCCGAGACTGGATCTTGCAATAATCCTGCCTGCAGCTATTGCTTGACCTCTTGTTAATGCTCCAATGACCTCATAATATTTTTCATAAACCATAATCTTTAGATTAGGATTGACGCATTTATATGCCTCTTTAATAATTTCTTCGAAGTCCCTTAGGTCTATGATATTTCTTATAATTGTTCTTACTAATCGATACATTGTTGTCATACTGACACCTCCACTTTAATTTTTTACTTGTTACCTGTCTTTAAAAATTTTAGTTACGAATACGACTTAATCATTCAGCGTCTCAAAATCAACATATTTGGCAACCATATCCTTATACTGATTCACCACTTTTTCATCTTCTAACATGCTGACTACATGATATGATGACATAATTATGTAGAAGTTCCATACTTCCAGATCTAATACTGATTTCATGACAACCGTGACTTGGTCATTACTATAATTCTCGGTTGCATATATGAGCAACTTTTTAAATTCGTTATCATTATTCTCTAAATCAATAAACTGCTTGATTTTATCATGTTCAATACCGTTTCCAACTTTCTCCGTTATTACTTTAGTAAAATTCATGTTATCCGGAAAACCAATAGAATCTTCAAAATATTTTTTTGCGTAAACAATTATAACTTTTTCTTTCTTCATACCATTACCTCCTGGTGTATTATTTAATAAAAAGCAAAATGAGTTATCAGCCCTATCTTCCAAATCATTTAATTCAATACTGCTACTAACATACTTTGTCGGACAGGTCGGATGCTTCAGAAAAATCTCTTTTTACCTTCTCTTTTCTCACTGCAAATTTTTCGTTCAGATCCGACCTTTCCGACCGTAACTCTAATTAATAAAAAATCCGTTATAATAATCAATACCGTGAATTTCACTTTTAGACCAGGTTATCTCTTCCTTATCAAGATACTCCCTGAACCTTTTATGAAATTCATTTCTATTAAAAGTTACATTTCTCTTTAATACTTTAAGTGACCAGTCAAAATATTTATCATATACTTCACTGGATCTTGACCTGGATCCTACCCTAATTGATAAGCATTGATCCGTAAATACCTCGATTTCATTGGCATCGTTATAGTATTTATCCTGAATTTCCTTAATCCTTTTACACTCACTCATCTTCCAGTCATTATTCTTTAATCGCTTTAAGCCTTCCAAAGCAAAATTAAGAATACCTGGAAGCTCTTTGGTTAGCTTCTCTTCTAAAGAAGTATCCATATATTTTACATTCGCCTTGGGTTTCTCGCCTTCCTTGAGCTCTTTATAATGGTTATCAAAAGGAAAGACATGCAATCTACGGAAAAACCCTATGCTTGTATCACTTGTCTTGATAGGAAAATTCGTACATACAATTATCTTTGTATAATTCACGTCAGTAAATGGAGCCTTATATTTAAATTCATACTTAATGGCATCTCCTCCACTCAATGACTTTATAGTGGCTGAATCCATAAACTTTTTCTGCTCTGCCTCCGGTGAAATATTAACCATCTTACCGTACAAGTCCTGCAGGGCAAATGTTTCATGCAGTCTATCTAAGGCAGTGGATGAACAGTTGTTCTCACCAAGCAGTTTTCTAATAATGCTGCATAACAGGGATTTACCGTTTGATCCTTTGCCATAGAATACAAAAAACTTCTGTATCCTCCAAGTGCCTCCGTAATATAATAGATAACCCAACATTTCTTGAAATGATTGAATTACTTCATGGTCATGATTGAAGATATCTGCTACCGTTCTCTGGAACAACTCGCACTTTGCATTCGGATCATATTTGTGCGGGATCTTAACCATATGAACTTCGCTCGGCGAAAAAGGATGTAAAGCATCCGCTTTGCCGGAGCAAAATTCATTTATATCCAGAATTCCATTATCCAATAGCAGTCTGTCTGGATTAATCGGAACTCGAATCAAATGATCTAGATTCAGCATGAATGCTTTTAGATATGTATTCTGGTTGGAAATTGACCATACTTTGGCTGAGCATTCTTCAAGGATTTCCTTTAAGCATTTATTAACGAACGAATCTGCAATCGGAAGATGTTTTCCTTCCTTATAGTTATATAGATGTAACATTTCATTGATGAGTACTGCATTCATTCTTAAGTTGCTTACATACTTAGCAAAGATATTTCCATCCATGCAATAACCATTCTTTGATTCCTTTATTCCCCGATTCATTGTTTGCATATTAAAAAGCTTTAATTGTAGGAATTGGTACTCGTCTGTTCCAAGTTGACAGGAACGGATACTTTCTTTCAATTGATTCTCAATAGGATCAACCTTAATATATTCAGATGTCTTACGAATTTCTAAGTTATTCATAATGTCCTTTCTGTGCGCAAGCCGCTAAAGAAGCTTGCGCACCAGTATCCTAATCATTAGTCTTCTTCGGTATCGTCATCGAACATTTCCTCATCAGCCTCGTCCTCATCAAAATCATCTTCACTATCGTTTGTGTAGTTGAATACCGGAGAAAGCTCTGCTATGTACAATGAACCGGATTTTGTCTCAAATAAGGTCGCTTCGATAGCAATGTTTTCAAGCTTTTCGAGTATGATTCTTTCGTTAGCATCGATAGCATTCATACTTCTAAGGAACTTAATAAATTTGCTGCCGACAAACATATCCATATCGAAGTACTTATAAAAGCTTTTTTTATTTCCCCTATTATTAATAAGAGTAGCTTTCAATCTTACCTGCTCCCTGCCATCGGTTATAGGGCACTTTTCAAGTCCATTCGTTACTCCACGATAGGTTGTTCCCTGCTTGAATGGAATATCTTTTTCAATAGTCAGATTCAACCAACTCGAATCCTGTTGGGATCTGTTAACAGTTTCCGGATTTGTGCGATAACTTCTGTTTCTATTTTGTCCCTTTTCGGGAATTCCTTTAATTACACCCATTTTTTCTCCTCCTGTTATTACTCCCTAATCGATCTTACGATTAGGGAGTAATATTTGTATTTAGTTACAGTAAATATCTCTGTCTTCATCACTCAGGTCAACTTCACCACACATAGTTAAATCGAAACTCATAGACTTAATATCAATTTTAGAATTACCGTTTTCGTCAAGAACGATATTACATATACCGCCCGCATCAACAATTCCATCAGTATCGACATTGACTATAAAATCTTGATAAATGCTGTAGTAAATAGCATCCATAAGGTTTCTAAAATCAGAGCCTTCTGCCAAATCAATCGTATACTGTTCTAGATGATAGACTCTAAAACTTTTATCCTCTAGTTTACTAAGTCTGTATGCAACCTGTACCTGTTGTAAGTCAGCCAACTCATTGGACGCAACAATTTGAAAATCATACTCACCAGGAGTAAGTTCATTAAATCTAAAGGGTTGCCTTAAATAATTCATATTTACCTTCTTTCTATGAGCTCTTTGCTCACCTTGGATTCTTGTTTAGCGTTGAATTAATTGATTTTGAAAACCGCAGCAGCTTAGAGATGCAAACATACACTTGGTATATCTTAATTCTCTTGTTACTACTATGATTTTGGATGTCAATTATAATTCTGCATGCCTAATCCCTCCTTTCGAAGTAGGTAGATACATAAAGCAATCCGAAAGCCCTTAGTCTGCTACACTTCCTATGTTACAGAAAATATAGAAGAATAGGAGGTTCTGACTATGATTTTAATTGCTTTGGAAATGCAGCAGATTAAAAGTTTTCAGATTGCCCATGTACAATTGTCAATGTTCTTTACGATGTAATTTAGTCTCTAATATTTTCACTTCATGTCCTACTGCCACAATTTATAGCTCCACCCAAACTATCATTACCTTCTATCAATATTGTATTAATTGATGACCAAGGAAACCCAGAACCTACTACGAGGCTCCATCCTTAGAAATCTTTAATTAATACTGTTTTAATATATATAGTAACAACACGGTGTACCCACTGCTTAAGGTGTCAGGGATTCAAGGTTAAAAAAATAGCCTAATAAACTTCACCGGTGAATACTTTGAAAAACTCTTTCAATTTACTTAGGAGTTATCCAGTTGTATCCTAATCACAGATTACAACATTTTAATTTGTACTTCTGTGGAATACCCAGATAAGTTTCCTGTTGTAACTTTTAAGCTGCCATTCGTCGTATCTGAGATTTATCTTAGTTCATTTCTTTTTGTACTACTATGGAACACCTAATAAAAAAGAGATACACCTTTCTTTTTGAAAAGCGTATCTCTCTATATTAATTAAATTCTATTAAGTGTTCAGCTTTTCAACTTCAGGAAAAGCTTTTAAAATATTACTTATGCTTGATTGCATTTTCTCAATCATGACTTTAAAGTGAACGTAATATAAAATTAATGCGTAACCATCGAAATAATTGTAGTCCTTACTGAGTTGAATATACTCATTTTCTTTTTTTATAATCTCCTTTAGCCTGTTTTTCTTATATTCCTTTTTTATTTCGTTATCACTATGATTTCTTTTGCTCACTTTTGCTTTTTCATCTTCTATAAATTCTTTTGCAATACTATGCAGCTTCTCTTGGTTAGTTTCTTGATTTAAATATGCTACTAAATCAATTATTGGTTTTCCCGATATTCCCTCATAAAAAGTAATTTTATTTAAGTCTGCCGGCAATTGTTCAGTAATCAATAACTGAATTGCTGGTAATAAAGTATATTTTATTGCCTCATACCTTTCTATTTCATCTTCTCTTCTTTCTCTCATCATCTCTGATTCAATTTTATAATCTATATAATCTATACAGCTCTTTATTACATGCTTATTAAGTATCAAAAATCTTTCTCGTTGTCCTATCTCCCTGTTAATCATATCTATCCATTTATTCACTACAACTTCATTTCTTTTCGAATCGGCAAGAAAAGTAACGTTATATTCCATCGTTGCTTTTGCTAAAACGGATATAAAATACATTTCAAACAATGAAATTTTATTTCTTTTTGGAATATGCCTTTGTAACTCAAATGGTAATATTGAAATCAATGTTTCATCGACTAAAACCATATCGTCTTCTGATCGATAATAAAATCGCTCATCCCCCCATATTTCACCATCGTCCTCCGGAAGATTACCGGCTGCTGGATATAATGAAAGTAACTCTTGATTAATATATTTCTGCTCCTTCAACAACGCAATATCATATATATTTTCTTTTTTAAAAGCAATATTATCCTTAACATTTGTATTATTTCTTAATCTCCTTGGTTCTTTTAATTCAAGACGCTTAAATATCTTGTCAATATGCTTTCTGACATTATCAATATCATAATCGATTACCTTTTTTACATCTTTGTCACCATCAGAGTAATACCTTCCTATGGTAAACCTTTGTGTTTCATACTTTCCATATTTCTTATTATAAATTATGTCTTCCAACATATCTATTACAGCCTTTTTTTCATATTCAGCTATTCGATTTACCGAAATAATCTCATCAAAATCAGAGTATTGCATGGAATATCCCCCTAGTAATTATCTTATAATAGTCTTCTTAGTAGATTCAAACTCTTTTCTCATTTAATAATGTTACATGCTATTCGATATCATCTTACAATTTTTCCTTATAAACTTTATGATACGATATGAGTTCGCTTATCTATTAAAAATTAGCTATTCATAATACAACAATAAAGCTCTGGCACAAAATAGTCAGAGCTTTTATTATCTTTAAAATTAATATTGTATTAGTACAACATTTTATCATATGTATAAATCAATGCCTTATTAATTGCTTCTTCAAGCATTCTTTCTAAATATTCTTTCTGTGCTACAGCAGTCATTAAGCACAGACGCAACTCATCTATTATTTTCCACTTATTATATTTGCTTTGACGTGCTAGTTCGCGAATTTTTTCTTTATACACAGAGCTTTTAGTTTCATCCTCTACGTCTACAAGAATTAATCTTCTAACTACTCGATACAACTCCGTGTTCAAATTTGCTATAAACTCATTTCTAATTCTTTCAATATCTTCCTGTTTTGCGACTTTCACATTTGAACTAAATTTAAATTTTCCTAAGTTAACAAGACATATATTCTCCATATCCGTAAATGTAGTAATGTGTACATTTTTCCACACTCTAGCATTAGAAATATGCTGATAAGCTAATAACATATTCCATAAAACAGCGTCTAATGTCCAGTGATGTATTAAGTTTGATGTATCACGCATCTTACTATATTCATTATCTATTGTTGTACCAAGCTGATTAATTATTTGACCAATATACTGTTCTACCGGTGTTACAGGCAACATGTATTTAGAAGTTCGATCTACACCTATACTAATCCTTTTTCTTACAATATTAATTATCCTTCCTAATGCACGTCTGATTTCATCATACTGAATTTCATTAAATATTTTTAGTGCTGCATCACCATTTCTTTTTTTACTAACTTTATTTGATATGCAAATTATATCATTTTTTTCTGGCAAAATAATATGCATATTATCTGATGCGACGCTCTTGATAATTCGAAGCAACTCGTTTTTTCTTTCTTCGTTAGTATTTAGTATCTCTTGCATGCTAGGATATTCGTCACTCTCATAAATTATATCTTGATCCATAAAAGTTGATAATATAACTATTTTTGCCGGTCTCATAGTTTTAAAGATGGTCGAAAGGTAACTTTCATGTGTTTTATTTATTGCACGCCTACTAGCAAAATAGATAATTCCATCATAGGCATATTGCGTTAATACAGCTTGTCTAAGCCGTTCATCTACATGGTCTAAACCATCATTGTTAAAACCAACAACATCTATTATACGATATGCGCAATTCTTATCTTCCCCTATATCTATTCCTTTACCAGGAACAACTAATCGTACTGATGTAATTCCGCAAGCAATACTAGCAGTTTCTTCTAATTCTTTTTTTTCCGAATTACTAATAACTTTTATAACCTCTATAAATCTCTGCGAATCAAGTTTGTTAAGCTTTTCTTCAATAAATCCTTCATCATTTAGTATCCTACAAATCTCCTTATTTATAAGATCTACTATATTTTCGATCTGATTTTTACAGTCATCTTCATCTAAGATCTGCATTACCATCATCTCAATCAAATTATTTGCAGCACTTTTGGATTCTTGCGCAGCTTCATTACAATTTTTTCGAAAAGATGTTTCAGAAGCTCTATTTATTACCTGTTCGAAGATAGTTATTAATAATTGTCTATATTCCTCTTTCTTTTCTATTAATAACCTATGAATTCTAAAGGTTTCATCAGTAAACTTAGATCTTTTATCAGCTGCGCTTAAGACAAATTTTGTTTTAGCAACTTCATCATTTGCCGGTAAGCTAGCAACTACATTTTTACATTCAGAAATCAAAGCTAATTGTAGATTATTTAATAATTTAGTACGTATCTCATCATTACTAGCACGCTTAATTTCTACAGTAGCCATTGTAGTTTTTGGATCAATTATTACTTCTGTCTGACATGAAGTAGTCATTCCATTTCCGGTCAGTTGCTCCATTCCTGGTACAAAATTTTCATTGACTAGCATAGCAACTGTGTGTGATTTTGCAGCTGAACTTTCTCCTGCTCCTACAAAAGTAGGAATATTTACATATTCATCCTTTTCCATAAAAAAACCTCCATAAATATTATATTTTACAAACAGAATACTCAGTATGTTTCAGAATCTTCCATTCAAATATAATATCATGAAGACTTCACGATAATATAAGAACATCTAACGCATCATCTCAAATGCTATTCTTCATCAAAGTTTCGTTATAAACTCTGCGGATACATTAAATATCAACATAGCGTACAACTATCCTCCAACAAACTAGAGTCTCTATATGTAATTACCTATATTATATAATATTTTCCAACTTTGTCAATCTGTGATATTTTTTATATCATAGCAATTCCTATTGAAACTATTGAATACCTATAGATATCCCTTATTTTAGTAATCGTTAAGTACTGCCATAACACTTTATAAACTTTTATTTATTTTATTATATAACCATCTTATCTCATTATTTTTAACTTTACCTCAACACTAAGGTGTGGTAATCTAAGACCACAAGGTAATTAGGAGGATTTTCATGACAAAAGAAGAAATAATTAAATTAACATTATCTTATGAAAAAGAAAATAAAGTATATTTAAGGTATTATGATTACCCCGGTGAAGCTAATTATCATTATGGCAATGAAAAAGATGTTACAAATGTCTTCCTCGAAACAGATAACCATCGTTTTTACATAAGTAATGAGTTTTATATTAGCGTAGACGTATTGGGAGAGTATCTTGAAAAACATTTTAGTGACCTCACGGAATTAGAAAACTTTTTAAAAAATGTAAAATAATACTATCAATTTGTACATAATTAATGAATACCTTTCGGCTACTATTCGCCTCCCACATTTCGAATAATAATTATTACGAACCAATAGTAATTGCCTTCTGGCGACTATGTACTTGCCATCAAACAAGCATTAAATAAGGATCAATCGGGTTTTCATACGTATTCGATTCCCGTTATCCGCTGTAGAAAAAAATAGGTAGTAGTGGCACCAGGATTAGTGCAACTACTACCTTTTGTTATGTGACAAATTAAGTGTTTCAAGAAAAATAAAAATGCAAACCCACCGGTGAACATGTTTATTCTTCTGGTATGATTCTGAGATTTCCGAAATTACTCTTTTCCAGTTATCGATTGTAGTACCATTTAGAGCTTCAGCATAAAGGCTAATGCTCTTATATGGGTCATATAGTTAGACAATATTCGTCAGGACAGGTTATGGAATTACTATTATGCCGTGTAAGGAATCTCACAACTAAGGATTTGCAATGCTTTTTGGCAGGCATCATCAAGTTTAATCAAACCTTAATAGTGTATGTTGATGAATACCCAAAAGGCTTATTATTACCAATTTGGTTATATCGTCCCCATAAAAAATCTTTATCAATAATTCTAGAGACACCTTCTATACTCCCAATTGCTCCCATGAGTCAATTTTGCTAATTTCTTATTCAGGCAAATCCAGACTCAATATATTTTTCTCTATTAAAAATTTGATTCTAGGTTCAACCACCATATATTTTTTACTTGGTGATCCGTGAGTTGCAATCTCTTCAATAAGACCATAACCTCTCATGGTTTTAATATCGTTGTTTGAAGAACCTGATGAAATTTTAAAAACACTTATAATATCTTTTGTTTCAAACTCCAATTTTCCAATTCTTAGCAATCTGTTAACGACCTTAACAATATAATCTTTTCTGCTTGCTACCCCTGGGTATAATGTAGGAAAGTCGAACGATTTCGAGAATGTTAGTATGCCTTTCTCTACAGCTTCAATACTAAACGATGTCACATCTGAATTAATCATTTCTTGTTCATCATATATGCGTGATAACAACATAATTAGATGCCGTGGTGATTTATATGCTAAATTAATTAATTTATCTAAACAACTAATATCTGGTAATAATCGTTTTAGATCAACTTTTTGATTAGAAAAGTACTTCAATCTATCATCAATGATTGCCTTTAACTCTTTATCAGTCCACGTTACATCTACTGGTTTGAATTTATCAAATCTTACACCTAAACTATTCAATTTATTTTTAACTTTACTCCAAACAACAAAAACAAAAGAGCAGTTTTGCATATGTAATAATGATGTATCCGTTGCTAGTACCTTTATAAACTCAGCAATATTATTAATATTAGTACCTAAACTTTGGTATTCATCAATCTTATCAAAGAATAATACGACATTTTGAAAGTTACACTTAGTAATTATTCCTACTAATTCATTTAATAATCCTTTTATATTCGCATAATCCAGGGTCATAACATCAAGCTTGTCTCCTCTTTTACTAAGCTTCATTTCAGGTACATAGGCTTTGTAAAAGTCTTCGCTTATCTCATGATTAAGTCCCAGAGATTTGCTAATAGTTGTGCTTATGTATTCCGACACTCCGGAAATTCCAATGTTTATTGGTTTCAAAAAAATTGCATTGAAAATTCTTTTAAACAAATTTTTTGTTTTTAATTGTGTTGCTTTATTATAAAGTTCATCAAACTCTGTTTTACTTAGAGATTCAAAAAAAGTATTAATAAAAAAAGCAAGTTTCTCTTTATCCTCTTTAGTTAATACGTTGATAATCTCTTTGTTTTTTAATAATGTAATACTAAACACAGTAATTAGTCTTTTGATAACCAAAACAATCAGTTCTTTTCCGTTATCAATCAATGGAATTCCATCAAACTGGTCAATTATAACAGCAAAGGTGCGATAATTTCCTAGATCATTCATTAGCTTAAACATTAAGGCCGATTTGCCTATTCCTCTCTCGCCAATAACAAACCGACTTAGTCCCCTTTTAATATCTGAGTATATAGAAGTGTAATATTTTGGTGTATTATAAATTTTATCCAAATAATCCAGCTCTTCCTCTGCTGAATATCTAGAAAAAGGGTTTTCATTAAACCCTAGGTTAATATATAACTCATTCATATTAAAATGCCTCTCTATCATTTTTTTGGGTATACTAACATACACCATCCATTATATACCATTTTATATTTTTTTACAGTACAATTTTACATTTTTCTTCAAATAATTTTTCTTCCTTTAAACATTACTTCTAAAATTAAAAGTAATTTTCAGATTTCACAATTGGGAATTTACTTTTTCATTTAATGATTCTACGAATATTCGTATCTATCTATTCAATTAAGTTTGCTACCAAACGACGCCTATTCTCATTTAAATTAGCTTTTTACTTGTATTAAACTGCCTTATGGCGACCATGTCCTTTCCATCTGACAATCATTAAATAAGGGCTTCCCTGGTTTACTTATTTATTCGATTCCCGTTATCCGCTTAACGAAAAAGGATCTATGGTACAGTTTTTCATGTACCATAGATCCTTTTCGTTATGTAATTGTAAAAGTGAGTCGTGAAGAATAAAAATGCGAACCCACTGGTGAGCATGTTTTATTCTTCCTGCGTGATTCCGGTTTTTTCGGAATCACGCTTTTCCCGTTATCCGCTCAACACAAAAAGCAAGTGCTTCACCGTGTTTTGGTGAATTAATCATTTAATAAGATAAAGCTCTTCTAACTGTTCATCGAAATATCGATTCACTATTTTTCCTGAATGCCAATCCTGAATGTAAATATATTCTCCAATATAATATTCATTCTTGCCATTACGAAGCTCCAAACCATCAGGTCTTTTAAAATTACAATAATAATGAGAAAAAACTTTCATTACAAGTTTATCACCACTCCTCACACAATAATATTCTTCATTTGACAGCCTGATATTATGCTTTTGTTTTGCTATTCTCTTGACAGTTTTCTTTTTAACAGATCTAGATGTCTTAATACTTTCTTGAAGTAAAAGATCTTCTGATAATTTTCTATCATTCATTATGTAATCATCCAAGAATACCCATCTATTATTAATTGACCTATATCCGTTAATTACTGGATCATTCTTATATTCAATACCATACAAGACATAGTTAATTAAACGAAGATCTCCTGGATAGCTATGAAATAAATCATCGATTATTCTGTTATCAACAAATCCATTATGTCTATTCACCAATTCTGTTATGCTATGAACCGGAGAAATCCACCGATTATCAGATTCAATACTAATGTCATACTTTTTATCTAACTCTCGTTGTATTTTATGATTAGAATTAGTACTTTCTATAGCATTATAGAACAATAGCAAAATAGCAAAAAGTGATGATATATCAGCCATTACTGTAATTACTTTCTGAAAATCGATATAAATTTTTAGTAAACCTAAAAAAGGAGATAAACACACTGCGAAAATCGTAATCACTAGTATACACGAAAGGATTATTCTCTTACGTACAGTTTTTGTAATAGAAAAAATGATTGACAAGGATGAATATGTATATATGATTATTGTAAATCCAAACAATAAATCCGGATTTATATCACCCCAAAACTCATTCATCACTGTTATTACTATTATCGCTAAAGAAATCAAAACTAACACACTACTTAATATTTTATTCTTCAAAATGCCTTCCTCCATAGTAAAATTAACTTCTGTAATGTCGAGTAGAAATAGCTCTATCGATTTTTCATATGACTTTCCAATCTTATGATCCCTTACATTTTCCCTTTAATAATCTCCAATAACCCTTCATCCGCCGGCAGCCATTCCACACTGTGTAAGGTATCCTTCGTCAACCACTTACCTGCATCATGCTCTTTCAAGACCACATTTCCCGCCAGTATTGAACAGATAAAGCAATGCATTGTCAGATGAAACTGTGGATAATCATACTCAACTGTATCGATCAGATCTCCAACTTCAATCTCCACATCCAGCTCTTCCTTGATTTCACGAATTAAAGCCTGCCCGGGTGTCTCACCGACCTCCATTTTCCCCCCGGGGAATTCCCAGAAGCCTTTAAAGTCGCCATAGCCTCGCTGAGTAGCAAATATTTTGTCTTCTTGCATTATAATCGCTGCAACCACTTCAATTGTCTTCATCTTACTCTCCCTGTATTCTCTAATTTGTTATATATTCATAGATATCTTCTCGGACTGGGGTATCGAGAATCCAATCGATTTCAACGGCTGACTTATCGGTATTCGCCATAATAAATTCTTTTGCACTTCCGGTAGCACTCATACGTCCTAAATAATAGAACTCCTTAGAGATTTTGTCATCCTTATTCTTACGGACAAAAAGTTCTACTTTAATACCTCTTTCCTTTGCCTTCAGAAAGTTCTGAACATCCTCGGATTGAATGGTTCTGCTTTGTTTTGATATTGCAATCAGATGATTCGGCGTCATAAAATGATCTTCATATTTGATGGTATCCTGAATATCATCCCCTTTGTCATAATTGATGAATACAGGAAATGTCTTCGTCTTTGCGTCATATTTATAACCACCGATATTTAATGGCACTTCATTAGACTCCCAATCAAGCAAACACATACATCTTCATAGGTATATTTTTGATAGAGCTTAAAACTGCTGTCTTGATAGAGATTACTATAATCACGTTTATTTCGAGATATACCAAACGCTACTAATTCCCTAAGTATCCCACAAAAAACAGGATTGTCCAACATATCGGAAAATGATTGGCTGATTTTGTAATCCTCTCCATCCGGCTCAAGAAATACACAGGTATCATACGTCTTCTTCCCCGAACCGGCAGGAAACTCATTGGTCATAACGTTCACAACATTTTTGATTGTTTTTCTTTCCATCTGAATATTATAATCTTTTGCTAGCTTCTGTCTTAATAATCCCATTAAGCCAGTACGATACACCAGCATACGATTAAGCAGCTCAAGTTCATGAATTCGTTTCCCTGAAGCAAGCTTCTTCGATATGAATTCGATGCACTTCTCTTCCGAAGTATTCAAGCGAACCGTATAATCCTTTTCGTACTTAACCAGAAATTTATAGTAGGAGCCCAATGAATTGTTATCAAAGATTCTTAATACATCCATTTCTCCATAATCGTCAAAATCCTGCAGACTCGGAATTCTTCCTAGCTTATTCTTTAGATTGGTATAGTTTTCTTTGATCAATTTGATATCACTAAAATTTGCAACATCAATCGAACTAAAAATCCTCTTCTTGGATATCTCGTCAAAATGTATCGTAGAAGAACCTGGTATAATTCGCTCTCCCTCAAGCAGATATCGTCTGATATTATCCTTGTTATAGGTTCTGTCCCCGGATAAAGCGATCGGAATCATAAAGTTATTCATGTAATTGCCGATAAAGTCTAGAATAACAACATACTCCTTATTTTCTGCTTTACGAAGACCACGCCCTAACTGTTGTATAAATACAATCGGACTTTGCGTCGGCCTCAGCATGATAACCTGATTAATCTCCGGAATATCGACACCTTCATTAAATATATCAATTGTAAATATATAATCAAGGAAATCGGTTCTATTATCATCTGTCAAACGTTCGATGCATTCTTCCCTGCGCTCCTGAGAATCATCTCCACACAAGAATTCAGTGCGATAACCACGCTCATTAAATTTAACTGAAAGTTCTTGCGCTTCATCCTTACTGCTACAGAAGATTAACCCTTTTACCCTGTCCCCACTATAGCCGAAATATTTTGCCTTCTCTAATACATAATCCACACGTTCATCACACACTAACCTAGTAAAATTTTTAACTCCTGTGTTATCGTCAAATACTTCTCCATCTATCTCTAAGTCTGTGATACCAAAGTAATGGAACGGGCAAAGCAAATTTTCCTCTAAGGCCTGCTGTAATCTAATCTCATATGCAATCTTATGATTAAACAGCGCATAGATGTCAAAGCCATCGGTTCGATCCGGACTTGCTGTCATCCCCAGCCAAAACCTCGGCCTAAAGTAATCCAGAATTCGATGATAGCTATCAGCGCCTGCCCTGTGAACTTCATCGATTATAATGATATCAAATTCATCACGGGCAAACCTTTCCCTTACTTCGGATTTAGCCATCATCTGCATTGTTGAAAATAAATAATCTGCTTCGTAATCCTTCGAGGTTCCGGAGATAAGGCCAAAGCTCTTCGCATTGCCAAATACATTCTTAAAGCTTTTAATTGCCTGCTTTGCAATCTGCTCCCTATGTACTACAAATAAAGCCTTCTTAGGGTTTTCCTCTCTGATCGCAAACGCGGACGCATATGTTTTTCCCGTACCTGTTGCTGAGATTAACAAGGCCTTCTCTTCTCCTGCCTCCATAAGCTTCTGTAAGTTCGCTACAAATTCTATCTGCATCTTATTGGGCTGTAATTTGTATTGCTCAATCGAAGGAATATCAACTTGCTTCGCGATTTCCTTCTGCTTTCTAATTATTTCATAGTTGATCCTGTACTGGTCAATAAAATCTGAGTAGGCTTTTGCTGAATTTGAATTCCAGAAGGATGTAAATTCCTCCATTATATTATTTGCATACTCACCCTGCTCTGTCGAAATAATCCTGGTGTTCCATTCCTTGTTCATGGTCAAAGCACTTGATGTAAGGTTTGAGCTTCCGACAATAATCCGATAGATCTCGTCCTCTTTAAAAATATATCCCTTTGTATGAAAGCCTTCACTAATCTCATCAGTACAATACATTTTTAGCTCAATATTTGTATACTCCGCCAGCTTATCGAGGGCCTTTGGCTCACTGAAGGTAAGATAATCCGTAGTAAGGATTTGACCCTTTATCCCCTTATTCTCCAGCTCCTTGAGTGTCTGTAGCAACGGGGCTAGGCCACTCATTTTGATGAATGCAACACTTATATAAAACTGATCGCATTTCAAGAGCTCATCCTCTATGGAGGACAACACCTTTCGACCCTCTTTGTAATTATTTGATACAAACATGGGCTTATAAGCCAGATTTGATGTAGTGTTCTGATCTATAAATGCTGTTTCAAAACCCTTTGTCATCTGTTCTATATTATACTTATGCATATCCATTCCCACTCTTCTTCGAAATTGTTTTTACAATTTACCTTTCTAACATTTTACATCTTTCGCACAATATAGACAAGACTTAATGACATACGATTTATCTACCTCAACACAAATGAAGTAGTGGCACCATATCATGCCACTACTTCTACTAGCTTATGCTTAACCATACTTCCATAGCTTCCTCAAGCTCTTTACTTAATCCCTCTTTCTGTTCATACAATCGATTCAGCTCTTCATAATCTGTCCCTGCTGCTTCCATCGATGCTTCAATTTCTTTCAGCCTGTTTTCAAGCTTTCTTATACTGCTCTCTAGCTCTGCTGCCACTATTTCCTTTTCTTCCACTTTGGAAGGCACCTTCTTACTATCATTGGCATTCTTATCACGCTGTTGCTTAGGCTTAACCGGTAATACCTCTTCTACCTGCTGACCTTGCTTATCCTTGATACTCTTATAATAGTCATAATTGCCAAGATAGCTATGAAACGCCCTCTCCTCAATCGCAATTACTCTATCACTAATTTTATTGATAAAATATCGATCATGGGAGATAAAGAAGATGGTACCCTTAAAGCCGGCCAAGGCCTCCTCCATACTTTCGATCGAGTTCGTATCAAGATGATTCGTCGGCTCATCCAGAATCAACAGATTCGTATCACTGAATAATAGCTTACTTAACTTCAGTCGAAGTCTCTCTCCTCCCGACAAAAGCTTTATCCTTTTGAATACATTACTGCCATAGAACATGAATTTAGCAAGATACTCCCTGGCCTTTCCCTCAAGGATAAAGAGATCCTCCCGGAAATACTCAAGAACGGTAAGCTCTTCATTTGGGAAGGTTACATTCTGTGGCAGATAAGCCGCTAAGACACTTGCTCCGAATTGTACGGTTCCGGAATCCGGCTGCTCCTCTCCAAGCAGCATTTTCAGAAATGTAGTCTTCCCACATCCATTATTACCGATCAAAGCCACTCTCTCCCCATAATGAACTACCATGTCAGCCTTATGGAAAAGGACCTTTTTGTCAAAGCTTTTTGATAAATCGCTCGCCTTAATCGTTATATTCCCGGATCGCTCCGCCTGTTGAAAAATCAGCTTCATATTCTGCTTCATGGATGGCTTTTCGACCTTCTCCATCTTATCCAGTTTGATCTGAATACTAGCTGCTCTTTTGAAGAATTTATTATTATCGGCCTTCATTGCCCAGTCTCTTAGCTGCTTAACGGATTGCTCCATTGCATCAATCTTCTTATTCTGTTCCTTATAGTTTTCAAATTGGATCCGGAGCTTCTCCTCCTTTTGTACGATATATTCAGAATAGTTTCCAATATAAGTATCACTTACCTTATCTTCTATTTCAATAATTTTGGTTACTACATGATCAAGAAAATATCTATCATGCGAAACCACGATAACAATCCCCTTGTAGTTCTTAAGATATTCCTCCAACCATTCCACTGACTCCATATCCAGGTGATTGGTAGGTTCATCCAACAACAATATCTCGGGCATGTCAATCAGGAGCTTTCCCAGTGTAACCGTGGTTTTCTCACCGCCGCTCAAGGAATTGAAATCCTGAACCAGAAATTTCTCATCAAAATGAAGTCCCTTACAGACTCTATTTAGCTTCTCCTCAACATGATATCCATCCATTAATTCAAAGGCTTGGATCAGCTCACCATATCGTTTCAGGGTTCTTTCCAGATCAACCCCCTCTAAATGCTGCATACTCTCCTCAAGCTCATGAATCTCCTTTTCAAGCCGATACACCTCATCAAACGCTGATTTTAATACATCGAGCACGCTTGTTCCAAAAGGAAATTGTGGAATCTGATCAAGATAAGCGCATACCGCACCCTTTGGCGTGTTTACCCATCCCTCATCATATCCCGGCGGGACCGGGGCATACGGATAACCGGCACAATGATTTAGGTGAAGTATTCCTGCGATTAATTTGAGAATTGTCGTCTTTCCACTGCCGTTTTCCCCTACAATGCCTACCTTTTCACCCTCTGTTACCATAAATGATATATTTTTTAGAATTAGGGATGTATCCAAATACTTTTTTACCCCATCCAATGAAATCTCTAACATATTACTCCTTCTCCTATTATCTATAATCCTTCGGAGTTACTTATCAGATGCTACATCCCCCTGTGATAAGTAACGACACACGAACCGAAAGCAAAATATAATACGATACAGCCTTATTTAGCCATATTTTGCCTCTTCCATAATACAGTAACACACATTACTTCAAGTACCTACCTCAAACTTAATTATAAAAATATATGAGTTATCTATCCGCTTAACTAAAATAAGCAGCGGCACTGATTCAAGCGCTACTGCTTATCTTCCTATAATATCTAACTATTTCTTACCCATCAAGGTTTCCCCAATATATCCTGATACAATTTGCAGAGCCTTTTCTGATGGCGATGATCCATTAATAATCAGATCCGCTTTCCATTTTGTCGGTTCCACATATTCATTGTGCCGATACCGAACCAAATCAAGATATACCTCGGAAATATCGTCGAAGCTAAGTCCCCAGCTCATATTCCTTCGTAATCTTCTTACAATTCTTTCATCCGCTTGGCAATCAACAAACAACTTTAAATCAAGCTTATCATATATTGCTTTATGCCATAGTGTTAATAATCCTTCCACAATTATGACATCAAACATAGCACTACCCATTGCTTGAACAAGGTCATTATATAACTGTTCCAAATCCATCGTATTAGGATGATTATCATCGACATAAAACTTTTGCGTGACAGGTGCCTCTGAAAATGGCCTCTGTTCCGCAGGTCTAAAATATTCATCCATATGAAATACCTTAACCCTATAGTTCGTTAAGGTATCCACTAGCTTATTAGAGAACGTTGATTTTCCACTTGCGCTTCCACCGGCAATACCAATAACACATAAATTATTCATTTCTCATTTCTCCCCAATAAAATCACAAAAATTTCTTACAAACCATATTTTACCACCAATATTGACAAAATAAAATACCTTCTTCAATGACCAGGGATTCGGATAAAGGAATAGAGTATCCATATTGTAATTATTTGGTTTCTGTAATATACTGAGAAAAGGAGTTTCTACCTATAGGATGTTAGCCTCCTGAATTCCTGAAGCAAGTCTTAAATTAAGTGGCATGGTTATATTTTCACAACTATTTATTTAAAGGAGATAATTTTTGTATGAAGAAATGGGTATCTTTAGTTCTTGCTTTATTATTCGTATTACTAACATGCTCTGAAACCGCTTTTGCTTCAGGCAATAACGAGAAAAAGAATTCTGTGAAAATTGTAAAAGTATATGCAGGGGACCAGACCTTCGGCGCGATTGACAAGAATGGTAAAGTCTATATGTGGGGGGCAAACTATTATGGTCAATGTGATGTGCCGAAGGATTTACCACCCATAGTGGAATTGGGAATCGGTTGTTTTCATGTTGTTGCCTTGGATAAAAATGGTGTATTGCATGGTTGGGGAAGACAGAATGATGGTGAACTCGATTTTGGTGAAGATCTACCTCGCATGATATCGGTTACTGCCAACGGTTATCAAACCACTGCTCTATCGAAGAGCGGAAAAGTATATAAATGGGGAAATACGAATGGCGGTAGTCAAAGTAATGTTCCGGCTGGCTTATCCGAAGCCAAGGTTGTACAAATATCAAGTGGTGCTTATTATGCTTCTGCCTTGACAGAAAGCGGATATATTTACACCTGGGGTATCGGTAACTATGAACCCGTGAAGGCTGATGTTAAAATGCTGGCACCTCTTGCATACAGTACGGTTTATTTAGGCAATGACGGTAAAGTATATGGAGAAGTACCGCATTCAAATATCATGTACCGGTATAAACCACAACCCAAATTACCTACTATCAAGAAGCTTTTCGGAGGCGATAATAATCTGGCCGCTATCGATACCGAAGGAAAGCTGTATGTATGGGGTGAGTATCAATACAATCCAGAAGGCGGAACCTTCACTGACATACCTACCAATCTGCCTGCAATTACAAGTGCCGCATTGGGTACTGACAGTATCGTTTGCTTAGGAACCAACGGAAAATTATATCAATGGGGTTCCAATCTTAATTATTATGGTGAGGGTATGCCCGATCAATTGAATGGCTTTAAGAATAACCCTCCAGTATTCAAGACAGTAAAGCCAATCGACTGCAGCAAGCCCTATGAGGTATACAGCTACGAGGATTTTGTTGATGCGATCAGTCTGCCCTATCAAACAATCGAGATTAAAGGTGATATAGACATTACAGGTGACTGCGTTAATTTAGACAAACAAAAGACAATTATTATTCATCCAGATACTACCGTCACAGTCAGCACCAGTAATTTTAACATTAGGGGACAGATAATAAATAACGGAAAGATCCTTGTACCCGGACGAATTTGTTTTCATGAAGAATCACCCGAAATAGGCGATATACAGATAGCGGAAGCTGGGCATAAAGGTGAAATAGGATATTTTACAGGGTCTTTCAATGCTGGTACAATTAAAAAATATTTAGCTTCCGATTCAATCTATACTTCTTTGTCAATTACACCAGGTGACAAAACAGATATAGTAATCGATAAAAATGTAACCATACCCAAGGATAAATCTCTATGGTTAAATAGTAACTGCACTCTGAAAGTGAAAAAAGGAGTGACTCTAACGATCAAGGGTAAGGTTGAAACCTATAACCAGCCTAATATTTCAGGAAAAGTAGTCGGAGATATTGATGTTTTAAGATAATTAAAATTTGCGATTAAAAAGAAAATAGGTTCTTAATATTTCCGGCTGATTCGCATTAGTCGAGGTAAAAAATACGGATCATTGTCTTTAATATATGAAGACAATGATCCGCAGTATTTTTGTTATTACAATAATTATAGAAACCGAGATTAATTGGTAAGCGTTAGCTTAGGATCGAATTTCTTACTCTTCCGATTGAAATATAATTCTCATGAACTGCTCTCATATCCGTTCCTTCCTTTGCATTTGGGTTCGGTACACTACTGAATATTAATCGGGTACTACCTTGTTCCGTCTCAGTCCTTGTGAATTTATTCAGATAGAAATGCCCCTGTTCCGGAACACGGTCTTCTAAAATGCCCTTAAGCTCTGACCTAGAGCAACCCGGAAAGTTTACATTCCATATTTCATTTCTTGATATGCTGCGTCCTAAAAGCTCCTTGGTTATTGGAAGAAGGTTCTCCTCCACCACATCATATACACCGTTCGCATCACTGGAAAATGCGATGGCTGGTACACCATTCAACAAAGCTTCCATGGCAGCTCCAATCGTACCTGAGTACAGAATATCAAATCCCACATTACAACCATGGTTAATTCCTGAGAAAACCACATCCGGCTTAGTCGGGAGCAGATACTCCAGTCCAATTTTAACACAGTCCGCCGGTGTTCCACTGATACTATATGCCTGTACCCCCGCCACAGGGAAATCCACCTTCTCCTCTTCCATTTCACCAAAGACCGTAATCCGGTGTGACATGGCACTACACTGCTCCTTCGGGGCAACCACCCATACCTCCCCCAGCTGTACCGCCATTCTGGTCAACCGTTCGATTCCCTCTGCCCGAATTCCGTCATCATTTACAACTAATATTCTCATATATCCTCTTTTCGTCGTCTTTTATTAACGTTCATAAAAGCTTGTCTTATTCTCGCTGGCTTTTGCCACAATTCGTAGTAAAACTCTCCAGGTGTTATCGTTCCATATTAGTGAACCCATCTTATCGCCATATATTACCACCTAGATCCACAAGCCCATGAAACACGGTTGGTCCTACGAGTGAATTATATCTTCGATATATATAGTTCATCATATAATGCATGGCAATCATAACCGCCATATTGATCAGACTGATTTGCATACCATTTACAGGCACTTGAAAAGGCAGATGCATGGTATAAAACATAATACCGGTCACCATAACTGCTAAATTGTCATTTTTGATTAGACCATATATCCTGGTCTGAATATAACCTCTGACAAGAACCTCTTCTAACAGAGCAATAATAATGAAGTAATAAAAAATATTATATAACACTTGATCAGCAGATATCATTTTATCGCCTGCAAGTAGACTCGGTAGGAAATTCATAAAAAAAGCGAAGATAACGCCAAGAACCAAGCCGGTTATCAACGATTTCCTCATGTTCTTCAGAGTGAAGCCGATTGAGGCCAGCTTCTGCTTACGCACCAATACCAATATAATACAACCGACAATTAGTAATAAATTGATAGGAACACCTAAATATAGCTGCTTCTGGATAAGTATAACCCCCATAATATAATATACAAACATTAATAATACATACATCATGACCGCCAAAAGTCCATCTATCTTCGTATAATGTGAAATCATCTCTTTATAGGTGTCATTTGGTGTGAAGAATTTGCTTTTCATTGTAATCATACCCTCCGGAAATGTAATTAATCTTACTGATTTACAATCTTATTTCTAAAATCCTGGCAGAATTGTCATCGATCCAAATTGCCATCAACTGCTTTTCTTCCTACTTCCGGAATAGTCTTCTTAGAATAGTGAAAATTGCTATTATCAGTATAACGCTTATTGAAATGAAGGCAACCCAATGAAACCCTGTGAATTCTATTCCCTCCTTCATCCGATCCGCAAATCCGATTACATCAGCAAAAGCAGAAATAACACTGAATATAGCAATTAAGGCTAAAACAAAATTCATGCTTTTCTCGTTAGAAAAATCCTGATATTCCGTTACTCGATCAATTACATCCTGGATATCCGAATTAAGACATTCCAAGGATAGGCATTCATACATTCCATCATAGAATCTCTGGTAGGAGGTCTCATCCGATACGGTCTTATATGCAAAATTGATACGAAATCGAATTAATTCTTTCTTGATTTTCTCCAATTTCTTCATACGACTCTGATTCTTTACCGCAATATAGTTATAATATAAGAGTACTTGACGCTGATGAAGTAATATCATATAGAGGAGAAAGTAGTCATTCCGAACATAATTGGGGTACTGATCTCTTATAAAATAATTATTTTCACCCGGTTTACAATAGGATAAAGAAACCACTCCCTTCATAGAACCACCCCAGTATTGGTTACTATTCTGTTTCCAGTTAAAATCGAATAAGTTGTCCTCTTCCTTTTCCGGAACAGAAAACCTCGTATGGAAGCCTTTTCTTAGATATAACAAATGACGGTTGAGCTCCTCCTCTGCCAAGGGCTTCCCTAATTGTATCCGATGATAGATATAGCATTGGTTTTTACATGATGTGGGAAATAACTCAATTCTCCTGCTATTTTCTTCAACCTTCAATAGGTGATTGGTAACCTTCAAAAAATTTAATTCGTGCTCTGTATACTTATCACTCTCATTCTCAACGGGTAATGAGAACGTGAATTTTACTTCCTTCCCTGATTTTCTGTCGGTCACGAAGGAACGCAATAATCCAAAGCTTTTATTGATGATTGTCTCTGGCTCATCCTCTGAATGATCGATTTGATAAATCAGAAAACCAAAGCCTGTGGTGAAATATAACATTCTGATCCCGGTTATTCTCATCGTAAATTGATCCGGCAACTTCTTATCATCAACAATGATATCTGATGTTATTGTAATATCCGTATCACGAGTGGGTAATTTATAATATTTGTAGCTATCCTCCTTCAAGGAGAAGTATGTAGATATTCTCTCATTATCCTTTCCCTTATCAAATGCATCAATATGCTTTGCCAGAAACCAATGATTACTACTTTCTTCTTTGTCCCAATACGCTCCTAACCTCTTCTCGAATGCCTTCCCCCCGGAATAATAAAAGGGAACAAGAAAGAAACTCTCGCTATTGTTCTTATATTCTTCAACCGGGTTCTTCACCATGTCACTCCTCCGACTTATTGATTTACTAACCTTAGGATACCTTCAAATACCGAAGGTTGTCCCACCGGATTATTGCTATCGCCAAACAGTAAGGATAAAAATTTCGAAAACTGCTTGCCATCTATTATATCTCCTACGTGAGCGACCTTATTGCGAATGTCCTTTACTTCTTCATATGTCTTACAATATTGCTCAAAATCAAAACCTATATTTTTCACTTCTTCCTGATAATTATCTTTATAAGTAGTTAAAAAATTGTTATAGCTTCCCACTGTATACATCGTAGTATCTAAACTCTCCTTTAACTTAGTTATATTAGCTTCCTTACATTGGGATAAAAATGATACATTTTTCCAAGGTATTTTTTTCATGAAGAAGCCTTTCATCACTCTGTTCGAGATTAACTCAAATGCTAAACAGTAATTTAAAGCAAATACCGAATAATCATAATTGGGTTGATGAATGTTATGTGTAAATCTTCTTAAGGCTTCCCCATATTTTATGTATTGGTAGACATCTTCTTCTCTCTTAATTGCTTCCCAAATATCCTTCGACATGTTGAATTCAGCCATATTGACCTCGGCTTCTTCCTTCCACTGAAGACTTTGTTGGTACTCATAGAGGTTGATTTCATCCCCTGATTTGAGATCTTTCTTTCTGCTAAAGCTCTCCTTCCCAAACCTATCATCAAATTTGGCATCAACTACACAATTAACTATAGAATCTAAATAATCCTTAATATTTTGGTCTAGCCCATTCTTATCATCAATATAGCTTCGATAAGCCACATTATCTTCTCGGTATAAATCCTTCCCCCATAACGGTTCCCAATGGTCAAATAATGACTTTGCTTTATTCTTAAGATTATTCTTAGCTCCAAGTAAATCTATGGCTTTTACCTCCAAAGCATATTCAATCACATAACGAAGTAACGCTGGTATGCCCCAGGTTAATTTATATACCTCTTTTACCGGAATTGCTTGTAAAATATGCTCCTTATATTTCAATCTACTTACTAGATAATCTCTAGTACCCGTTTCCGTAAAGCCGGCTAATTCCATGGTTGAAAATTTTACATACTCAGCCTGGATCGCGTTTTCTGAACCGATCACAAGATGAAAGCCCTGGTTGGCTAATTGGTATAGTATTTTGTCCATTTCATTCTTGTGGTTTCGATATAACATCTCGTAATGATCAATAAATAAATGAACTTTGTTTTGCCTCATTCCGTTCAGATAGTTCAGGGATCCATCATAACTCTTCATATTATCATGTATGTCTTTAGCCCACACAAAACCAAGGTCATTAATCCTACGGATACCGAGAACGAATTGGTCATACAACTTACCCGAAAATTCTTCTGTGAAATTATCCATACTGAATTCCTTCCCATCAAGATAAAGGAATATATTATTACCAACTAAGGCCTTTTCATAATATACCTGATTACACTGTTTCATCAGAGAGGATACTCCTATTCCTCTTGGACCATATAGATTAATATTATGAAAAGCATTGATTACTTCCTGATAGAAATTCTCCAATGATAATTTACTTTCTTTTCGATCAATAAAATACTTGTTATCAATGATTGTATTTTGACTCACAATTTGTACTAGCTCGGAATAAATCCATGATCTCCATCCTTTTGTAATGCTTCCGGTTAATCGATTCTCTTCCTCCTTCATTTTTCCTTCCAAAGCAATTAGGTGGTTCATTGCACCTTCCAAAGCTTCAATACCACTGGACGGATTAATTGATTTCTCAAATTTCTGCACTTGCCCCAGGATTACAATCATTTCTCCCAAAAATACATTCTTGTAATTAAGCTTGTTATCAAAGATTCTGACTATTTTATGGAGATCATAGGCGATATTTGGAATTCGTTTTAATTTATTTTGAAGTTGTAATTCCGGAAGCTTTTCTAATAATTTGAAATACTGCTCTCTTATTTTCTCTAACAAATCAAGACAATCTGACTTGTTGCTTCCCAGACAGATCACGCCTTCATGAAGCATCTCCATGCTATCCTCATAATTCTTTTCGAACGCTTCTAAATGTAACAGATATCCCAACTCTGCCTTCGATAATTGCAATTGTCTTTGTGACTCTGCATCCTTTTCTATATCACAAGGATGATTGGACTGATTTGTTAAAACATGCAGTAATATAGTTTTACGATTTTCGTTGGAGTTTTCCCTCTCTTGCCGAAGTAGCAAATCCGATAACGGCTTAGCCTTCTTATCATCAAAGTCATTTATAACCTTTTGTAGTAAAGGAATACCCTGCTTTTCTTCTGGCATTTCAATATAGGAATTCATAGCTTGACTGTCATAATCAATCAGCATCAGCTTTTGTCCCGGTTTCATATCCTGCCCCTTTAATACTAAAATCGGTTTATGGTTAGCCTCCTTTAGGACAGATTGAATTTTAGTATCTTCATGACTGGCTAAAGAATATTTAAATCCTGCATTATTACTCACTTGATACAAATTCGGAAGCAAGTATGAAAAATATCTGGTACCCTTCAAGTGTAATAAAGTATCAAATAATTTCTCTTCCCAAATCTCTTCCTTTGAGTCTGCCGATGTCTCTGGGTAAGATTTTTTCTTAAGCTTTGCATAGGTGACTAATTGATGGATATAAAGTAATAGATTCCTATCCTCTTCTAGTTCCATCATCTCCATTACATTCGTTACTTCATCAGGATATTTTTCGGAGAGGTAGGCTAGTACTTCATATACTTGATTGGGTCTCATATCTACCACTTCAGAAACTTTAATTTTTATATTGTTGTTGGCTGAGTTAAGTAATGACATTGTTATTCTATGAATATTAATATAGGCGTATTGCTTTGTCAGATATGGGTTACTATCCGCTGCTTTTAATACTTTTCGATAAATCTCCTCTGCCTCCTTATAATTACCGGCTTTTGCATACTGTCTGGCTAATGCGGTTATATAGTTAAACTTCTGTGGATCATTAATTGTTTGATAAAGTTGATTTAACAAATCAGTACATCGGGTATTCTTATATTGATCCCTTTTATTAATTGCATCTACTACATTATAGAGAGAAATTTCTTCCTCTTTTGCCATTATTGCAAAGAAATGATGTAATAGCTCCATTTCCTCAGGACGATAAGAAGGGTTATTTTTCAAATAATCCTCCACCAACGCGATATAAGTGTTTATATTCCTGAAATCAGATACACATTCTTTTAAATAATCAATGTTCTGTTTTGATCCATTTGATTTATTGGTATTCTCTAATATCTGTATCACCTTGCAGACTGAATCAAAACCATAGGTATATTCTACAAAAGATCTTTCTTTGGTTGCCCCATCACTCTCCTCAAAGTATAATTGAAGCCATACCTTTCCAATCAGTTCAAAGGACATCAGGTATTCTATAAGAACTTTATTCATTTCAATTGCATTGCTAATGATATATTTTTTTAGAAAGCTTTTTATATATTTTATACTGCTTTTCGGTGAGTAACGAAGTGTGAGGTCGCATAACTCTTTAAATGCCTCATCATTGGTATCACCATACATACTTTTTAGCTCTTCTAACCGTTGCTGATACCCTTTTATTTTATCAGCAAGTTCCTTTGAAAGCTTCATATTCTCTATGATGGAAGCAGCATCTCTATTTAATGAGCTATAGCGATAACAGAGTGTAATTATCTTGTATTTATTAGACAGATTCTCCTCTTCTCTGGAGGATTGCTCTATCGCTTCAAACATCTTCTCTAAATGCTCTTCTCTCATTGTTCTTGAGTAAAGCTGCTGATACTGCAGATATAATGCATACTGAATAGAGGAACAATCCACTTCCCCTGTTAACTCATTTGTGGCTGTATAATATTGCAGGATGAATTCCAATGCCTTTATCTGATCTGACATTGAGCTTTCATCTCTTACCCTTTCTATATAATAAGATTTTTGAACATTAGGAAATACTTTTATCTGATTCAGTACACTCTGATATGCTGCAGATTCCGCTATCACTAATCCCTCAATTAATTCATGGGTAAGCGTTAATATCCTCGGAATGTGATTAACATGCTCCACGCTGTAACTATAAAACAGTTGTGCAGTACTATATTCTCCTTCACTTAATAGGTAAAGCATATTCTTGATCAGTTGAATCATTTCCCACTGTACTAACGCTCTTATAAACTTTCTTAAGTACAACTCATATTCACCGGATACCTTTGTTATCTCAAAGGCAAGCTTTAAATATCTGTACTGGCGGTATTGATAATAAAGTGTTGCCAATTCGTTAATATAACGACTCGCAATGCTCTTATCTTCTGTTACACATCTTTTAAAATAGTTATTATCTTTATCCTTAAAATACTTACTTAGCCCTACAAAATGTTTTCCTACCTGATCAGAATCCTTTCGTGTTCTATATGCCATCTCTAGATATAGCTCATAGGCTGCTTTCATCCAAGTTGATGTTTCTTCCGGACTTGCCGTTTCAATTTGCTTTAGATAAAATTGATATAAGTCATACCAATCATCATAGACAAAACTTATTTCTGCTCGGATCCGTAATGCATTAGCAACCTTTTTTGTCCATTGCAGCTGATCCTCTTTATGCTTTGCCTTAATTTCAGGTATTTCTTCATTGTCCGCCTGACGTTTATACCAATTCATATTATATTCATAGATTTTAGCCAGGATAAGCCACTGGTCTTTACTCCGGTCGAAATTATATTGTATCTTTTTCCATACATAATATGTAATTTCGTTAAGCTTGTCCTCCACATTGACATCACGTGACTGTGATGGAGCGGGAAGCACTGATAATTTTAAGTTATTTAACATATCTCTGGTGGTATTGGATTTTCTCGACGATTCCAGGTTCTTTAACAATATGTCCTCATATTTTATCGACAACTCTGTATCCTGCTCCGGGAAAAAGCATAGAAACCGTGGCATACGTTCTTTTCTGTCTAATTTTTCTTCTTTGAGAAACTTTTTTTCTCCGGTCGAGATACAAATATTGATAGAATTTATCTTCGTACGGATCGTTTCGCAATCAACCGGGTCTTTCATTATTTGTTTCTCAATTTGTTTATTAAAATAGCTATAAAACTCTCTTTTTAGGCATAGAAATTCCGCCTTGTATTCAAAGCCCTCTAAGGTATTATGCTCTCTAACATATTCCTGTGCCAATGCATACAAATAGGTTCCGTACCCATTGATACTGAAGGGTCCTATTTTAAGGTCTGCGTTTTTATATGATTCCTCCAGTTTAATCTTATTGATACCATATTCATCGCCAAATTCACGGTTGAGATATAAAAGGAAACCATAATTAGCGCCAGCCTTCTCACCCTCTGCCTTTTTTGCCATAGTATGCAGAATCTTGCCATAATTCTTAGCACCCGGGTTTTCTAGAATCGCCTTAAGAAGCTCCCCTGATGTATTTAAAAATTCCATCATATCCTTAACATTTGTTCTTTCGTCTAACTTTTCGTCTATAAAATATTTTAATTTATTCTTATTACATTTTGACGCAGCTATTGCATATAGATACTTGGCTTTATCCTCTAACGTAAACTTCGTTCTTTCATCCTTTATCTGCTTTTCCTCTTCTGCAGAAAGCTCAGAAGCCTGGGCTTTTTGATCACATTCCTTTAATTTCTTCTCGTACTGAAGTCCTTTTTTACAAATCTTTTCATATCGCGTCTCATCGCTTTTATCGCCATAAATCAATTCTATATCGACAGAACGCGCCAGCTGTGAATATTCCAGGATCTCAGGATAAAATTCTATCATCCTATTAATATCATCCTTACGCCCTGGTAGATGTTCCTCTTCCCGGTATATCATAATTAGCCTGTTGAGCATTTCTTTTTTATGTATTAAATTAGATTCCTCTTCATTCAGATATCGAATAATATACGTTTCAGTCATTCTATTTTTGTTCTTCTGTAATATTGATAATCTGGTGGATATCTCATAGTAATCCGTCGCGCTTGTTAACATTTGTAGAATGCCCTTAATATGTAAATCATAGATGTTATTTAAATCCTTTTTAGTATAACCAAAGCTCTCCATCACACTCTTATTTTTTCTCAGATAATGGTAATAATTTTCTATGATTCTTTTCTCGTTCGAATAGACTGCCTTTTCAAAATAAGTCATCTGGCTTGGATTAGCGATCGTAATACCAAAAAATTTCTGTTGTATATATATAATTTCCGTTTCACTATAACCTAAACTAATTAAAAGACTTTGATCAATTAATTGGTTTTTCAGAGTAGCGACATCCCATTCAATAATGGCACGCTCCACTTCATTTGGTTCTATCTCTAGACACTGTAGCTTCGACATCCCCTTTATCCACCCTTCTTTATGCTATTCTCTTCCCATGATTACAATTGCGGTCCTTCACGATATAACCCCTCTGCAAATTGGGCTCTGCGGTCCCATTCAACCGCCTTATCGAAGCTCTCCGGGAACCCTCGCCCCGCAAGATACATATCGCTAATCAGCCATCTAGCCTCAGGGTAACCCTCCTCTGCCAATGCAATCAGCTGATTAATTCCTTCTTGGTTATCGGTCTCTTCTAATCGGGGCAGAATCTCATTATAACGATGCTCCCACTGTTGTAGCTTTTTCGAATCATAGTGAGCCACCATATCCTCAACATAATCCGGTATGGCTTCTCTTGGAAACAAGGACTCTAATTTGTCATTGCTCTTAATAACCAGCTTCATAAAATCATTAACCTCCGGTTCAACATGAATATTTATATATACCCCTTGAGGGTGTCGTTCTATCTCGATATATTAGCGGGGATAATAAGGATGAATGAAAGGCTAGATATCTTTCATTCAATGCTTTTCCATTTTATAATAATAGTTATATTATATTCTATAAATCGATATTATTCTATTCATTTTTCCATATATTTTCCATGAATCTCACTTTTGTTATAGCTCTGGAGGATCAATCATTGGGGCGGGCTGTGAAAAACATTCCATAATATTGGTTGGGATAGATAGCTTCATAAAGGGTCTTTCTTTTATTAGGCTTTTGTGAAATAATAGAGGATATCGATTTATATTGGAGGTCTATGAATGAGAGCATATGAAAGATTGATTAACTATAGTAAGTTTGCTACCGCCTCAGAGGAACTGAGTACAACGCACCCCAGCACCCCCGAGCAGCTGGTCCTGGGAAGGGCACTGGTGGAAGAGATGAAAAGCCTTGGTATCGCGGATGCTGCTATGGATGAGAATGGTTACGTCTTTGGTACTATTGAAGCAAATATAGAGAACTGGTCCGGCACGGTGCTTGGCTTTATCGCACATATGGATGTTGTCAGCTCTGTACCTTTCTCCGATATTAAGACAAGCATTATCGAGAATTATGATGGTTCGGAAATCGTTCTGAATGCAGAGAATAATGTGAAGATCAACCCGGAAGAGTTCGATTTTATGAAGAATTATATTGGAATGGATCTGTTGGTTACCGATGGAAACACCCTTCTCGGTGCCGATGACAAGGCCGGTATTGCGGAGATCCTCACGATGGCGGAAACCTTATACCATCATCCGGAGATTAATCATGGAACGATCAAGATCGGCTTTACCCCGGACGAGGAGATCGGTAAGGGTGCCGATCTGTTCGATGTAAAGCGCTTCGGTGCGGATTTTGCTTACACGGTGGATGGTGCTGCCTATAACGAGGTGGAATATGAGACCTTTAATGCTGCTGCCGCAGATGTTTATCTGCAAGGTGCCAGCATCCATACCGGAGATGCCAAGGACAAGCTTGTGAATGCCTCTCTTCTTGCGATGGAGTTCAACACCCTCTTGCCCGAGAGAGAACGTCCCGAATATACAGAAGGCTATGAAGGCTTCTATCATCTGGACCGCTTGGAGGGCATCGTAGATAAAGCGAAGATGCATTATATTCTTCGTGATCACGATCTTACCAAGTTAGCGGTCAGGAAAGCAGTTATGAATGCAGCCGCTGCAACCATGAATGAAAAATACGGACAGGGTACCGTTCGAGTAGAGATCAAAGACTCCTATTACAATATGGCGGAGCAGATCAAACCGCACTGGCATCTGATCGAATCCGCTTATGAGGCAATCCGTGAACTTGGCGGAACACCGATCAGCAGACCGGTTCGCGGTGGTACGGATGGCTCAAGATTATCCTTTATGGGTCTGCCGTGTCCGAACCTTGGAACCGGAAGCCATAATCATCATGGAAAGACGGAATTCGCATGTATTCAGGCGATGGACCAATGCGTTGCGCTCCTGGTCAAGCTGGTAGAGAAGTACGCTGATCGATAATTATCCAGTTTCAGTGACTACTAAATTGAAGGAGGTATAGACCTTGTTTCTAAGGCTATACCTCCTCTTACTATATTACTATAGGTTCTTAATCAACCACTCAGCATCCTCACTCAGGCAGGTAAGTCGATCCTTATCCGGAGCATAATTGCCTTCTCGTTCTACGAAGAAATGCATTTCTCCTTTACTCTGTGCCTCAGCTGCTGCCTTGACCGCTTTCCAGTCTACGATGCCCTGTCCTGTTGCACAGTTCAGCTTCTGATTCTCCTCCATGAATTTGAGGATCTCCGGAGGGAAGATCGGCTTGCCGTCCGGTCCGATCTCAAAATGGAACGGCTTCTTCTCTGCATACATCGATGTTGCAGGCTTCGGTCCGCTTACCGCATTATTCTCCTTAATATGAATTGCCATAAAGCGTCCTGGGTATTTGTTCAGGTATTCTACCGGATCTTGTCCCGCATTGGAGCACCAGCCACAATCCAGCTCGAAGCCGACATATTCCGGATCCGTATTCTCAATCACATAATCCAGAAGATATTTATCGCCGTCCTTATTGAATTCCTGGGTATGATTATGATAACCGATCATTAAGCCGTGTTCTTTTGCGATTTTACCGTATTTGTTCAAAAGTGCTGCAAGCTCCAGTGCTTCCTCCTTATTCGCAAAATCGAACATGGGGCAGATGATCATCTTACCGCCAATGGCTGCTACATAAGGAATATCCTTCTCCATATTATCCATGCTGACATGGGAAGACACCGCCTTCAGTCCGGCCGCGTCCAGTGCCTTCTTCATCTCCTCTGCAGACATATTTCCATAATTGGAGCCGGCAAATTCTACTTCCTTATACCCCAATGCGGAAAGCTTTTGAAATGACTCCGGCATAGGATCCTGATTGCCAAACCCCAATGAATATAACTGGATACCTAACTTCTCCATTTTGTTACCCCCTCGTATATTAGATTACAATATCAAATGTACTCATGCTATGATAATTATAAATCATTACAAACGATAAATCTATGTTTACTTACTATTCCTTCTAAATTTTCGTTAACTTTAGCTATTGTGATCATTGATTATTCCACGTGCTGTCTGACCCTTTTTCGTGCATAGAAGAAGCTGGCCACCTGACCGATTCCCGCTAGAGACCAGGTAATCGGATAGCAGGCGAAAAGCATGAGAACCGTAGGGAACCATGCAAAGAAGGTTACCAGCCACACGATACGCATCAGGCAGGCTCCAACTAAGGTACAGATCATCGGTAACATGGAGAAGCCCATACCACGGGTCAGACCCGGGAATACATTCATGATGCCACAGGAAAAATATGCAATCATTAAGACATTGATCCGAATAATGCCCAGACGGATCACCTCAGGATCTGAGGTAAATACGGATAGCAGTGGTCTGCTAAATAACATGGTCAGTCCACCGAGAATGATCCAGGTAGCTACGATCAATATCGTACAGATCTTGGCTACCTTATCGATCCTGTCGTATTTCTTAGCCCCCATATTCTGTCCGGTAAAGGTTATGGCAGCGTTATAATATGCATTCATGGGTGTAGCAACAAATCCCTCGATATTTCCTGCCGCGGAACCGGCAGCTACCATAGCAGAACCAAAGGAATTGATGGCAGATTGTATCAGTACATTCGAGATCGAGAACAGCAGCCCCTGTAATCCGGCAGGTAGACCAATCTGTACGATCTGTCTTAGCTTTCTGCCATCGATTTGTAATCGTTTCAGAGTCAGACGGATCGTTTCCTCTTTGCTGCGGATAAGACACAGAAGTACCAGAACCATCGACAGATACTGTGAGATCACCGTTGCCAGGGCCACACCGGCCACACTCATATGCAGTACGATGACAAAATACAGATTCAGTAATACATTTACAATACCGGAAACCAGTAAAAAGTTCATAGGACGTCTGCTGTCACCGACCGCTCGCAGAACAGCAGCTCCAAAGTTATATACCATACTGGCCGGAAGACCCAGAAAGTAAATCCTCAAATACAATGCCGATAAATCAATGATATCCACCGGAGTACCCATCATAATCAGCAGCGGATTGCATAAGAGCAAGCCTAACGTCATCACAAGGAAGCCGCCAAGGATACTTATGGCAATGGAAGTATGTGCTGATTTGCTGACTGCCTCGGGTCGACCGGCACCGGTATCCTGTGCCACGATGACACTGGTTCCCACCGAGAGACCCATGAACAGGTTTACAATCAGGTTGATGATTGCTCCGGTTGCTCCGACTGCTGCCAGCGCCTCCTTGCCGGAAAATCTTCCGACGACAACCATATCCGCCGCATTAAACATCAGCTGAAGAATATTCATCGCCATAATGGGCAATGCAAAAAGTACCATTTTACCAAATATTGGACCGTTACACATGTCCTTATCTCGATTTTTGAATATCATTTTTATCGCTTCCTTTGTTTGATGTCGGTTTACCCCAGTCCTTTTGCTGCTAATATCAAAAGACTGGGGTACCATTATTTTATAGAACCTTCACCCGGTAAGCCGGAGATTGGGGAGGTATGCTCATCGTCTGGAATGTGGCATGCTCCACCTGTACCAGCTGTCCAGGTTGGATCTCTTCGAGCGTTATGGGTTCATCCTCTTGATCCAGAAGCACTGTTTCTTTAGAGATATTAAATGCCATCTGATCATTCATGTCATAAGGGTTCCCGGTGAACAGAAAACCATTATCCGTATCCACGCTTACTACTCGGTCCGTTGTCATATTCACAGAAGCTTCTTCTTGTAATAGTACAATTCGAAACGCATTGGATTGAGGTGGAATACTTCTTGTCATCATGGCAGAGAAATCCGCATCGACCTGCATCCCCTCCTCTAAATCATAAAGATTAAGTGGTATTCCATTCTCATCGATGATTATCGTTTTATCTCCGACATTGAGTCTGATCTCCTGACTGTAAATCATATTTTTTTCATCAATTACTTCAAAAGAAATTAAAACATAGCCTGTTTCTCCGGTGTTTGTAACAACCTCCTCAATGAGAGCATTATCAACGTGTAATATCATATCACTCAGCAATGTCATACCCTGTGGAGTGGAACTAGTACGATTCATAATCATCCTCTGATTACATATTGTTCTAGTTACAATATATGATAGAACTGCCAGATGTTACGGTCTCCTGCATGAATATCCTTTCATCAACCTATATAATCCCTGACCACATCACGGCAGCTGCATTATATAGAGGCTCCGCACACCAAACATCATTGATAAAGGGAATGAACCAAGCTGCAACCATCTTCTCCGTAGGGTCAATGATCAGACAACATCCGCCCGAGCCCTCATGAAAAAAGGTTCCTTGGGTATAGATACTGGCATCGTTACATCGCATATCCGGTCCCAGACCATATTGACGATAAGGTCCACCTGCATTCCAACAGTAATCCTTGACATGGGGTTGTGTGTAAAGAGTCGTCATCTTCTCAATCGCTTTTCTTCCAAGAATGCGATTTCCATCTATGTACCCACCTTGCTGAAGCATAATTCCAAAACGGCAAAGATCATAAGCGGTCGAATAGAGGCCTCCACCGGTACCGGGGATCTTCTCCCATATCGTTCCTTCCTCTTCATCCTTATAGATACCGGCTAATATATCATTCACTACCTTTTCCTGCTGTTCATCCGGGATGTTTGTCCGGGCTATTACTTCCTTCTTATGATAATCAAAACCGGTGTCCCTGAGACCACAGGGCTTTACAATATGGTTCATGATGTAATCATTGGCGAATTCACCGCTCACTCTGGAGATAACCTCGCCCAATATTACATAGCCAAAGCTACAATAAGCCCATTCTTCGCCGGGTTTCTTATTCATCCCGATATGCAAGGCAGCTGCTATCCAATTCTTACCCTTATCCTCTTGAATGAAATCCCACGCATTAATATAATACTTGTTCTCAAAACAACCGCTGTCAGGGTTTATACCCGAAGTATGGGATAATAGATGGGCAATCGTTATTTCATCAAATGGTTTATAGGAGAATTCCTCAATAATTTCTCCAACCTTTTGATTTATACGAAGCTTGCCATCCTCAACCAGCTGCCAGATCGCCACTGCGGTAAAGAGCTTTGTTATCGAAGCGATTCCATGAATGGTATCCGGCTGCAATTCTCTGGGATCCTCTTCACGGTAGGACAGCATTCCAACCGCATTATTTGCAAAAACCTTGCCATCCCTCGCCAGACAATAATTTGCTGATAATATTTTCTTCTTTTCAATCAAATCCTCAAAAAAGTGAGTCAGGGTCTCCACTCGCTGTGGGTCATATCCTACATCCTTCGGTGAATAATCCGTTCTAAAGCCTACCATATACTCCTCCCATCTGCCTATAACGACAACAACCTAATGATAAAACATAGTAATAAACAATCTTACAAATAGTTCCATGGATTATAATGGATTATTATATAGTATAGGACTTGAAATGTAAATAAATTACTGACTCGTCTTATAACTCAGATATTTCAGTCCACCATCTACATCTGGTTCATTTCGTCTCGACTTATCTTCGTCTCTCTAAAACAATACTCCTGATATTTCTTAGGAGTCATACCAACACGCTTCTTGAACACCTCAATGAAGTAACTCTGCGTCGGAAAAGCCAGAATCGATGCAACCTGAGCCGGTGTATAGTCTGAGTATTTTAACATATTCTGTGCTGTTTCTATCTTTCTTTGTTGGATATATGTGCTGATCGTGATACCTGTCTCATTCTTAAATAACTTTGACAGATAGCTTGGATGAAGGTCAATGTACTTCGCAAGCATTTCCACCGTAATTCTTAAATTTAGATTTTTATAGATGTAATCAATGCATTCTACGATCGGCTTTGAAAAGATCTTATCCATTTTCAAAGCCTTCATTCTTTTGGTATAGTCGATGGTCATTATATTATGTAGTCGAGCAATCTGGTCTATAGCGGTACACTGATCAGCCTGCTGAATATAGAAATCACTGAGACGGTAGGCTGCTTCATGCTCCATTCCTCCTTCAATACAGTATCTCGCGACCATGGCAACCGTTATGATGAAATGATACCTGATATTTCGAAGCGGGTTATCTGATAATTGTCCCAGACCGCTTTTCTCTGTAAATGCACTCTCACTCAGCTTCTTCACCTTCGCGATATCCCCTGCCTTTACCGATTCATAAAAATCAAATTCCGGACCATAGGGGGCATGAGAAATGTTGTTTTCACGCATAATAAACTCCTTGTAGCTCCATTCCTTGTTAATATCCATACTGATACCTCCACTGCGTTGCCCTTTGTCTCTGTGTCAAAGTAAATGCGACCTTTTAGGGTGAAAGGTCTAATTAAGAATGGCAAGTTAAGGACCCTTCCCCCATTAATTATGTCATTATTTTGATATAAATACAATCATTTTGATATACTCCGACACACAAAAATCATATGATAAAGTTAAAACACAGGAGAAGTGAATATGAAGAAATTTACCGGTTATATGAAGGGCATCAATCTCGGAGGTTGGTTGTCCCAATGCGATCATAGCAAGGAGACCTATAACACCTTTATCTCAGAAGGAGACCTCGAACGAATTGCAGCATGGGGCCTCGATCATGTCAGACTGCCCATCGATTATGAGCTTATTGAAACAGAGGACGGCAACTATGTGGAGGATGGCTTCTGTTACATTGACAACTGCCTGGAGTGGTGCAGAAGAAACGGCCTCAACATGATACTCGATTTACATAAAACAGCGGGTTACTCCTTTGATGAGTTTGAGACCTCAACAGGATTTTTTGAAAACGAGAAGCTGCAAAGCAGATTTATGGCTCTTTGGGAGGTGTTAGCAAAACGTTATGGAAAATATGAGAATCGACTTGCCTTTGAGCTTCTGAATGAAATCGTCGATCCCGATGTTGCCGACATATGGAATCGCATCGCGAAGCAGACCATAGAGGTAATCCGGCAATATGCCCCGACCATTAAAATATTGATTGGTGGTGTGAAAAATAACAGTGTTGATTCCCTGAAGCTGCTTGATCTGCCCTATGATGACAATATCGTTTATAACTTTCACTTTTATGAGCCACTCATATTTACCCACCAATCCGCTTATTGGGTCAAAAAAATGACACCGGACTTTCGTACAACCTATCCAAAGGAATATGCAACATACCAAGCAGAAACAGAGACCTTTCTCCCGGATGGAAATGGTGAGATATACCGCAATGTTACCGAAACAACTATAGATTCTAAGTTTTATGAAGCCGCCTTTTCTGAGGCAATTCAACTGGCAAAGGAGCGAAATGTCGCTCTTTACTGTGGCGAGTATGGTGTGATCGATCAAGCGGAGCTGACCTCTACGCTTAATTGGTATACCGATGTTAATCAGGTCTTTGAACAGTATGGTATCGCAAGAGCTGCATGGACCTATAAGGGGAAGGATTTTGGAATCGTTGATGAGCATTATGCTCCGATTCTTAATCAATTAATTCAATTGCTATAACGAAGGTATGAACTTATGCCAAACATCAAAAGGGGGATTACAATGAAAAAGAAACAAAAAAGGGGATTATGTATACTTTTAGGATTGCTTCTGGTAATGAGCTTCTTAGCGGGTTGTAACAAAAATGAAGACCTGACACCAACTGAAACAGCGGTGGTAACAGATGCAACGAATACCCCGGAACCCACAGTACCGGCTGCAGATGCCGCGCAAGCAGAACAAGAAGTTATTCCGGAACTTGAAGGGTATACATTATTGTGGAATGACGAGTTCAATGAGGAGAACCTGAATACCGATATCTGGAACTACGAGCCTCATGAACCGGGCTGGACGAATAATGAGTTACAGGAATATACTACTTCAACGGATAATGTCTATACGAAGGACGGAACCCTGATCATTAAAGCGATTAAAACAACCGACGCTTCCGGCAAGGACTACTACACCTCCGGTAAAATCACCACACAGAATAAGCAGGATTTCACATATGGCAAGATTGTCGTAAGTGCTAAGGTTCCCAGAGGACAAGGGCTCTGGCCGGCAATCTGGATGATGCCGACGGTTCAGGAATTTTACGGTGAGTGGCCAAAATGTGGTGAAATCGATATTCTTGAGGTTCTGGGCAATCAGGTTGACACCGCTTACGGTACCATCCATTATGGTGAACCTCACGCGCAGCAGCAGGGTACCTATGTACTAAAGGGCACTACCTTTGCTGATGATTTTCATGAGTTCTCGGTGGAGTGGGAACCGGGTGAGATGCGCTTTTATATTGATGGAAATCTCTATAAGACAGTGAATGATTGGTTTACCGCGGTTCAGGGAGAAGAGGAAAAGCCTTATCCGGCACCCTTCAATCAACCCTTCTTTGTACAGCTAAACCTTGCTGTCGGCGGGAACTGGCCGGGCAATCCGGATGCCACAACGGATTTTGATAATGCCAAATTTGAAGTAGATTATGTTAGGGTATATCAAAAGCCATCCTATGATCTAAATGTCCAAAAGCCGGTAACAGAATTGGTTGAACCGGAAGCAGGCGCAAATTATATTCATAACGGAGATTTCTCCATCGCCGAAGACCTTACCGACGACACCGATTGGAAGTTCCTCTTGGCACAAGGGGGAGAAGGGGCCGCCGAAATTAAAGACGGAATGATTACTATCACCTCCCAAAATGCCGGATCGGTTGATTATTCCGTTCAGCTGGTACATCCGAATCTCGCTATGAAAAAGGGCTGCAAATACATGGTGACCTTTGATGCCAAAGCATCCGAAGCAAGAGATATTATCGTATGTGTATCTGCACCCGACAACGGATGGATCCGCTACTTGGCAGATACCGTATTAACGCTTTCAACAGATATGCAGACTTATACCTATACCTTTGAAATGACCACAAAAGATGATCCGAACGGCAGACTTGAATTCAATCTTGGTAACAGAGGCTCAATTGCTGATGTTAATATTACAAATGTACGGGTGGAGAAAATTCAGTAAAAACTGAAGAAACGTTCTTTACATACTTTCGGTCACGATAAATAAAGGAGTCTCTGCTCTATAGCTATCTTAGCTATGTGGCAAAGGCTCCTTAATTTATATTATTCTGTAAAATATCTAAATTAATATTAATCTATAATAGTTGCTCCCGGATCCAGCTGCAATAAGAATTCCTTAGAACTCGGTTTATGATTTTTATATTCTATGCTCTGCCACCGTAATAAATTATCGCCTTTCGTCTGAACATAGATATTATTCTGCAGCTTCGGTGCGTACTTATCCTCTGAACCGATGGTTAGCAAACACTGCCCCGCCTCAAAAAATACATTATTTCGAATAATATAGTTCTCGGAGGGAGTCGCGGAATCATGCCCTTCAATCGCTGCATTCCAGCCATACTCCGGTCTCTGCTTACACCACCCGTCGCCTGAGTATAGGATGTAATTATCCTCCACCAGCAGGTTTCGGTATATATTTGTACCGTCATCGTTCCAATTAAAGATTTCAATACCATAATTGCAATATTCGATTAGATTTCCTGAATAGGTTATATTCTCCATCACACCGTCATTCTGATTAGTTAAAGCCGCATCATAGACCTGATATACATAATTATCTCTGACAGTATACAGATCATAAGTTCCATCATTCTCGACTGCATTACCAAAGCGCATTGCTATACCGTACTCATCGAAATACTGGATACTGCCACCAATCCATCCGAACTCACAATTTTGTACCATTAGTCGGATTCCCCATCCGAATATTGCATGACTACCACAGTATTTTACACAAAGATTATCAAATACCGTATTATCAGCCGGATAGATGATATTCCCGCACGGCGATATTATTACAGAATCGAACACCTCTCCCGGATTGCCTTTGTCACAGCGAAGATAAAGTGCAGTAGCCGTCGGTATAAAGCCAATATCACCGGTAGGAATTCCACCTCCTCTGTTACTCTCATAATATTCCTTATCAACGACGGAATAGAATGCCAAATCCTTTGTTAGTCGTGTCTTAATATCCGGATCTTTATTTATCGTAGAAGTAACTTTCAATCCGTTACTTTCTCCACCATTAAAGAATATTCCTCCACAATCTGATACCTTGTCTTTATATACCCATATATTATCGGTATTCTCAAGCAAGGACCAATCCCCCGGATCACTTGCTTCTTTTGAATTTCCATATAAACCGGGCTTAACACCTTCACCGTAAGCAGAGTAGGTCACTCCCGGCTGTGCCTTGAGTTGTCCGTACCAAATCCCTCCGCGTTGAAAAAATACTGCATCGCCGGGATCCATCGATACTTCATTCACCTTCTCGAGGGTTGCCCAAGCTGTTTCCGGCCTTAAGCCATCATTATCATCATTACCATTGGGTGATAGGAAATATGCTTTCCCTGAATAGGTTTCACCTAGTTTGAACTCCTCTGCCTTTTCAATTGTTGATTTACTGGCACGTATTGCGTCCCTTCTGGTATCCGCCTTTACAAGAAGCTCCTCCTTCAATGCATTATCTGCTTGTTTCTGAGGATCCGGTGTTGGAGTGCTAGCATTTGTGTCATTATTCTTATCCTCTGATTTCGCTACTGCCGGAGGTGTTACGATGGAGTTCTCAGAACCTGCCTGCCCCGAACAGGCACCTAGGGTTATAACCATCACGATCATAGATACCAACAAAATAAATCGTCTCATTCGATAAACCTCCTGGAGTTAAATAATCATTCATTGCTCTATACTAATTTAATAAATATCCGGTGTCGTTAACATCTTTCCATCACTATTCTTAAATGCATAGATTTTTAATTCTTTGCCTTTGGCATAATCTGCTTTATAATCTAATTTCTTTGCTAAATTATGATTACCCTTAAAGGTTTCCTCATCATATTTAAACTCATATTTGACGAGTACCTGATGCTTGCTTGCTATAACATCCGTTATAACTGCCATTGTAATTTTGCCATTCGATATGATATTTTGAAGATTTGCAATCATATTGTTTGTTATAATAATCCCAAGAATCATTATGGCAATACATCCTAACATAATAAGTACCGCCGTGAATATCGACATGTTTTCTGTGAGGGGGAACTTAGGCAAGACCTCAACAACCGATAGTAGAACACATATACCAAAAATCGGTGCAAATATACTGATAATTAACCAAAAACGACTTGCATAGTTATTGCTAAATACTTTCTTTAATGAAATGTCCATTACATAAGCCTCCATAGAATTTTTTTCTATTATATCATCCATATTATACCATGTCAATAATTGTCATTTTTGGGTGCTGCCGTGTCATACACGAATCATTTGCTATTCTATGAAAAAAATGTTATGCTACCCCAGTAAATAATGAATATCTTTTCTCGATGAAATCAATAAAATCAAATTAAGTGAAGATGATATATAGAAGAACTCAGGCTAAATTATAGATAATGTGAGGTAACCATATGATAAAAGTTGATAATCTTTCTTACTCCTTTCCGCAGAAGGAGCTGTTCCATAATATTTCATTTACATTAGAGAATGGCCAGCATTGCGCCTTCATCGGAACCAGCGGCAGTGGTAAAAGTACGCTGCTTGAGATTATTATGGATCCGGACCGTTTTATGTATGACGGCGTATTAGAGATAGACCCTGATAGCAGAATGGGTTATGTAAGTCAGTTCTCCAAACTGGAGAAGACACAGGATATGACGGTTTTTGAATATATCGCTGAGGATTTTATTAAGCTGCAGAACGAATTGTCCTCGATCTATATGGAAATGGAGACCTCTACCGATATGGATGCTCTGTTGGAACGATATCAGACCGTATTCGATGCTTATAATGCAGTCGGCGGGGATGATTATGAGCAAAACATTAAGCGGAAACTAAATACGGCAGACCTGGGTAAGCACGAGAAGCAAATGGTGTCCAGGCTTAGCGGTGGGGAGTTTAAGATTGTTCAAGTCATTAAAGAAATGCTAACCGGTCCGGACCTGCTGATTATGGATGAGCCCGATGCATTTCTTGACTTCGAAAATCTGAATTCTCTAAAGAACCTGATTAACTCTCATAAGGGAACTTTGTTGGTTATTACCCACAACCGCTATCTATTAAATCATTGCTTTGATAAGATTCTGCATCTTGAAAATATGGAGCTTCAGGAGTTTGATGGACGTTATATTGATTATAACTTCTCCTTACTTTTAAAGAAAATAGAGCTGCAGGAGCTTGCGATTGCCGATACGTTGGAGCTTGAGCGTAATGAGCAGTTAATCAATAAGTTAAGAGATACCGCAACCGTCTTCACGGAAGCTTCCAGAGGTAAATCTCTGAAGGCAAGAATTAAAATCAAGGAAAGGCTGGAAGCTCGCAGAATAAAAGCACCCTTTGTCGAGATAAAACAGCCGGATATCCATTTTCCGAATGACCCAATCGAAGAGACTACGATATTAAACGTTACGGATTACCGGGTTGCTTTTGAAGATACCCTTCTGGAGCATGTCAGCTTCGAGATGAGTTCGAAGGATAAAGTAGCACTAATCGGTGCTAACGGCACCGGAAAGACTACCTTACTGCGGGATATCTATAAGAATACCCACCCTTCTGTTAAGATAAAGGATGATATTAACGTCGCATATCTGTCACAGCTGAACAGTGAGATCCTGAATGAGTCTAACACGATACTTCATGAGTTCTTAGATGCCGGGATTGATACGAATTCTGAGGTTGCAGAATATTTATCCAACTATGGTTTTACCGATTCAGATCTTAACCAGAGGATTGATTCTCTCTCCGGCGGGGAGAAAAACATATTACAGATCGCGAAGGTTGCCATGAATAAAACAAACCTACTGCTTCTCGATGAGCCGACCAGTCACCTCGATACGTACGCACAAATCGCTCTGGAGAAAGCCTTAGAGGAATATCAAGGTGCCGTATTAATGATTTCCCATGATTTCTATACCATCGTAAATTGCATGGATTATGTATTGATCCTAGAGGATAAGACCCTTCGGAAAATGAGTATTCGTAAATTCAGAAAGATGATCTATGAGAATCATTTCGGGAGAGACTATCTGGAAATCGAGCAAAAGAAGAAGGCCGTTGAAACCAAAATCGCTATGGCGTTAAAGGATTCGGACTTTACCCTTGCAAGAAGCCTATCCGAAGATCTGGAAGAATTAATAAAGTTACTATAGTACCAAAACGGAGAAGCATATGATTGAGATTATCGCAACGACATTAGAGGATGCCTTAAGAATTGAAGAAGGCGGAGCGGACCGGATTGAACTGGTCAGTGCATTGACAGAAGGAGGCTTGACTCCGAGCTATGCCCTGATTAAGAACGTTGTTCGGAGCGTCACCATACCCGTGAATGTAATGATCCGCCCCCATGCAAAATCCTTTCATTATACCGAAGTCGAGATTAAGCTTATGATGGAAGATATCCAAATCGCGAAGGAACTGAACGTGAATGGAGTTGTACTTGGTGTGCTAAATGAAAGAAAGGAAATTGATATCCCCTCACTGGAAAAGCTATTATCGGTCTGTGATGGGATTGAGGTCACATTTCACCGTGCCATCGATGAGCTTGCTGATTTGGTCAAGGGAATTGAACTCTTATCTGCATACAAGCAGATCAAAAATGTCCTTACCTCCGGTGGAAGAGGCAACATCTTATGTAACCTGGATGTCCTCGCCAATATGGTAGAGAAATCAAATCCCCTTCATATCCTAATCGGCGGTGGTCTGAATTTCTCTAATATAAGTGGAGTCATGGCTCATACGAAAGCTTCTGATTATCATTTTGGTACTGCAGTCAGAGAGAATAACTCAGCCTTAGGTGAGGTCAACGTCGATCGATTGCGAGCGTTAGCTGCAATCGTTAAATAGTAAACAGGTACTACACCGCAATACGGTATAGTACCTGTTTTTCTTGAATCCTATTCTTCGTTATGTCACACCTCTTAGGTTATTGCTTCTTAATAATCGGCATCCAAAGTGTCGCGTTCTCTGCGTCATACTTTTCGATCACCGGTCTTCCCGGTGCCTGTTCATAGCCGGAGCTAGGGAACCAGTTGACATATAGATCATGATAGCAATTTTTTATCGCTGCACGATCTCCATCTAACGGAACCGTAACCACAACCCACGAGGTCTTAGGTACCTCCAGGATAGTAAACTGATCACTTACACCGGTCGCCGGAAGCTCCCAGCCGTACATGAAGTACTTTGTTCCTGCCCCGTCCCAAAAATGTATTCCTTGCAATAAATGAATTCTTGACAAATCCCATGTATCATTTTCAATCATTTCCTGTATCACTCCGGGAAATCCGGCGGCAATATTAATCGCATCATGGCATCCGTTTTCTGTGACACGGTCGGCATATTCCAGATACTTTTCGGCATCCCAACCATCCGTCTCAACAACATCCATTCCGAACAATTGATAAGCCTCTGTCTCTACTATCTGATATTTCATCGCTTCTACTCCTTTTAAGGTAAATTGAAAGGATAAGGGCGGATATGCCACTAAGGGAACACCTTTCGTGCGCGCTCTCGAAGGCGTAATTCCCTGTAGTTGCTGAAATGCACGGGTAAAGGAGGAATGGGAATCATAACCGTACTTTAAGGCAACATCGATCACTTTTGTATCTGTATTCTGGAGCTCTAAAGCAGCTAGGGTGATCCTTCTTCTTCGAATATATTCGGATAATGGTATTTCTACTAACGATGAGAATAACCGTTGAAAATGATACGAGGAACATTTTGCCTTCTTCGCAGCGATCTTAACGTCGATCTCACCTGTCAGATTTTCCTCAAGGTATTCAATAGCACATGCAAAATCATTAATAAATGACATATCGGCACCTCCTTTCTACTTGGAGTATAGCTGATCTTTCTTCCCTCTGCTGTTCATTTCGTGCACCGTTTTGCACAGACAACTTATTCATGTAGCTCTGTGGCAGGTCATCCGGATCTTGTACCCCTTTTTCAAATGAAATATGATTGCAAAATTCATTTTTTCTTCTATTATCACATAAAACGATGATTATGCCAATAAACGATTTATAGTCCTACTCCTTCTGTGTATTAATCGTATAATTGATTTATCCGAGCTCCTCCTCCCACCATCCAAACGCAATTTTAACACTTACATGTTTTTTACCCGGTGGCAGAAAGAAAAGTACGAATGAGCTTCCGGGTGGAATGATATACATACCTTGAAAATCATGTTTTGTAAGGGTCATGCTCGCTTCAACTCTCCTGGTGAAGGTATAGGATCCACTCATTGGAGAATCAGACGCATAACTCGCACTTTGAATCAATACCATTGGCTGAGTGGGTGGAAAAATCGACTGATTACCGGCGGCAAAATGGCTGGAAGTCTGTACTTTACCAGAAAAACAACCACCAATCCAACCCTCTGCAGTTATTGGCTGATCCGTAAAATTGGAGATCGTATATGCATTTAGAAACATATTCACCATGGAATTTGGCGGATTAAATAATCCTCCCCACGCCTGAAGCTCTCCTCCGTAACGAATCATATCAGTCTGCCCCAAAAAATACTGACCCATATAAGAGTGAAAGACCGAATCCTTCAATACGATCGTCTTCTGTGGGTAATTCTCATCGGGAATTCGTATTATACTCATGTTAATGACTCCCCTCGATTCTTTCTTCCCACCAGGTTAATACAATAGTTGCAGTTAGGATTTCCCGGTCCGAGGAACGAAGCACAATTGAAAAGGTTCTTCCCGGTCCGATAATAATGGACCCCTGATGCGAATCACTTACCAAAGTCGAATTTGGTGTGACAATTCGCCCAAAGATATCCACTCCATTCTGTACATCTTCACTCAGATACTCTGCCTGCCATAGGGAAGCCTTTGACTTCGGTGGCGGGGTTATCGACTGGTTCGACGGAATTATCCTCTTACATTCCACTGAATAAAAAGGAGGACTAGCATTCAACATTATTTCAGCATCAAAGCTCTGGTCCTGAAAATTTGTAATCGTGAAAATGTCAAAATACAGGTTTACTCCCGAATGTCTTGGATTGACTATCCCACTCCAGGCACTTAATCCGTTTCCAAAAGGAAGCTCCTCTGTCTGTCCAATAAAATATCTACCCATCCGTGCATTCCAACCCGGGTTGGTTAGATCCACTACCTCAATCGGTAGCTCTCTTCGTTCCATCATAAAGATCACCTTCAACTTATTATAATACATCTAAAAATATCTTATGAAATATATAGGTTATTGTTCCTTATATATCAGTAGGTGAAATTGTAATAAGCATTTTTAAAGGCCACCTTATTTGTTACCCTTTACGCGAACCATCATAAAATATATTAAATAGTATGCCAGAGGTATTTATTATGAGCGATAAACATTATCTCGTCAGTGGGCACACCGCTAAGGGGTATATTAATCTTTTCTGTTCGAATCTGGAACCCTTGCATAAGCTGTATATTCTTATCGGCGGTCCAGGAACAGGAAATCTTAACTTTATGAAGAGAATTGCATCGAGACTTGAGGAACTTGAAGTAAGTGTAGAATATCTGCATAGTCCTTCTGCTCCGGAGGCTTTGGAAGGTCTCCTCTTTCCGGAGCTTGGTATGGGAATTGTGGATGGATCCCTTCCTCATATGCTCGAGGCAAGAGCTCCTGGGGCTATTGAAGAGTATATCAATCTGGGAGAGGCCTGGGATACCGAGAAGCTTGCCGAGTATACCGACCAAATACTTGAACTCAAGTCCGGTATGCGAGAGAATTATGAGAAAGCTTATGCTGCCTTTGCGGGCGGTTTAAAGGTTCATGATGAATGGGAGAAGATCTATATCGGGAACATGGATTTTAAGAAAGCGGATGAACTGACCGAATTTCTGATACCAACCTTACTCGGTTCTACGAAGCTAGAGAAAGCCCCACGTGTTAAGCATCGCTTCTTTGGCGGATCGACACCTTATGGACCGATGGACTTTGTTGATAATATTACTGATCCAATGGCTACCCGGTATTTTATCAAGGGGCGACCCGGTTCCGGTAAATCTACAATGTTGAAGAAACTATTAGAAGCTGCCAAAGAGTTGGGGCTTGATGTCGAGGTTTATCACTGCGGCTTTGATCCGGACAGTCTGGATATGCTGCTCTTCCCTGAATTAAGTCTCTGCATCTTCGACAGTACCTCTCCCCACGAGTATTACCCAAGTCGCGAAGGAGATCTGATGATTGATCTGTATGATGAACTAATCACCGAGGGTACGGATGATCTTTATGCAGAAGAGCTGGCTGAAATCGCATCCCGTTACAAAGCCTTTACCAAGGAAGGAACAGCATACCTGGCTGCTGCCAAGGATTACCTGGGGGCTCTGGAACAGCTCTATTACGAGGCTACAGATTTTGGCGTGATCGATAATAAATGGAATGAACTTTATTATAAGATTACGAACTTCCATCCTTCTGTATAACAGAAGAATAGTGAAACCCGCTTATTTTCCTGCTTCAGAAGAAGCATAGTGAAAGGCCATGTCATTCAGAGTGTGAAGCTCTGAGCTGCATGGCCTTTCTTTTTTATTTTATATTCTATAATTTAAACTTATTCACGATAGAATCCAAATTCGATGCGATCTCTCGTTCCTCCGAGATCATCTTAGTGATCAGATCGATTAAGTCCGAAGTAACCTCCATACTGCTGATAATTGTATTCGTGTTCATGGAAGTACTCTGGGTTACCTCCGTAATACTCTGGATGGCATCGCCGACCTCCGATACAACACGCTCCATATTCTGAGACATATTCTTGATCTTTGTTACCGTCTCACCGATATCATTTGCATCCTGACCGTACTGGATTGATACATTGACAAATTTCATATAATCCGGAGTAACGGTTTCTTTGATGAACTCCAGTAGCTGTTTTGAGTGAAGCATCAGGTGATCAATTGCATCATGAACCATCGATACCGTCTTCTGAATATCAGAAACAGAGGCAGATGTTTTGGCTGCTAACATACCGATTTCCTTAGCCACTACGGAGAAGCCTTTTCCGTGCTCTCCCGCTCTGGCCGCTTCAATCGATGCATTCAACGAGAGCAGATTAACCTGTTCGGCAATATTGGAGATGTCGTCTGCCATAATACCGATGGAATCAATAATCTCCGCCTCTTTCAGACTTAGATTCAGATTATTCTCCTTCTCCGCTGCAAGCTGTAATGCCTGCTTGTATGCTTCCTCCGACTTCGTCCGAACATCAATTGCTCTCTCCTTAATCTCGGAAGCCATATCATAGCTCCTGGAGGTCTCTTGGGCAAGATATACGATGGAAGCAGTAACCTCTTCTACAGAAGCATTTACCTCCTCCGTAGCTGCGCTGGTACTCATCATATTCTCATTGATCACTCTGATTGAACCCTCGATCGCTTCATAGCTTGTGGAAAGATTATTGGTGGAATCGTCCAGCTGATTGCTTACATCCGAGATCTGCCTGGAATCGTCCACGATGGTCTGGATCATTGACTTATTCGCATGAAGCATGTTGGTTAATGCTTTCCCCATCTGGCCCAGCTCATCCTTTGATTTTATATCAAGCTCAGAGACGGTAAAATCTCCTTCGGACAGCTTAAGTGCAAAGGTGTTGACCTTTTTAATATTCTTAATCAGATACCTAACCTGCATAACAACAAAGAATACAGATAACAAAAGCATAATTGTACTGATGATCACTAACTTCGTTAATAGAAGTCTTAGTGGTGCCTCTATCTCTGATCTTGGAATCTGGATTATAATCTTCCAGTTAAAATCCTTCACAGTAGCATAATAAGCATAGTAGACATTTTTGTCCAATACAAAGCTGCCATGTCCTGTTTCATTCGCCAGTATTTCTTTACCCAGCTCCGCCAGGGTTTCATTTTCATTCTCGACAATTGATGCTTGCATAACCATTGCTTGGTCCTGATGAGTAATATAGATGCCGTCATGGGTCAAGAGCAATGCCGTTCCTTGATCTCCGATCTTAATCTCATTAATCAGGTTGGTAATACCCGTCAGCTCGATATCTACCGTAACGACACCGATAAAGGCACCATCCCGGTCGTACATAGGTGCTGTACAGGAGGTCATGGTAGTGCCAAGTGTTTCATCATAATATAAGTCAGAGAACACCGGATCCTTGGTGCCGTTCATGGCATTCGTATACCAGGAATATTGGAAATAGTCATATTCCTCATTGCTATAATCATATGTGGTTACCGCTTTATCACCATCTTTATAAACATACGGACCTACATATTTCTCATTCTTGTCATATACATTTGGCTCAAACCAAATACCGCTGCCTAATACAATACTATTCTCGTAAATCGTATCTCCGAGTACGTTCTCATAAAGCTCAAGAGGGGTATTCCGGTATGTGGCCTGTACGTTTTTCGCTAACTGGGATGCCATGGCAGAAACCTCTTGCATCTTTGAATTGATCAAATTGACCTGTGCTCTTAGCTCTGCATCCATATTCGATTGAATCTGTTCCTGAATAATCCTCTTGCTGTTATCATAGCTGGTATAGGACAATGCAAGCATGGAAATGAAAATAATAGCTAGCATAAAAACAAGCATTCTTGTATTTAGCTTCTTGAACATACGCATCCCTCCGTTATCTTTTTGTCGAATTATATATAATAATATTATATTGGAACGACATCAGATATACAAGATAGGAATTGTAAAATGTATCTGTCAGATTATTCTTATTGATGTAGCCTATACCCCATCACGGATAATGCTAATATGAGTTCGATCAATGATTTTCACATCGGAGTATTTGCATTCGTCGGTACCAATGTACCGTTACGTAATGCAACTAAGCGAAAGCGTCTCCGATTTCGGAAACATTGATCGGACTCATATTATTAGCTTTGATTGGGGTGTGAACAATAACTTCTTAATAATATATTACAATTCTGTCGAAGGAGTTGAATTAATCCCTCCAATTATGGTAATATATGGTTTGTGAATAATGTAAATATTTAGTTATTTGAAGGAACTGTTACGAATCGACCATACCACAATTAGGGAGAAACGATATGAAGAGAAAATTTTCTGCTTTACTTATGATATTCGCCATATTCCTGGTAGCTTGTCGTAAGGATGCTCCATTCATTACACAACCTACCATGAATGAGGCTGATTACATGCCTTTTGATTACAGTGATCATACCGAATATAGAGAAGCTCTCTATACTACCTTACTGGCAGATACCGTAGCCATCCAAAAAGGGAAACGGGTGATTGCTCAGACCGAGGTTCCGGGAGATTGGAGTGGGAAAACCTTTGAGGGTTTTGGTACAAAGAATGATATCTTCGGTTACGATGTGAGAAGCTGTGATATCTCCGGAGAGGATCTGAGTGTGGTTAAGGACATTAACGATCTCTGCTTTGATACGGATACGATCTGGCCCAAGGTGCTGCCGGAGGGCTTCGATCCTCAAAAGCTTTTGGAATATAACAAGAATCCAGGACTTGGGATACGAGCATTGCATAAAAAAGGTATCACCGGCAAGGGAGTAAGCATCGCTATCATTGATCAGGGTCTCCTGCTCGAGCATGAACAATATAAGAATAACCTTATGCTATATGAACGAATTCATTGCTCCGATCCTACGGCACAGATGCACGGTCCCGCTGTCGCCAGTATTGCCGTAGGAAAAGAAATCGGCGTTGCTCCGAAAGCGAAGCTTTATTATATTGCATCGACCTTCGGACATTTCACCGATAAAGGATATGACTTCGATGCTACTATCATGGCGGATGCCATTCTGCGGATCCTGGAGGTTAATAAAGAGCTGGCACAGGATGACAAGATAAGGGTCATTTCGATTTCCAGAGGGTATATGAGCAGAGATAAGGGTTATGATGAGCTTCAGGCTGCCATCAAGAAGGCGGATGAAGAAAATGTCTTTGTAATAACAACCTCCACCAATGAGTACTATAAGGATTTTAATCTTTTAGGCATGGACCGGGATTATGAGAAAGACCCGGAAGAGGTGAGCTCCTATGAACCGGTAGCTTGGTTAGCCGAGGATTTCTACAATAATCCGAACCGCTTCCAGGGACTGTTGCTTTTCCCGATTGGCTCTAGAACCATTGCCGGCTGTACAAGTACTGACAGCTATGCTATCTCCCGCAATGGTGGGTTAAGCTGGGGTGTCCCCTGGTGCGCCGGTCTCTATGCACTTTGTTGTCAGGTAAAGCCGGATATCACACCGCAGGAATTTATAGAAGCTGCTTATTCGACTGCTCTCACAACGGAGATTGAATACAATGGTAAAACTTATTCCTTCGGGAAAGTGATTAATCCGGAAGGAATCATTGATCTACTTCAAAATAAGTAACTGAAATCAGAGGCCACTTTAAAATCGAGTAGGAGGCGGTGACTAACCGCCGTCCTCTCACAGCACCGTGCGTACCGTTCGGTACACGGCGCTTTCAATAGTTGATGTGCACAGACTGATAAGCCGTGGCTAAGTCATAAAAGCCACTG
>JAEZUM010000072.1 GCA_023421075.1 Bacillota bacterium
ATACTTACTATATACAGAAACTTGATGACCTGGATTTAAATTTGTTTAAATCTTATCGAAACGTAGGTATTACAGCAGGGGCATCGACCCCAAACAATATTATCAAGGAGGTTCATACCGCTATGTCTGAGAAGAGTTTTGAACAATTATTAGAAGAAGAGAAAGTAGTGAAAATAAGCAACGGTGATGTTGTAGAAGGAATTGTCTTGGGTGTGAAAGATGATGAAATCATCTTAAATATAGGCTACAAGTCGGAAGGTATCATTACAAGAAGCGAATACACCAATACACCCAACCTCGATTTAAGAACCGTTGTGAATGTTGGCGATGTTATGCAGGCTAAGATTCTTAAGGTAAATGACGGGGAAGGACAAGTTGCATTAACCTATAAGAGATTAGCTGCTGAAAAGGGCAACAAGAGATTAGAGGAAGCATTTGAGAATCATGAAGTATTATCCGCTAAAGTTGCTGCTGTATTAAACGGTGGCTTAAGCGTAATCATTGATGAAGCAAGAGTATTTATTCCTGCAAGCCTTATTTCCGACTCTTATGAGAAGGATCTTGCTAAGTACGCAGGCGAGAAGATTGATTTTGTTATCACTGAGTTCAATCCGAAGAAGAGAAGAATTATCGGCGATCGCAAGCAGTTAATCGTTGCAAAGAAAGAAGTTTTAAAGAAAGACTTATTTGAGAAGATCAAGGTTGGCGATACCGTAGAGGGTACTGTAAAGAACATTACTGATTTCGGTGCATTCATCGATCTTGGTGGTGCTGACGGTCTTCTTCATATCTCCGAAATGAGCTGGGGAAGAGTAGAGAACCCGAAGAAGGTTTATAAAGTAGGCGATACCGTTAAGGCATTCGTGAAAGATATTCAGGGCGAGAAGATTGCTCTCTCCTTAAAGTTTGAAGGCGCTAATCCCTGGATCAATGCAGAGACCAAGTATGCAGTTGGCAATGTTGTTACAGGAACTGTTGCTCGTATGACTGATTTCGGTGCTTTCGTTGAATTAGAGCCCGGAATTGATGCTTTATTACATGTATCCCAGATCTCTAAGGAGCACGTTGAGAAACCTGCAGATGCATTAAAGATTGGACAGGAAGTAACCGCTAGAGTTGTTGAATTCAACAAAGACGACAAGAAAATCAGCTTAAGTGTAAAGGCATTAGAAGCTCCTGAGAAGGAAGCAGAAGCACCGGTTGATGCTCCTGTAGAAGAATAATCGAACACTTTTCGGATAATCACTTCATATTGACTGGTTTTATAACAGTCAATCATATTTAGTAACCAAAAATAACTGAGAGATATTTTACATGTCTCTCAGTATTTTTAAAAATACGTCAAACGGATGATAAAGGAGAATTTGTCTTGCTGGGTAGTTATGAAACGTTTAAACAATCCATTTATGATATGACAAAGATTGATCTGAATTCCTATAAGGAACGCCAGATGAGACGGCGTATTGAAGCGCTGATCACCAAACACGGAATAACCTCCTTTGCTGATTATGTAACCAGACTAAAATCAGATAAAGTAGCATTTGACGAGTTTATTAATTATATTACCATTAATGTATCCGAATTTTATCGGAATCCGGAGCAGTGGGCTTTACTGGAGAAGGAAGTTTTCCCTTATCTTATAGATCATTTTGGGAAGGACTTAAAGATTTGGAGTGCTGCCTGCTCTACCGGAGATGAACCCTATTCTTTAGTTATGCTGTTATCTAAGTTCCTGCCCTTGAATAAGATCAAGGTGCTGGCAACAGATATCGATAAGACCGTTATGGCCAAGGCGCAGATGGGTATCTACCATGTGAAAAGCTTGAAGGCATTACCGGAAGAAATCCTAAACAAATATTTTGTGATGATTAACGATCGAACCTATCAGATTTCCGATCAAATTAAAGCCTGTGTAGAATTCAAGCAACATGATTTGCTTCGAGATCCATATCCGACGAATTGTGATTTAATAATCTGTCGAAATGTATTAATCTATTTTACGGACGAGGCTAAGAATAAGATATACTCAGACTTTAATAAGGCTCTGAAAAAGGACGGTCTGTTGTTTGTCGGAAGCACAGAGCAAATTATTCAGGCACAACAGATTGGATTTCATAATTACAAATCATTTTTCTATAAAAAGGCATAATGATCGAGTTTCACAATGGATAATGATAAGTATAATTTCAAGCCTCTGCATATTATGCAGAGGTTTTATTGTTCATGTTTGTGCAAGGACCTTTAAAGTAGATGATTTATCGATAGGCTACGCAAGAATTTTGTGTATAATAATTCGAATATAACATTATGAATAATTGATATATGTAAAAGCTTATATTTCTATAAAATGTGGTTGATTTTTGGTATAATATCGAGTATATTGTTTTATAGATTAGCTTACCAATACATAGGAAACACTAAGTATAGTAAGATGATAAGACTAACAGCACATTATAAAGAATATTTTGCTAGGAAGCTTAATATGTATATTGTGAATTATAAAGCATAATTCACCTTCAATGGCTGTGCTTGAAGCATCCAAGTGTAATTACACACTAGGCACAGACGAAAACATTAGGACAGGTATGTGAGTCTTATTGAATTAAGAAAATCATAATTCGAATCACATTCGTCCTTCATGTTGTTATGCATTCTTTATAATGATGAATGGGAGGAACAATGCAGAATATGATTACGATTGCAGTCGATGCAATGGGTGGCGATAATGCCCCCGGGGAGATCATAAAGGGTGCTGTACTTGCAGTTCAGGAAAGGAAAGATATCAAGGTTGTTCTAACCGGTGATGAAGATATCATTCGCAAGGAGCTGGGTTCCTATGATTACGATAAGGAGCGCCTTCAAATTGTACATGCGCCGGAAATCATCACTAATTGTGAAGCACCGGTCCTGGCAATTCGTCGTAAAAAGAATTCATCAATTGTGGTTGCTCTTCAAATGGTTAAGAACAAAGAAGCAGATGCGTTTGTTTCTGCCGGTAGTACCGGAGCAGTTCTTGCCGGAGGTCAATTGATTGTCGGTCGTATCAGTGGAGTAGAACGTCCTCCGCTGGCCCCGCTCATTCCAACAATGAATGGAGTATCCTTATTAATCGACTGCGGAGCGAATGTTGATGCAAGATCGACTCATCTGGTACAATTTGCTAAAATGGGATCTATCTATATGGAGAATATCTTAGGAATTAAGAATCCCAGAGTAGCAATCGTGAACATCGGTGCCGAAGAGGAAAAAGGTAATCTTTTAGTGAAAGAAACTTTCCCTTTGTTAAAGAACTGTAGCGATATTAACTTTATTGGCAGTATTGAAGCCAGAGAGATCCCGAATGGTGCCGCTGATGTTATTGTATGCGAGGCATTTGTGGGAAATGTAATATTAAAGCTTTATGAAGGTCTTGGAACCGCACTGGTCAAGAAAATCAAAACAGGTCTTATGAGTACAACGAAAAGCAAAATAGGTGCTCTTTTATGTAAGCCTGCTTTGAAGGAAACCTTAAAAGATTTTGATGCTACAAAGTATGGTGGTGCACCGCTGCTTGGCTTAAACGGTCTGGTTGTGAAAACACACGGTAATGCGAAGAGCAACGAGGTACATAATTCTATCCTCCAATGCGTAACCTTTACCGAACAAAATATTAATGATAAAATCAGAAATAATCTTAACAAAAACGAATAAATCATAAAAGAAGGGTGAATGTTATGGAATTTGAAAAATTACAGAAAATTATCAGTGAAGTATTAAATGTAGACGAAGATGAGATTACGACGGAGACCACTTTTGTGGATGATCTTGGAGCAGACTCACTTGATGTATTTCAGATCATTATGGGTATCGAAGAGGAATTCGATATCGAGATCGCTAATGAGGAAGCAGAGAATATCGTAACGGTTGCAGATGCAATCGAACAAATAAAGAACGCTTTGAATTAATAAACGATTATATTTCGTTTTTTGTAACGAAATATTTTTCTAAGAATTATCAGAGGTATGGAAAAGCCCTGTGAATAAGGTTCGCCTTATCTATGGGCTTTTCCATCTATATAAGAGTTGAAAGGAGGCATCGTAAAACCGTATGAAGTTACGCAAAAAAGCAGACTCATCCCAGCCGGTACTGGAAAGTAAAATAAAATATCATTTTACGGATCCATCGATACTGACCCATGCTTTAACCCATAGTTCCTATGCCAATGAGATGAGGATGAATAAAGAAAAGAGTAATGAGCGTCTTGAATTCCTGGGCGATGCGGTACTTGAGCTTGTAACTAGCGAATATGTGTATAAGGAATATGTTGATCTCTCCGAAGGGGATTTAACCAAGCTTCGTGCAAGTATCGTATGTGAGCAGACGCTGTCTGCCTGTGCCAGAGATTTACAAATCGGAGAGTATTTATTTTTAGGTAAGGGTGAAGATATTTCCGGTGGAAGGGAACGGGATTCCATCTTATCCGATGCACTTGAGGCAGTGATCGGTGCCATTTATCTCGACGGTGGTTTTACTAATGCAAAAGAGTTTATCAGAAGCTTTATTTTAGCTGATTTAAAAAACAAAGATCTCTTTTTCGATAGCAAGACTATCTTACAGGAAATCATCCAAAACAATAACAATGGACAAAAGCTTCGGTACAAATTGATCTCGGAAGAGGGTCCGGATCATAGTAAGATTTTTACCGTTGCTGTCTGTGTCGGTAATGATGAGATCGGTATCGGTACCGGCAGGACGAAAAAAGCTGCGGAACAGGAAGCTGCTTATCAGGCTATTCAATCACTTCGCGAATAAGCAGATTTTTGAACAAAGCACATTAGGATATAGATGGGAGACTATGAATGTATTTAAAAAGTATTGAGGTTCACGGTTTTAAATCTTTTGCCAATAAAATAGTACTCGAATTTCATGATGGTATTACCGGTATTGTCGGACCGAACGGAAGCGGAAAAAGCAATGTGGCCGATGCCGTTCGTTGGGTTCTGGGCGAACAAAGTGCAAAGCAGCTTCGTGGTGCTAAGATGGAGGACGTTATCTTCTCCGGAACACAGACCCGTAAACCCCTTGGATATGCTTATGTTGCCATTACCCTGGACAACTCTGACCATAAGCTTCCGATAGAATATGAAGAGGTTACAGTAGCCAGGCGAGTATATCGCTCCGGAGAAAGCGAATATTTGATTAATGGTACCTCCTGCCGATTGAAGGATGTCAATGAATTATTCATGGATACCGGTATCGGCAAAGAAGGCTATTCGATTATCGGACAAGGTCAGATTGATAAAATTCTTAGCGGAAAACCGGAGGATCGTCGTGAACTCTTTGATGAAGCGGCCGGTATTGTTAAATTTAAACGAAGAAAATATGCTGCCGAAAAGAATCTGGAGGAGGAGAAGCTAAATCTTTCTCGTATTACCGATATCCTCAGGGAGATCGAGAAGCAACTGGCACCATTAGAGAAGCAATCCGCGGTTGCCAGAATATATCTAAAATTAAAAGAAGAATTGAAAAGCTTAGAGGTGAATCAATTCCTAAAGGAATATGATAAGCTTCGTACCTCCAAGGATCAGCTTGAAGAGAAGTTAAACATAGCTACGGCAGATTTTGAGGGAACAAAATTAGAGTATGAGAATACGAAGGAAGAATATGTCCGTCTGGAGCAGCAATTAGAAGAATGCGATCAGGTGATTGAGGAAGACAAGAATACCTTTAATGACTTAAAGCTTCGGAAAGAAAAAGCAGAAGGCGAGATAAAGGTATTAAAGGAACAGATCAGCAGTCTGCAACAAAACGATGCCTATATTCAAACAAGAATTGAAAATACGGAGAAGGATATCGAAGCCAAGAAAGCCGAAGAAAATAATTATCTGACGGAGAAAAACTCCGTGGATGATAAGATATCCGGAATGGACGATCTTCTTACCATAGCTCTGAAAGAATTGAATCAAATCAAAGAAAACATACTGAAATATTCAAAGGAAATTGAAGAATGTAATAATGGAATCTTTGAACATTTGAATATCAACTCCGGTATTAAGAGTAATATGCAGCGTTATGAAACAATGCTGGAACAGAACACCTTACGAAAAGCGGATTTGAATCAAAGAATTCTAAAGAACAAGAGTGAGGAGTGTCTGTACGATGAAACTATTGAAGCCTCGAAGGAACGCCTGAAACAGGTTTCTGAAATCATCATCCGTGAAACCGCGAAAAGTGAAGAGATCGAGAAGACAATCAATGATACTCAGCTTCTCATTGATTCCATCAATAATGAGCATAATGAATTACAGGCCAAATACCTTGGTGAAAAGTCTCGGTTGGATTCTTTGATGAATCTTACAGAACGCTACGAGGGATATGGGATCAGTATCAAAAAGGTAATGGAGCGAAAGCCACAGATGCCCGGAATCGTGGGCGTAGTTGCTGATATCATCAAAGTTGACAAGGCTTATGAGACCGCGATTGAAACGGCGCTCGGTGGATCCATCCAAAATATAGTTACGGAGGATGAAGCTACCGCCAAGAATTTAATCCAGTATCTGAAACAAAACAAGTTCGGTAGAGCAACCTTTCTTCCTTTAACTAATCTATCCATGAATAACAATATGAATAACGAGAAGGTATTAAAGGAAACCGGTGTTCTTGGTATCGCAAGCAGCCTGGTAGAAGCCGATTCAAAATTTAAAGCATTGATCGACTATCTTCTGGGAAGAATTATTGTTGTGGATGATATTGATCATGCAACAATCATTGCAAAAAAATATAATTACAGCCTCCGACTCGTTACCTTGGAGGGGGAATTGCTTACCCCCGGTGGCTCCATTTCAGGTGGTGCATATAAGAATGCAAGCAACCTTCTCGGAAGGCGACGTGAAATCGAGGAGATGGAGGATGCTGTTAACGCTTTGGATAAACAAACCAAAGACCTATTGTTTAAAAGAGAAGAGGCCCGTGATCGGAGAACAAGTTTGCGCGGAGAGTTGGAAGCTTTGAAGCAATCACTGCAGGCTAGATTTTTGGAGCAGAATACCGCGAAGATGAATCTGGACCGTGAGCTCACAAAAAAGGCTGAATCAGAAGCGATCTATCAGGAATATGTCAGGGAACTTCAGGAGATTGAGCTTCAAGCCCGCGATCTGAAGGATAATTTGACCAAGTTAAACGAATCCTTAACTCAGAACTCACAACAGAATAAAGAAAAAGAATCCTTGATTGAACAGCTGAATAAAAAGCTGGAGGAAGAACGTGGATTAGAACAGACAGCGAATGAAAAGGCTTCCTCCATGAAGTTAGAGATGTCAACCTTGGAGCAGAGCAATCAGTTTATTCTTGAAAACATTCGACGTGTGAAGAGAGAGATTGATAAATTATATGAGGAAGAATCTGCTTTGAAAGCGGATATTAGCCGTGCCTCCATCGTGATCGAAGAAAAGAATGAAACCATCCGTCAAACAGAAGAATTGATGAAGACTTTCGAAAGCCAGATTGCAGTGTTGGAGGAAAGAATCAAAAATCAATCAGCAGAACGAGAGCACATAACCAGTATTCATAAGAATTTCTTCACAAAGCGGGAGGAATTATCCAACCGTATGACTGAACTTGACAAGGAATGCTTCCGGTTAAATGGTCAGAGAGAAAAGATGATTGAGCAGACCGACCTGCAAATGAGTTATATGTGGGAAGAATACGAACTGACCTACTCCACAGCTGCAGAGTATCCGATTGATGAAGAAATCAGTCTGACACAGGCAAAGAAAATGATAGGCGAAATAAAGACCAAGATCAAGAAGCTCGGCGATGTCAATGTAAATGCCATTGAAGATTATCGCAACCTATCAGAACGCTATGAATTCCTGCACACGCAAAGGGAGGATTTGGTAAAGGCAGAGGAAGCTCTGTTACAGATTATCAATGAGCTGGATACTGAGATGCGAATACAATTTGAGGAGAAGTTTAGAGCCATAAACGAAGAATTCAATGTTGTATTTAAGGAATTATTCGGAGGCGGACAAGCAGATCTTGAGCTTACAGAAAGCGAAGATATTCTTCAAGCCGGAATACGTATCAATGCACAGCCTCCTGGCAAGAAGCTGCAGAACATGATGCAGTTGTCCGGTGGAGAAAAGGCACTCACTGCAATTTCATTATTGTTTGCGATTCAGAATCTGAAGCCTTCCCCCTTTTGTCTCCTTGATGAGATTGAAGCTGCTCTGGATGATTCCAATGTCGGACGTTTTGCAAAGTATCTTCATAAGCTTACGAAGGATACTCAGTTTATTATCATCACCCATCGCCGTGGTACGATGGCTGCTGCTGATATTCTGTATGGAATTACAATGCAGGAGAAGGGTGTCTCTGCCCTGGTATCTGTTAGTTTAATCGAAGGACAGTTAGATAAATAGCTTCTTGAAGATCTGAGTATTGCATATATATTTATTACATAGAATCCCCGCCTGCCTCAGGCGGAGGATTCTTATCATTCATGGCAGGGAAAGATCGAATAATTTATGTTTATCAGAAAGTATTCATCGGTTTTTTTGCTAAATTCACAAGAATAGTATTGCTTGTCTGACCATGGAATGATATTATGAATTTTAATAAAATCCGAATGTTATAATTATACACATTGTGAATAATTAACATATATAGATTATTATTTTTGAAAGGTATGGATTGTATGGGAGAGAATAAAACAGGATTTTTCAGCAAATTGGTTCAGGGCTTAACAAAGACCCGAAATAGTATAGCTAGTGGAATCGACGCAATTTTCAGCGGATTTTCCAGCATAGATGATGATTTTTATGAAGAACTGGAGGAGATTCTGATTATGGCTGATCTTGGTATTAATACTACGACAGCAATTATTGAGAATCTACGTCAGAAGGTGAAGGAAAATAAGATCAAAGATCCTTCGGAATGCCGTCAGCTCTTAATAAATAGTATGAAGGAACAAATGCAGCTTGAAGATAATGCTTATGAATTTGAGAACAGAAGATCGGTTGTATTATTAATTGGTGTCAATGGTGTCGGAAAGACCACCTCCGTGGGTAAACTTGCCGGACAAATGAAGGATATGGGTAAGAAGGTTATGGTTGCCGCCGCGGACACCTTCCGTGCTGCAGCGATTGAGCAGCTGACGGAATGGGCACACAGAGCCAATGTGGAGATCATTGCACAAAAGGAGGGCTCTGATCCCGCCGCTGTTATCTACGATGCCGTAACGGCTGCCAAGGCACGAAACACGGACGTATTATTATGTGATACCGCCGGACGTCTTCATAATAAGAAGAATCTCATGGAGGAATTAAAGAAAATTGATCGAGTAATCGAGCGTGAATATCCGGAAGCATACCGTGAGACTTTAATTGTTCTTGATGGCACTACCGGTCAAAATGCGCTGGCTCAGGCAAAGGAATTCAAAGAAGTCGCAGATATTACCGGTATTGTATTGACTAAGCTGGATGGCACCGCTAAGGGTGGTATTGCCATTGCGATTCAGTCTGAGCTTGGAATTCCGGTAAAATACATCGGCATCGGTGAGAAAATCGATGATCTTCAGAAGTTTAACGCAGAGGATTTTATCAATGCCTTATTCCAGAAGACCGAGTAATTAACTTGCCTGACTATACTTATGTTTTACTTGTTAACAGTGATAAGAAGAGAGTTTTGTAACTGTATTTTACAAACTCCCATCCTATAAATTTTAACGTGTGACCGCACGTAGATGGAGGGTTAAACCATGATGACATTAGATAAGTTTGAAGAAGCAACAGAAGCTGTCAAGAAAGTAATACTGCGTACAGAGCTGGTCTACAGCGACTATTTTTCAGCTACCACCGGAAATAAGGTATATCTTAAGCCTGAAAACATGCAATTTACCGGAGCTTATAAGGTTCGTGGTGCTTATTATAAAATTAGTACTCTGACCAAGGAAGAAAGAGAACGTGGTCTAATAACTGCCTCTGCCGGAAATCATGCACAGGGTGTTGCTTATGCGGCGAAACTCTATAAAGCGAAAGCAATCATCGTCATGCCGTCCACTACACCGTTAATTAAAGTGAATCGTACCAAGAGCTATGGTGCTGAGGTTATACTGTATGGAAATGTTTATGATGAAGCCTGTCAATATGCGCTCCAATTATCGCAGGAGAAGGGATATACCTTTATTCATCCCTTCAATGACGAAGGCGTAGCGACCGGACAAGGTACCATCGCGATGGAGATCTTTAAGGATCTTCCTACTGTGGATATTATTCTGGCTCCCGTAGGAGGTGGCGGTCTGTTAGCCGGTGTCGCTACTTTGGCTAAAATGCTCAATCCGAATGTCAAGGTGATCGGTGTTGAACCGGCAGGCGCAGCCTGTATGAAAGAATCCATTAAAGCCGGACATGTTGTAACTCTGCCACACATCGATACCATTGCAGACGGTACCGCCGTTAAGACTCCCGGTGATGTAGTATTTCCTTATATCCAGGAGTATGTAGATGATATCATAACGGTTGAGGACCAGGAGCTGATTGTTAATTTCCTTGATATTATTGAGAATCATAAAATGGTGGTTGAGAACTCCGGCCTACTTACTGTTGCTGCATTGAAGCATCTTAATTGTAAGGACAAGAAGGTTGTTTCTATTCTCAGTGGCGGAAATATGGATATCATTACGGTGGCCTCCATCGTACAGCACGGTCTGATACAAAGAGGAAGAGTATTTACCGTATCCGTTCTTCTTCCGGACCGTCCCGGTGAACTGGTTAATGTGGCAAGTATTATTGCAAAGGCGCAAGGTAACGTGATACGTCTGGATCATAACCAGTTTGTAAGCATTAATCGAAATGCTGCGGTAGAATTGACGATAACCATGGAGACCTTTGGGCATGAGCATATGCAGGAAATCGTACAGTCCTTGATTGATCACGGTTATAATCCGAAGATCTGTCAACCAAACAAATTATATTAATTACCGTTATTTTACATAGAAAAATGTGAAAAGTTCGTTTATTTTACCGGTGCCGTAATAGGTTTACAAATCCTGCCTGTATTGATATAATACGAGTATCTTTATATTCTGTTATTCTTAAGGTAGAGGTATCATTCTTGTAATCGTCCGGTTAGACCTACCCGATTAATATGCATTTTGAAACTTCCGATTAATTTTCAAAAATATTAATTGAATGGACATCCTATGTCCGGAGCATGTGCTAATCTGTTGATAAAGGCATACAGCATGCGGTAATCGAATTCAAATTCATTCTTCGATTTAGTATTGACATTGCCTGGCAAATAAGTTAATATGATTACAAGAACATTAGTTCGTATTTTGGAGGCGTGTCCTTCATAAAAAGGGAGATTGGATATGGCAAAGGATGATAAAATAAGAGCATTGGAATCTGCTCTGGCGCAGATTGAAAAGCAGTATGGTAAAGGCTCTATCATGAAGCTCGGTGATACGAATGCGAATATGAATATTGAGACGGTTCCCACCGGCTCCATCAGTTTGGATATCGCATTAGGCTTAGGTGGCGTTCCAAAGGGAAGAATTCTGGAGATCTATGGTCCTGAGTCCAGTGGTAAGACGACGGTTGCTCTTCATATGGTTGCCGAAGTACAGAAGAGAGGCGGAATTGCAGGCTTTATCGATGCAGAGCATGCTCTTGACCCCGTTTATGCAAAGAATATTGGTGTAGATATAGATAATTTATATATTTCACAGCCCGATAACGGCGAACAGGCACTTGAGATTACTGAGACTATGGTACGTTCCGGTGCAGTTGATATTATTATCGTTGACTCTGTAGCAGCTTTGGTACCGAAGGCTGAGATCGACGGTGAGATGGGTGATTCTCATGTGGGACTTCAGGCGAGACTTATGTCACAAGCCCTCAGAAAGCTTACCGCAGTAATTAGCAAGTCCAATTGTATCGTTGTATTTATTAATCAGCTTCGTGAAAAGGTTGGCGTTATGTTCGGCAGTCCGGAGACAACGACCGGCGGACGCGCTTTGAAGTTCTATGCTTCCATTCGTATGGATGTAAGAAGAATTGAATCCTTGAAGCAAGGCGGCGATGTTGTAGGTAATAGGACTCGTATCAAGGTCGTTAAGAATAAGATAGCACCTCCCTTCAAAGAGGCTGAATTTGATATTATGTTCGGTAAAGGGATCTCTAGAGAAGGTGATATACTTGACCTTGCAGCGGAAGCCGGTATAATTATTAAGAGCGGTGCCTGGTTTGCTTATAACGATGCTAAGATCGGCCAAGGCCGTGAGAATGCCAAGCAGTACTTACTGGATAATCCTTCGATCTGTGAAGAGGTAGAAGTTAAGGTAAGAGAAAAGTATATGCTTCATCCTGCTAAGAATTATAATGAGGTACTTGAATAAGATCATGATTTTCAGTGGCTGTCCCCGATAGAAGATATGGTTATTCCATTATGGAAGCATGTCTTCATCACTATTGCGGGACAGCCTTTTCTTAGGAATTAAGATACCTATTAATATAAGAAAACAAATCATGTTACAGAAAGGCAGGAAATCGGGATGGTAATAACGAAGCTTGAAAAAGCTGAAAAATCTAAAGTCCGAATCTATATTGATGAGGAATTTGCTTTTCAATTAACGGAAAAAGAGTTGGAAAAGCTTCAATTGGAAGAAGGCCAAATAATCCTGACAGCACAATATGAGAAGCTGATCGAGGTTCTGATCTACCCCAAAGCAATCGATAAGGCATTATCCATCCTCAAATTTATGGATCGTTGTGAGCAAGAGCTCCGTTTAAAATTAAGCAGAGAAGAATATCATGAAGATATCATTGATCGGGTTATTGAATACGTCAAGCATTATGGTTATTTAAACGACGAGCGATATGCCACCTCCTTTGTGAAAGCTCGTAAGAATAAGAAGAGCAAGCTGATGATCAAAAATGAATTAAAGCAAAAAGGGGTAGCTAAGGACATCATTCATTCTGTATTCGAAGAGGAATATGAATCAGAAGAAGCGGAGGATGCAGAAATGATTGCCATCCGTAAAGCCATTGCAAAAAAATCAAAAGATCCACAAGCATTATCCCCGGAGGATAAGCAGAAGCTGATTGCTTCTCTTTATCGGAAAGGTTTCGACCTTAGTAAAATTAAACAAAACCTATAAAAGTATGAATTGATACAGAACATTTCGTTCCTCTTCATATTAATATGCTTGCGACTTTCTAACGCGAAAAATGCGATTAAGACATGTTTGGTTAATATGGCATAAATCGCCAGAATCGAGAATTTGTCTTGCCTTTTTCAGGCAAATATAATACAATTAAAATCGGCAGAGAATTGATTAATAATTAACAATAGAAAAAATGGAGGGCTGAAAATGAGCAGTACAGCACAACTGTCAGCAAGAGAAAGAATTACTTCTTTGCTTGACGAC